>NZ_JBMPPJ010000008.1:0-302786 GCF_049339865.1 Undibacterium sp. TC9W | reverse complement strand
CGGTGGACACAACACACCAGAAATTGGGAGTTGGCGAATCAGGTCTGGCTTAATCCGGAACGGATTGAGCCAGAAGTATCACTGCATGTAGCATGAAATGACGCGACAACTACGTTGACAAACGCCGGTAATCAATACCTAAAAGGAATTAAAGACGTAGTTTTTGATATCGAGCTCAAACAAAATTTTCAAGAGAATGCTGGATTCAAACTTTCATTAGCTCGCTTTTCTTCAGCTATGCAAGCACTTTCAGATGCGCCAGAACTATTCACCACCACCCCTAAAGTTGAAATTGGAAATAACTCAACTGGACCAAGTTTCACTTTTCAGACAAAGCTTTCAAAAGAAGCGAATGATTTAAGCATCAATTTCAACTTCAACCCGACCCCAGACATCCCAAATCGAATAAATGTAGTAATTGGATACAACGGAACTGGAAAAACTCAGCTTCTTTCAAAATTAGCGACCGTAACCAGTGGTTATGGATATAAAAGAAAAAAAGACCTCCTATCAAGTGAAACGGGGAAATTCGTTGACTCGGCGCCCAATTTTGGTGGAGTTGTGGTTGTCTCTTATAGTGCATTCGATACGTTTGAAATACCTGGTCAGGATGAATCAGAGCGAAGTCATTTAGATCTTGATGGTGGATTTTTTGGTTATACGTATTGTGGTTTGAGAAAAGTAATTCGATCTGACAATAACGAACCAATCTATGGCTTGAAAGATCATAGAGAGATACGTGCGGAATATTCTTCGGCACTTCATCGAATTAGGGAGCAAGGCAGACAAGAGATATTTCTCAAAATACTAGCACCAATAACCAATGAAGCATCATTTCAAAAAATTGGTATTTCCCAAGGTGCCAATAGTTTATTGGATGATCAAAACTTCTTATTGTTGAGCACAGGGCATAAAATCGTATTAACTATTGTTGCCCAACTGACTTCGTTACTGGAGAAAGAACGTCGAATGCTGGTGATCATGGACGAGCCTGAAGCTCATTTGCATCCTCCGTTGCTCGCTTCCCTACTACATAGTTTTCGTATTTGTATGGAAGAATTCGACGCATATTCAATTATTTCAACGCACTCTCCCGTAGTACTTCAAGAAACTCCATCGAAATATGTCAGAATTTTGCGAAGAATTGGGAACTCGTCACAAGTTTCATTACCTTTAATCGAAACGTTTGGTGAAAATATTGGTGTTATCACTAAAGATATTTTTAATCTTTCTGATGAAACTACAGACTGGCATGATGTCTTAAACGCTCTTGCAAAAGATCACTCACTTGAAACTATCGAAGAAAAATTCGGGAAAAGATTGGGATTTTCCGCACGTTCATATGTAATGAGTTTGATAGACGAAAGATAGAAATGCGTTATTTAGGCTCTCCGCATGACGATGGAAAAGCAGTATTCAACGCAATATACGCTGCTAAACGCAATCTAACAAAAGATCATTTATATGAGATATCAGCTAGTGTTTTCGAGTCATACGAGAACTATTTAAAGCACACAAGTAATTTAACTGCCCTAACAGCAATCACTTTGACTACTCCTCAAACGGAAGCGTTAATTCATGCGTTTGATGTCCCTACCAAACCTTTATCCGAGTTATGTGAAAATTTTATTGGGAGTTGTGCTGTATGTCCGTTTTGCCAGTTAGATCAAACGGCTTCACTTGACCATTATCTACCTAAAAGAAAATTCCCAGAATTTTCAGTATTTCCACAAAATCTAGTTCCATGTTGCTTTACATGCAACAACAAAAAGAATGACCTTGTCACTGGTCAATCAAACAATACTCCACTTTTTCTGCATCCGTATTTCGATCAAGTTCACGACGAAACGTTTTTAACCCTATCGATAAAAATTATTGACGATGCGTTGCTTCTAAAATTTTACATAAATAAAACAGACAACATGACGCATGAGGACTTTACTCGTATCTCTACACATTTTGAAATACTACAACTGCGAAATAGATATCGGACAATGGCTCTTGATTTACTCAGAGGAATTAGATTTGGATTAGAAAAAAGATTTGCGACAGAGGAAAAAGAAATTGCGGTCAGTAAATACTTAAAAGAGGAAGCTAGTTCAATTGCATGTAGCCATGGGAGAAATTATTGGAAAACGGTTCTATTTTCAACCCTAGCAAATAATGCGTCTTTCTGTGACGGAGGGTTTACAGTTATTCCTATGTAGTATCAAGTTCTTTAGTAGCGGGCGGTGACAATCAGCATCGCCAAAGTGCGAAAAAATTAAAGGGCTATCCGGTCAGGCGTAAATCTTTCACCGCCCCTGCCGCGCAAAAAACTCCCAAATCATTTCCGTCCCATTCGGTGCCATCGGCGACGGACCAAGCAAGCGTGCGCGGCGGTAGTAGGGTTGTGGCAAACCATGCCCACCGCCGTGGATAGCGACGAGTTCGACTTCGGTTTTGGGGTTTTGCTTCCAGCTTATGCGTTCCACATCGACACCTGATATTGTGGTCGTCTGTACTGTGGGTGTGGCGGTGATCTTGTTCAGGTCTGCGAAATATTGTGCTGATGCGCGGGCATTGAGTACGTCGCCGCATTTGTAGAACAGGCCTAGCAGGTTCACTTCACCTCCCTTGTAAGGCACCAGAGGGTCTTTGGTGCCGTTCATGATCATGACTGAGGTTAGGCCTGTGCCAGCGGGTTTGCAGCGGAAGTTTTGCGGCACTTGTACGCTGGCGGATACTGCGGCTACGGCGCGGAAGCGGCTTGGGGATTCCAGTGCCAGGCGTAGTGACATGAAGCCGCCTGCGGATACGCCGGTGGCGAATACGCGGGTTTTGTCGGTGCCGAGGTCGTTGATGAGTTTGTCGGTCAGGGCATTGAGGAAGCCGACGTCGTCGATGTCGCGGCCATTGACCTGGTAGTCGCCGACTTTGCCGCAATCATTCCAGTCAAAGCTGTAGGAGTCGGGGTAGGCGATGGCGAAGCCATGCTGGTCGGCGAGGCGTTCGAAGCCGTAGCCGGTTTCTACGCGTATATCTTCTGCGCTTTGGCCTGAGCCGTGCATGACCAGTATCAGGGGTGCGCCTTTGGGCAGGTCGCGTGGCACATAGCTGATGTAGGTGCGCTTGATGCCGCCTGCTTGTATGCTGCCTTTTTGCACAGCGCCAGACAAGGCCGGGCGGTCGGGTGTTGGGGAATAAATGAAGTAGGCGAACAGTGCGCCGCACAGTGCGATGAGGGCAAGCAGCCCCAGCATAATCCAGGCAAACCAGCGTAATACTCGTTTCATTGCGCACTTTCAGTGACTGGGCGTGTGGACGGGAATTTCCACCGTTCGCCCGGCTGTACTACCTATTGTTGATATACCTGGTGTTTGCATACCTGGCACCGAAGCTCAGGGAAGATGAGATACAACAGCACGAAGCGGTACCAAGCGGTACCAAGCGATACAAGCGGCACCAAGCGCTACAAATCAGCAAGATGGTGTAACAGCAAGATCGCGGTCTTGCGTGATTCGTCGCGGTGATCTATTTGGCCGCTGCTGTTGAATTCTCCCCTTAACCTGGCTTCTTTAGTTGGCTCCCGTAGTCTGGCTGGATTGGCACGCTAAAACATGGCTCACTTAGATATGGCTCACTTAATATGGCTCACTTTATGCAGCGAGCCATATCCTGATCCTGAGGGAGGAAAGCCTGGTCAGTGAAAACTGTTCAGTAAAGGCGGGTCTTAGGACAGTTCACTTTGATTGATGATAATCCGTGACACCAGGCCATATTCCTTGGCTTCGGCAGCACTCATCCAGAAATCGCGGTCTATATCTGTCGTGACTTTTTCCAGTGACTGGCCGGATTCCCTGGCGATCAGGGCAGCGATGCGTTCGCGTATCTTGACGATTTCGCGTGCCTGAATAGCGATATCTGAAGCCTGGCCACCAAAACCACCGCTAGGCTGGTGGATCAAAAAGCGGGTGTTTGGCAGGCAGACACGGCGCTCTTTTGGTACCGACAGGAACACATTCACAGCTGCACTACCTACCCAGCCAGTGCCAACGATATTCACAGGTGCATCGATGAACTTGATGATGTCATGGATGACATCGCCAGATTCCACATGGCCGCCTGGGGAAGATACCAGGATGGTGATAGGCTCTTTGGATTCTGCCGACAGGGCGATCAGACGCTGGGAGATTTCTGATGCCAGTTTGTCGTTGATCGTGCCAAATACCAGCACAGTACGGGATTTAAAGGCCTTTTCTTCGAGGAAAGGGCTGCGTGCTTGTGATTCGTTGTTCTCTTTTTCGTCGGCCATGAAAGTCTTCTTATCTGATCTGGTTGAAATTTGGTAATTTTTGGTGAATATGGAGGATGATTTTATGTCATTCCAGGCTGCCTAGATGGCTGCTCAGGCAGTTTTTTTCAAGTAGGCCTCAGCCAGCCTGACCCAATAAGTTGCGCCTATGGGCAGCAAATCGTCATTAAAGTCATAGCTGGGGTTGTGCAAGTTGCAAGGCCCGAGGCCATGTCCCATGTCCCGGTGGCCGCCATCACCATTGCCCAAAAAGACATAGCAGCCCGGTTTGGCTTGCAGCATGAAAGAAAAATCTTCTGCGCCCATGGTGGGTTCTACCCTTTCATCGACCTTGTCTGCACCTACCACACTGCGCATCACTTCTGCGGCAAAGGCGGTTTCCTTCGCATGGTTGATCAGGGGCGGGTAATTGCGCTTGAAGCGGAAATCCACCTGGGCATCAAACGCCGCTGCCGTATGTTCGGCGATGGTGCGCATGCGTTTTTCGATGAGGTCTATCATTTCTGTACTGAAGGCGCGTACGGTTCCTATTAACGTTGCTTCATCCGGGATGACATTGGTGGCACTGCCGGAATGGATTTGTGTGACTGACAGCACGGCAGACTCCAGCGGGCTGGCATTGCGGCTGACGATGGTTTGCCAGCTTTGTGCCATCTGTATTGCCACGATAATCGGGTCTATGCCCTTGTGCGGTTGCGCCGCATGGGCACCTTTACCTCTGACGATAACTTCAAATTCATTTGACGAGGCCATCATGGGGCCAGGCGTAACGCCAAAGGTGCCAACCGCAACACCCGGCCAGTTATGCATGCCAAAGACTGCATCCATGGGGTATTTGTCGAACATGCCTTCTTCTATCATGCGCCGTGCACCGCCGCCGCCTTCTTCGGCAGGCTGGAAGATCAGATAGACGGTGCCGTCAAACTCTTTATACTTGGACAGGTAATGCGCTGCTCCCAGCAGCATGGCTGTGTGACCATCATGGCCGCAGGCATGCATTTTCCCGTCATGCTTTGAAGTATGGGCAAAGGTATTGATTTCCTGCATGGGCAGGGCATCCATATCGGCCCGCAAGCCTATGGCACGTTCGCTAGTGCCATTCTTGAGCACGCCGACGATGCCTGTGCCTGCCAGGCCACGGATGATGGGTATGCCCCAGGCTTCAAGCTTCTGCGCGACAACTTCAGAAGTACGGTGTTCTTCAAAGCAAAGCTCGGGGTGGGCGTGGATATCACGCCGGATTTGCTGGATTTCGGCCTGGAATTGGACGATAGGGTCGATCAGGTTCATTTTTTGTCTCCGGATTGCATTGCATCAATGCGCTGGCAATAAGCCAGTGGCAGATACGTGCAAGCTATTTTTTCAGGATGTTATCCTGTTGATAAGAAAAATGATAGTCAGCACGGTATTTGGCTCAATACCCGCTTACGACATGTTTCTTCAGTATAGAGAAAGATACCAGATTCCGGGCAAACTGGTAGTGATCCATCTGCGCCAGGATCGTATATACATACTACAAAAACTGCTTTGACTAAATGCCTTGACCAGCTTACCTTACCAGCGCATTCCAGACATGGCACTCATGCCTGCGCCATAAATGGCCAGCATGCTCAGTATCAGGCCTATGGGGCCAGACACCAGGCTGCTCCACAGGCAGTTAATTGCGAGTTGCCTTTGCTTGCGCAACCGGGCAATGACCGCCACGGGCAGCATGATCAAGCCCAAAATGGCAGGCAACAAGAGCATGATCAGCGGGGTGTTGCGGCCACTGGCCTCAAGCATGAAGAAAGAAATCGTCAGCAGCGCGATCAGGTGCAGCAATATCAGTCTGGCGCGGTCGCTGCGCAGGCGTGTTGCCAGGTAAGAAAAATAAGCAGGGTAACTGAGGCCACCGAGCATGAGCATGCCAGGCACATTGCTGAGATTGGTGTGGCTGATGTAGTCATACACCAAAGGTGGCAGTATCAGGACCAGCAGGATCAGGAAAAGATGCAGGGCAATACGCAATGCAATACGCTTGTTGATGGGCATGTAAGCTCAGTTTATACGGGGAGAGTCGCAGGCAAGGCCCGCAGCTTGCTTAGTGTAGCAGATGGCACGGCTTGTACGAGTCTGCGTACGAGTCTGCTTACGAGTCTGCGCACGAGCCTGACATAAAGCCTGTAAAATTCGCTAAAAGACAGTAAAACATTATATATACGCAATGCAGATACTCATGAAACTTTCATGCCGGAAAACCAGCCATGGGCCAGCCCAGGCGGATTCCCTGTATCTGCCGATAATCTCTAGGCAGGGCTGATACATGCCAGGGTTCATCTTGCGCCGCCTGCTGCAAAGCCTGGCAGTTTTGCTGCTCATGTCACTGCTGGTATTTGCTGGCGTGTATGCAATCGGCAATCCCATCGATATCCTGATCAGCCCTGAGGCAGATCAGCTTGAGCGTGCGCGCATCATCGCTGCCTTTGGCCTGGACCAGAGCCTGCCGCAGCAATACTGGTTATTTTTGAAAAATGCCCTGGCTGGTGACATGGGGCGTTCCTTCGCTTATGCGACACCCGCCTTGGGTCTGATCCTGGAACGCATGCCCGCCACGCTGGAGCTGGCCGTGTTTGCCATCTTGATTGCGGTAGTGCTGGGCATACCGCTGGGTCTGCTGGCCGGTTTGCGGCCTGACAGCATTGCTGCAAAAAGCATCATGGCGGTATCGATACTGGGCTTCTCCCTGCCTACCTTTTGGGTAGGGTTGATGCTGATCATGGTGTTTGCCGTACAACTGGGCTGGCTGCCTTCCAGCGGGCGGGGCGAGACTACGCTGTTGCTGGGCATACCTGTGAGTTTTTTGAATATCGATGGCCTCAGGCATTTGCTCTTGCCTGCGCTTAACCTTGCGCTTTTCAATATCGCCATGGTGATACGCCTGACGCGCTCTGGTGCGCAAGAAGCGCTGCTGCAAGACTATGTGCGCTTTGCCCGCGCCAAGGGTTTGCGCAATAGCCGCATCATCGGTGTGCATGTACTCAAGAATATCCTCATCCCTATCGTCACTGTGATTGCCTTGCAATTTGGTTCCATCATCGCCTTTGCGATAGTCACTGAATCGGTGTTTGCCTGGCCGGGCATGGGCAAGCTCATTATTGATTCGATACGTGTGCTGGATAGGCCGGTCATCGTTGCCTATCTGCTGTTGATTGTCAGCCTGTTTATTCTCATCAACCTGGTGGTGGATGTGGTGTATTCATTGCTGGACCCGCGTGTGCGTTTGTCGGAAAGCCGGGGCTGATTGTTATGACCGCGATGTCTGAACCCATCACTCCAAAAATTGAAACGCCCTTGCAACGTTTCTTGCGCGACTTCTTTGCCAGCCGCATCGCCAGCCTGGGCAGCCTGATTTTATTGCTGCTGGTCTTGCTGGCGATATTTGCACCACTGATCTCGCCGCAAAATCCTTATGACCTGATGGCGCTGGATGTCATGGATTCACGCCTGGAACCCGGCAAACTCTCTGCAGATGGCAAGCATAGCTTTTTGCTAGGCACTGATGAGCAGGGGCGCGATATGCTGTCGGCCATCTTCTATGGCTTGCGTATTTCGCTCATCGTTGGTTTTTCCAGTACCGTGATTGCGCTGGCAATCGGGCTCAGCCTGGGTTTGCTCGCTGGTTATCTGGGTGGCCGTGTCGAGGCCATGATCATGCGTATTGCTGACATACAGTTATCTTTCCCCGCCATCCTGATTGCCATGATTTTGCTGGCGTTGACAGGCCAGGGCGTGGGCAAGATCATCATCGCGCTGGTGCTGGTGCAATGGGCTTACTATGCGCGCACTGCCCGCAGTGCGGCACTGGTGGAAAGACAGAAAGAATATATAGAAGCCGCAGTCGGCCTGGGCTTGTCACCGGCGCGCATTATCTGGCGTCACTTGCTGCCTAACTGCTTGCCACCGCTGATCGTCATCGCGGCCTTGCAGGTGGCATCGGCGATTTCGCTGGAAGCCACGCTGTCATTTTTGGGACTGGGTTTGCCAGTGACTGAACCCTCACTGGGTTTGCTGATCGCCAATGGTTATCAATATCTGTTGTCCGGTAAATACTGGATCAGCTTTTATCCCGGTCTGGCCTTGTTGCTGACGGTGGTGTCCATCAACCTGGTGGCTGACCATTTGCGCGATGTGCTTAACCCGCGCTTGCAGACGCAATAGGTGGAACTGACATCATGACAATCGCGACTCTGGAAGTACAAAACCTGCAGACTGAATTTGCCAGCCGTGCCGGTACTGTGCGTGCGGTGAATAATGTCAGCTTCCGCGTGCAGCCTGGGCAAATCATGGGCCTGGTCGGTGAATCCGGTTCTGGCAAATCCATGACTGCTTATTCCATCATGGGCCTGATAGACCCACCCGGCAAAGTCACGGCAGGCAAAGTCTTGTTCAAGGGGCAGGACTTGCGCAGCCTGTCGGCAGAAGCCATGCGGCAAATTCGCGGTAACCGTATCGCCATGATATTCCAGGACCCGATGATGACCCTGAACCCGGTCTTGCGCATCGATACGCAAATGATGGAAACCATCTTTGCCCATCAGCAGGTCAGCCGTGAAAAAGCACGCGACATGGCACGTGCCGCCCTGGTCAAGGTGGGCATACCCTCACCAGATGAAAGACTGCTGGCCTATCCGCACCAGTTTTCTGGCGGCATGCGGCAAAGGGTGGCAATCGCCATAGCACTTTTGAATGAGCCTGAGCTGATTATTTGCGATGAGCCAACCACTGCACTCGATGTGACCATACAGGGTCAAATCCTGTATGAAATGCAAAAGCTTTGCCGCGAATCTGACACGGCATTGATCTGGATTACCCATGACCTGTCCGTCGTGGCTGGCCTGGCTGATACTGTCGCTGTCATGTATGCCGGCAAGATAGTCGAGAGCGGCAGCGTGCAACAAGTATTGGAACAGGCTATGCATCCCTACACCCATGGCTTGATCGCCTCATCACCATCACGCAACCTGCATGGACAAAGCCTGCGCCAGATACCGGGGGCAACTCCATCCTTGCTGAACTTGCCGCAAGGCTGCGCCTTCCGCCTGCGCTGTGAACGTGCGACCTCTGTTTGCGAACAAGATCCGGTTACAGAAAATCTGCAAGGTCACAGCGTATTGTGTTTCCATCCCATGCACGCAGTCGCAGAGGTGACGCATGACTGATATCCGCCAGCCCGCCTTGCTGGAACTGCGCCAGGTCAGCAAGCGCTTTGCCAAGCCTGTGGCACTGACAGACAAGCTGACGCAGCTATTCGGTGCTGTCAGCAAACAGCAAATCGTCCATGCCGTTGATAAAGTCGATGTGAGTCTGCAAGCAGGTGAAGTCGTTGGTCTGGTTGGTGAATCAGGGTGCGGCAAATCTACACTCGGGCGCATGGCCGTGGGCCTGCACAGTTTGTCTGATGGTACCCGCTGGTGGCGTGGTGAAAACCTGGCAGACATGGATCACACCAAACGCAGGCAAATGCAACTCGCCGTGCAAATGATATTCCAGGACCCGTATGCCTCACTGAACCCGCGCCTGCGCGTGCAAGACATCGTCGGTGAAGCGCCGGTAGTGCATGGCATGATCAAGTCGGCAGAACAGCAGGAATATGTAGAACACCTGCTACAAAAAGTAGGGCTGGACCCGGCTGTGCTGAAACGTTTCCCGCACCAGTTTTCTGGCGGCCAGCGTGCCCGCGTCGGTATCGCCAGGGCACTGGCCGTGAAGCCTGAACTGCTGGTATGCGATGAAGCAGTAGCGGCGCTGGATGTGTCTATACAGGCGCAAGTCCTGAACCTGTTTATCAAACTGCGTGATGAACTGAACCTGACTTACCTGTTCATCAGCCATGACCTTGGTGTCGTCAGTCATGTGTCTGACCGTGTACTCATCATGTACCTGGGCCGCGTGGTTGAATCCGCCGCGACGACAGAAATTTTTGAACGGCCTAATCATCCCTACACACAAGCCTTGCTGGCATCAGCCCCGAGGCTGGAAGTGCGCAAGATGGAATATGTTGCCATCAAGGGTGAAATTCCTTCCCCGCTTAATCCACCGACCGGCTGCCACTTCCATCCACGCTGCCCACGTGCGATGCCCAGGTGCGTGACAGAGCAACCTGAATTTAAAGAAGTCGCACCTTCGCATTTTTCAGCATGCCATTTAAATACCTGATTGTTATCTTGTCCCGCTTGATGTATTCATGGCCCGCAGGAATGGTCGATGCGCTGTTTGACAAATGATAAAGCCGGAGAGTCGAATGCCTGAACAAAACTGCCCTGCATGTGGTTTCGCCGTCTTTAACCGACGTTATGCCAAATGCGAAAAGTGTGGCATTAGCCTGCCTGAAACTATCGTCATGTCCAGGCAAGAATTGCGCGATATTCGTGAACGTGAACGGCAAGAAGAAGAGGCCGCCGCAGAGTTAAAGAGAAAACAGGCGAGGCGTTCTGCAAACCAATCAGGTGATGATTATGACTATGATTTTGACGTCGGTAATCTGACCGGTGCTGATGATGGTTCTGCCTGACACGCACAGTCTGTGCAAATTTCAGGCATCATGTTTTCGAGTTCAGTGTGGGTACTCTGAAGGAGTAACATTGTCTATGTAAATCACTGCATCATAGGCTTTGGCTGGAGTAATCGCCTCTGGCGTCATACCCCAATAGCGTGCATGACCAGGCGTGAACATCCAGCTATTACTGGCATCCGGTTTTGCTTGAGAAAAATCGATAAAGCTCATTTTCAAACGACCATTTGCCAGGACACTTTCCATGCCACCCGCTGGTGGTGCTGCAATTTCAGTATAGCTTTCCTTGCCGTAACTACCCAGAACACCACGGCCCATATACAGACCTATGGTGTACATTTCTTTGCGACGTTTTTCTGCCATCCATACACCCATGGTTTTTGCGTGTGCTTTGTCTGCCCAGTCATTGGCGATATGAAAATTATGTGCCCAAACGATGATTTTCTTTTTCGGATAGACAGTGTCAGCCAGGAAGTTCAGGTTCTCTGCCATGCGCTGGTCGCGCATTTCTGTGTATTCATTGCTCATGGGAGGGAAGGCCAGTTGCTGGCTGAACGTCAGTCTTGAGCGAGCTTCCTGAATCGTCATATCTACCATGTATGCCGGAAACTGCTGCGCCGGTTTTGCCCTGTGCTTGAACAGAGTCTCGGCGATGAGTTTATAGTGCTCAGGCAAATCACTTGCTGCAGTCACCGGTATTTGCTTGTTGAGCAGGGCATTCAATTTCTCTTCTATGCCATCCACTTGCCCGGCCAAGGCCGGGTCTATCGTCTGCAGCATGGATTTGAACCTGGCGATGATGTTTTGGTGCCCCAGATAACCACTGTCCTGATGATCAAATCCGGCAAGCATCAGGCGGGGTTTGCCTGCTACACCCTGCTTGAGGTAATTGAACAAGTCCAGGGTTTCATCGGTACCGATAGTGCCAAACTGGCTGCTGAGCATGGCTTCAAGTGCAGACGTTTTATCGAGATTGGCATAGGCTGCATCGGCCGCAGTCATTGATGCTTCCATGGCGATGAGTTCAAATCCCATTTCCTGATGCAGGAATTTAATCAGACGCGTTTTCATCCAGTTGAATTCTGCAACGCCATGGGCGCTTTCACCGAGTTGCACGATGCGCTTGTCTTTCAACAAGGGCTTGAGGAATTGCAGATCGCTGAAGTCATCGCTGAAAAGTGAGCGCAGGCTGTGGGCGTTTTTTTGTATGCCTGCCTGCCATGCAGCTTGTATGGCCGGGACCTGTCCGGCAGGCAGGGCAAGGCTCTGGTCATCCAGCAATTGCATGGATTTTTGCGGGCGTGCTGGCTTATTTATTTCCGCGATATTAGGTACCGCAATATTTTCATCGACCTCCAGTTTTAAATCATCAAACCAGGCCGTACCTTCACCCACCAGGCCTACCCCAAAATGTACCAAGGCGGCATTGGCTGCCACTGGCACTTTGATCTCAAAGCGTTGCCAGTCCTTGTTGCCAGTAGGGCCACGCTTGGCCAGCATGGCCTCTGCCACGGCTTTCTTTAATTTACCATCAACCTGGAACAAGAGTTCGGCGCGGCCATTGTTGACATCTCTGGTTTTGATCCAGCCAGACAAACGCAAAGGATGACCACCTATCGTGCTGGCGACCAGTGTTTGCCCTATGGCTGTCATCGCGCCTTTTGGGGTCTTTGCATTACTTGCTATCCTGACTGAACATTTACCTTCTTTCGCCAGCTCACAGTCCGCACTGACGGTATGCGCTTCCATCAACATCTTCCAGCCAGACGGCAGGCTTGGCCCTGCTTGCCATTCTTCAAAGCCAAGATTGCTTGTTGCCAGATCTGCCGCACCAGCCATGGTGACCACGCAGGAAGTGGCGAGCGCCAGGCCAATACAAATAAGAGGTTTGCCGGTTTGCTGGAGCAGGGATTGCAGGCGTAAAAATGACATGGTGGAGTTGAGTGTAGTCTGCCAGGGGAAATAGAAAATCTTTTTGATAAGAAAGATTTCATTATTGCCATTATATGCCGGAGTAATGAATGACCTGACTGGAATAATTATGCAAATTACATTTCCCGGCTACTGTGATGCCAAACTCAGGCTACAGTCAGGCAGACATGTGCGAAAAACCATGGATAAGGCGAGAGATATCTGAAACAGTGATAACGATTATGTCAAAAATAAAGAAGACTTATTTGCTGCGGTGCGATAAAGTAGTACCTGTCTCCTCCAACACCTCCTAAGGTTTGGATTTAACCCGCAACCGCAAGGTCGCGGGTTTTTTTTTTGCCTTTTTAATTTCTTCCCTCTACAGCATTTAAATTCCACGAATATTGTAATTCTATGCAGAAATATTCTAAGCGCCCTGATATGTGTTTTGTGAATGATTGATATGCATAAATAGATCTTGGTAAATTTGCTGCGCTGCGATATAGTTACACCTGTCTCCTCCAACACCTCCTAAGGTTTGGATTTAAACCCGCAAACTTTGCGGGTTTTTTTTTCGCCTTTTTTCCATCCTTCTTTGCGCAACTGGTGAACTATCTGCCCTCGCCTTGTATGGTCAGGGTATTGATTTGTTAGAATGATATGATCACTGTCATGTCAATTCCCTTTCAGAACTTCATGCTCTTGCAACGCCAACTCATCTCCCGCACCCTCATTTGTATGATGCTGTCTGCTCATTACTTGTTTGCAGAGGCGGCGCAGCCAGACAAATCTGAGCAGGTAGCAGTTTCACAAGCAACAATTTCACAAGCAGTACTAGTGACCAGGGAAATGCGCGCGGCATTGCAACAGTTTGTCAGCCACTATGCGGGCAATGCAAAAGCCAAGCCTCAGCATATTTATATCGCGAGCATCAAAACCGAGAGTGGTGAGAATACTTTGTATGCGTATTGGAAAGAGGATCAGTCCATCCTCCTCATGAATTTCTTTACGCAAGCAGTGGAAGAAGAAGGCTTATCGTGGCTGCATCATAAAGCCAGGGTAGATTTAAAAACCGGTGTTGTTGCCACCGAAGCAGAGATGAGTGGCAGTAACTATCTTGTCACCAGAGCCTGGGCCGACAATATCATCCAGGCTTGTCGAGAGCGCGGGCAAGTTCTGCTGTTCAGGACTATGCCTCGTCGCAACAAATCAGCATTGAAGCCACATTGATAACAGCCAAATGCTGGATCTGTCTGAGCTGTTTTACACACAGAATGTCAGTTTGAGTATTCACTCTAGAGATGGATAAAACATAACTGGTATCTATGCTATGGCTTTGTTTGCCTAAGAGAAAAATTCAGTGGTATTTGTTGTTGCAGAGATATTCAAAATATGTATACCAGATATATGGATAATAAAGCATACAGATATGCTGCACCGCATTAAAGTAACACCTGTCTCCTCCAACACCTCCTAAGGTTTGGATTTAAGCCCGCTAATAGCGGGCTATTTTTTTGCCTGGAAATTTTAGAAATCAGCTTGGTGATTTATTCAGCGATATGAATATGTCGCTTGATATGCTTGAGATGGGCAACAATGGTAAACGTCATGATGACCAGCAAAGACCATGAACTCCATTTGCCCACATGCACGGTTGACCAGGCACCCAGTTGATTGGGGTAGCGCCAGATACCAAAGAAGGTGCCCATATTTTCTGCCAGCCAGATAAAGAAACCGATCAGCACAAAGGAAAGCAGCAAAGGCATGCTGCGGTCACGGTCCAGCGGTCGGAATACCACCGATGAACGCGCATACAAGCCCAGCGCGCAGGCCGCCAGATACCAGCGATAGTCGCCGATATAGTGGTGAGTGAAAAAATTCAGGTAAATCAGTATGCCTATCAGGCCAGCCATCCAGTAAGGCGGATGATGGCGTATGCGTAAATCAAACAGGCGCCAGGCCTGGATGATGTAGCTACCTATGCTGGCATACATGAAACCACTGAACAGCGGCACACCCCATAGCTTGGTATAACCAA
The DNA here is from genome assembly GCF_049339865.1 of Undibacterium sp. TC9W. NCBI lineage: Bacteria > Pseudomonadati > Pseudomonadota > Betaproteobacteria > Burkholderiales > Oxalobacteraceae > Undibacterium > Undibacterium sp. TC9W. Next base: position 287,993 of record NZ_JBMPPJ010000008.1, on the reverse strand, counting down.
ATTCAGGATAAGCCCAGCTCTGTATCTGGCCCGATACCTTGAACACTTCCAGCGCAAAACCTACCATGTGGAACAGGGTTACGGCCTTGAGTTCATCGACTGTTTCCAGCTTGCTCCAGACCATGCCGCCCTGTATCAGCAAGGCAATCACAAACAGCACATCGTAACGCGGCAAGCCAAACAGGCCAGCTTTTGGCACGATCAATATCGAAGCAAAGAACAGGCCGACAAACAGGCAGGAACGCGCCTCCTTGATACCGAAATACCAGAATTCCAGTAAAAAACGACGGAAACCCGCCAGGTTTTCAGGCCGGGGAGGTTCGATAAGAAATTGGTCTATGGATTGCAGGCGCATGGGCTGTATTGTAACAAGCCTGCTGCGCATGTCGTCACGAAGATGAGATGCTTGCCTTTGTTACAGGGCACTTACACAGCATTTAATGAGCACTTATTTGCGCACCTATCTGAACACTTATTGCTTGTTGCGAAAAAGACTATGTTGTTTAATTGATGCGTAATAGAACATATACTAAAAGCAGTATATCTAAGCTTGAAAAATTGCTGACAATCGTAAGCGAATTTGAAAAATGATTTAGTGCAAATGCAAAGATGGCACGTCACTTGCATTCCTTAAATCAGTTTCAGCGTTGAACCAGAATAATGGGCATCCACTTGCCCGAGTATTATGCATCCGGAGAATAAAAGTATGACGCAGTCCGCGCAATTTAGTGACTACCCTCGCGACCTCATAGGCTATGGCCGCCATGTCCCGCATGCGCAATGGCCAGGCCAGGCCAGGATAGCCCTGCAATTTGTCCTGAACTATGAAGAGGGTGGCGAAAACTGTGTGCTGCATGGTGACCGTGCGTCCGAGCAGTTTTTATCCGAGATCGTTGGTGCAGCAGCTTATGAAGCGCGCCATATGTCGATGGAATCTATCTATGAATATGGTTCCCGCGCCGGTGTCTGGCGCATCTTGCGTGAATTTGAAAAACGCCAGTTGCCGCTGACCGTGTTTGGTGTCGCCATGGCCCTGCAGCGCCATCCAGAATTGACTCAGGCTTTTGGCGAACTTGGCCATGAAATCGCCTGCCATGGCCTGCGCTGGATACATTACCAGAGTATGGAGGAGTCCTTGGAGCGTGAACACATGCAGCAGGCCGTGCAAATCATGCGCGAGCTGACTGGCAAAGCGCCGCTGGGCTGGTACACCGGGCGCGATTCACCGAATACTCGCAAGCTCGTCGTTGAGCATGGCGGCTTTGCCTATGATGCTGATTACTATGGCGATGACCTGCCGTTCTGGACGCAAGTGACGACCAGTGATGGTCAGCAGCATCCTCACCTGGTCGTGCCCTACACCCTGGACAGCAATGACATGCGCTTCGCCACGCCCCAGGGTTTTAATACGGGTGAGCATTTCTATGATTACCTCAAAGACAGTTTTGACCTCTTGTATGCCGAAGGTGATCCTGCGGGCGACAATGCACCAAAAATGCTATCCATAGGCATGCATTGCCGCTTGCTGGGGCGTCCTGGTCGCTTCCGCGCCTTCCAGCGCTTTCTGGATTATGTGCAATCGCATGACAAGGTCTGGGTATGCCGCCGCATCGATATCGCTGAACACTGGAAACAAGTACATCCCTATGTTGTTAAATAAATGCAGCGTCTGCTGACCAGGTTGGGTGCATCCAAACCCTGCCTGAATTTGATTGAGCTGACAAAGTTTGATTTGCCACCACGCTGAAAAAATCGTTGTTAAACCTGTGAGAAGGAAAAAAAGATGAAAATGCAGATGAAATTCATGGCTCCGGCTTTTGCAGTCGCGTCTTGTTTGTGTGCAGGCAGTGCGCTGGCGCAATCCAGCGTCACCGTGCAAGGCCTGGTAGATTTGTCGGTAGGCTCGGTCAAAATGAGTGGTGACAAGGCCAGCACGGCAGCCATCACACCCGGCGGCATGACCACGTCCTGGTTTGGTTTCAAAGGGGTAGAAGACCTCGGTGGTGGCCTTAAGGCAGAATTTGCGCTTACGGCCTTCTTGCGCCCTGATACCGGGGAGTCTGGCCGCTTTGGTGGCGATACCCTGTTTTCTCGTGATGCCAATGTCGCCCTGTCTGGCAGCTTTGGCCGTGTCTCGCTGGGGCGTGACCTGGCACCGAGCTTCTTGCCTGTCGTGATTTTCAATCCCTTTGGTGATTCCTTTGATGTTTCTCCTCTGGTGCTGCACTGGTATGTACCATCTGGTGGCTTTGCGTCCCGCACCTGGGCCAATTCTGCCGCCGGTGATTCTGGCTGGAGCAATGAAATCATTTATAGCACCCCAAATTTCTCCGGCTTCAGTGCCAACATGCACTATCAGTTTGGTGAAAAAGCCGGTGACACAGGCACGCGCAACATAGGCCTGAATGCCCTTTACTTCAATGGCCCGCTGGCGCTGAGCGCCTTCTATCAAAAAGTGCAGGTGTCGAACCCTCTCGGTGGTTCAGCGATTGTTGATGCCACATCCGCACCTGTGAATTTTGCCTCCATCAATAACCAGACCGCTTACTTCGTCGGTGCCAGTTATGACCTGACAGCCGCCAAGCTGTATGCGACTTATACTTCCAGCAAAAACGACAATGCCGCTGGCAAGCAGATGGATGACAAGATTTATAGCCTGGGTACCAAGATCCCTGCAGGTGGTGGCGACATCCTGCTGGCTTATGCAAACACCAAACGCAATGGCACGCTGACCGCCAGCACGGAATACAAGCGCGATACCCTGTCGGCTGGTTATGACTACAACCTGTCCAAGCGTACCGACGTCTATGCAGTGCTGATGAGTGACAAGATCAGTACGGCTGATCGCGCCACCAGTGTTATTGCTGGCATACGTCACAGATTCTGACTTGCTTAAGCCAGGGAAAAAACCGCATATTGAGAGATTTGCGGTTTTTTTTTCTAACCGCTGTCACAAACGGTTAGGCTGATTCGTCTTATCATCATGAACCTACCGGACGCCACCATGATGAATCGCCTGCAAAGCTTTACTGACCACAGACCTCGTTTGTTTGGCATTGCCTACCGCATGCTGGCGTCCCGGGCCGAGGCTGAAGACCTGGTGCAAAACACTTATCTGCGCTGGCATGCGCTCAGCGATGAAGAGTTATTGCAAATCCGCGAACCCCAGGCCTGGCTGGTCACTGTAATCAGCCGTCTTTGCGTCGATAGGCTACGTGTTCTCAAGCGCGAGCGCGAAAACTATACCGGCCCGTGGTTGCCGGAGCCTGTGATAGAAGTCGATGAGCAGACGCCAGAGCTAATGGCAGAATTCAGCAGTGATGTCTCGCTGGCATTTTTGACGATGCTGGAACGACTATCGGCAGAAGAACGTGTGGCATTTCTTTTGCACCAGGTATTCGACGTCGATTACCCGGAAGTGGCAGGCATGCTCAATAAGACAGCAGCAGCCTGCCGCCAACTGGTACACCGTGCAAAAGAAAGGGTGTTGCAAGAAAAACCGCGCTTTGCGGTCAGCCGTGATCATCACAGGCAATTGCTGCAACGCTTTAGTCTGGCGGCACAAAGCGGTAATTTAAAAGAACTCAGTGCCTTGTTTGCCGACGATGCGCAAATGATAGGGGATGGCGGCGGCAAGGTCGCTTCTGTTAACCGCATCCTGCATGGCGCAGCCCGCATAGCGCGCCTCTACCATGTTGTCGCCAGAACTTACCCGCAACGCATGCAGTTTGTTGAAGTCAGTATCAATGGCGAGCCCGGTTTGCTACGCTTTATCGATGGCAAACTCGATGCGACTATCTCCATCGTCAGCGATGGTGAAAAAATCCTTGATCTGTACACCATACGTAATCCGGATAAATTGCAGGCTTATCAGGGCATGACTTTGCCATCGCAAAATATTTAAGAAATTATTCAAGCCGTCTGTCACAAACCGATTTTCTCCAGCGTCTTATAGATGAAGAAAGCAATTTCGCTGACTCATTCAAAAACTGGAGAATTATCATGACACTCAAACTCAATTTCCCTGGCCTGGCGCCTGCTGCTTATCAAGCCCTTGCTGGCGTCAACACGGTGCTGGATGCCAGCAGTCTTGGCAAATCCCTTATTGATCTGGTGTTCTTGCGGGTATCGCAAATCAATGGCTGTGCCTTTTGTGTCGATAAACATGCGCATGATTTGCTCGAACATGGCGACAATTTCCAGCGCCTCAACAGCCTGGTATGCTGGCGCGAAGCACCTTGTTTCAGTGAAAAGGAAAGAGTTGTACTGGCCTGGAGCGAAGCACTGACAGGCATCGCAGGCAAGCATGTCGATGAAGCGCTGCAACAGGAATTGCCTAAGCACTTTACTGAAAAAGAACTGGTAGACCTGGCATTTGTTATTGGTCTCATGAATGCCTGGAACAGGGTGGCGATAGCTTGTGGGAAAAGTTTCAGCGTGCGTTGAAGTGTCGTGGTGTCGTTGTCTGGCGAGATGAGTTCTAGATATAAGGCCAGGGATAAATATTGACATTTTTATAAAGTTATTTATCCTTGGCGGTCTTGTACGACCTGAACAACTGCCTGACAGGATAATTCCCCATGATGACTGTGCCTGAGTTGCCATTCCTCCAGATACTTCCCTACCTATTCTTGTATGCGGCCATCGCGGCAGCCTGGTTACCTGCAATAGTTTTGGCCGGGCCTGTCAAAAACCTGGTACCTGGACACCTGCTCGCTGCAATGGCAGGAATACTGGCTTTGATCAGCGGTCTCATTGCACCCGTGGCAGTGCTAGTATTGCTGGTGCTGGCACTCTTGCTATGGGCGAGCGTCCGGAATACTTTTCCACTTGCCTTGCGCGTAGTCTCCGGTGTGTTGGCACTGCTGGTAGCGCTGCTACTGGCGATGCACAAAGTGCCCGGCTTTCACAATATCCTGTTGCTGGACAAAGTCAGGTTCAGTGACGATGCCATCCCTTTTACCCTGTATGCCAATTTCGACAAGGGCATGGCGGGTTATCTGATGCTCAGCCTTTTTTGTTCGCGTGTCAGCAACTGGAAGCAATTCCTGGCCGATGGCAAGCGCATTGCCTTGCCAGCTCTGCTGACTATTGCAGTCTTGATCTTGCTGGGTCTGGCGACACATTTCTTCCGCTTTCTTCCCAAATTGCCGGAAGCGACTTTGCTCTTTTTTGCCGTGAATCTGTTTTTGACTTGCGTCGCAGAAGAAGCTTTTTTCCGTGGGCTGATCCAGGAAGCCATCTACCGTCTGGGTAACAAGCCAGCCTATGGCTATATGGCGATCGCGCTGTCAGCAATCTTGTTTGGCCTGGCACACCTTGGCGGCGGCACGCAGTATGCTGCCCTGGCGACAGTGGCAGGGCTGGGCTATGCCCTCATCTACCACCAGACCCGTAGGCTGGAGTGGGTGATACTCACGCATGTGGCCTTTAATCTGTGTCACTTTGTTTTATTCACCTATCCGAAGTTGGCTTGATTTTTTTACAGGCCATGACGTGTCGGTACAAATCCGTCGCACTGGTACAAGTATGAATCAATTGTCATGGCTAGACTGCCCCTGTTGCCAATAGCGGGAGTCATGATGGAAGAGCTGGAAGTCATTAGAGAAGATAATGTTCTGCTGACGCGTCTGGACGACGTCACTAAACTGATACAAACCAATAGCCTGTGGTACCTGACTTTTGGCCTGGCCTGCTGTGCCGTGGAAATGATACAGGCAGCCGCATCACGCTATGACATGGAGCGATTTGGCATGATACCGCGTGCCAGCCCCAGGCAGGCAGACTTGATGATCGTGGCCGGTACACTGACCAACAAGATGGCACCCGCCCTGCGCCGCATCTATGACCAGATGGCAGAGCCGCGCTATGTCATTTCCATGGGTTCATGCGCGAATGGTGGGGGCTATTATCACTACTCATATTCAGTGGTGCGTGGTTGTGACCGTATCGTACCTGTGGATGTGTATATCCCTGGCTGCCCACCGACTGCAGAGGCACTGATTTACGGGATCATACAATTACAGCGCAAGATACGCAGCAAAACCATGATAGAGCGCTAGCTACTAGCCATTTCCTGCTTGTGCAAATATGGGGGCATGCTTCTTTTGCCCCATCAAAATGCATTTCCCTGCAATTCCCCCGTACAAATCCCCGCACCTATTTCCCAGACAAGCTGCATGATGCGGTATGCGGTATGCGGTATGCGCTATGCGAACTATCGCACACAAGAACCTGCATGGATTTATTACAATCTGCAATTTCTCATTGATTTCTGCTGAATGGGATTCTGATTGTAAAAACTATATAATCAAAAATTAAAGAATTTTGACATTCCCCTGCTGTGCATAAATTGCCAGACAGGGATACGGTGTTTGCCTGGTTACCGTATCCAGGGATGCTGAATCAACACTGCGATCAGAACGAACCGGAAAACGTATGAGTATCCAAAGACCCAGTACCAGGCCCTATTCAGTCAACTTCTTCCATATGCAAAGGCAGGAAAAAGCATGATCACGCCAGTCTTCCAAACTGACCAGGACGATTTCAAGCGTATCCTTTTCCGCAATATTTCACTCCCGCTGGTGGTTGGCGTGATTAGCGCAGCCATCTTTGTCGGTATGATTTTCTATTTATTGTCCGCGCTGAAATGGGTGGAGCATACCGTACAGGTCATCGCCAACATCAATGAAGCATCGCAATACTCTATCAATTTGCAGAGTGGCATGCGTGGGTATCTGGTGACTGGCGAAGAAAGTGTACTGGCCACATATGATGTCGATAAATCGCAAATAGCCAACCGCCTGCGCAGCCTGGCAGACATGGTCAGCGATAATCCTGTGCAGGCTGAGCGTTTCAAGCGCATACAAAGCCTGGAAGCTGAATGGGAAAAATATTCGCTGGGCATCATAGATATGAAGCGCAACAAGCAAGACTATCTGGCCGCCATTGGGGCAGGACGTGGCAGGGCCTTGTTTACCCAGATACGCAATGAATTCGATGATGCCATTGCGATGGAAAGAAATTTGCTATGGGAGCGTAATAACGCCTCCAAACAAACCATCACGATGATCATTGGTATCTATCTGACGATTTCATTGATACTCGCAGGTTTGCTTGCTATGCTGGGCAGGCGTGATTTGCTGGGACTCTCGACTTCCTATGGCAATGCACTCAAAAAACATGCAGATCATGCACAGGTATTGCAGCAACAGGCATGGTTGAAGTCTGGTCAGACTGAACTGACGGAGCAGGTCATAGGCCAGCTGGCAGCCCAGGTTGTGGGCACCCGCGTACTGGAATTTTTGGCAAAATATTTGAATGTCAGTGTTGCTGCTTTTTACGTACGTGAAGGCAGCAATGTCTTGCAAAGGGTTGCGTCTTATGGCTTTGCCAATGACGAAAGCCTGGGGAGTTCATTTCTTTTGGGTGAAGGACTGGTCGGGCAGGCAGCCAGGGAAAACCGCTTGCTGAGCTTACATGATGTGCCGGATAACTACCTGAAAGTCGCCTCCGGCCTGGGTAATAGCAAACCAAAAATGGTCGTGCTATTACCTTTCTCCAATGAAGGCATAGTCAATGGTGTCGTGGAACTGGGTTTCATGGACTCTGTGCAGGAGCGTGATCTCGACTTGCTCAAACTGCTTGCAGATAATATCGGTACCTCCATCGGTGCAGCGCTGTACCGCCAGCAATTGCAGGATGTGCTGGCAGAAACCCAGCAATTGAATGAAGAACTGCAGGTGCAGCAGGAAGAACTGCGTACCGCCAATGAAGAGCTGGAAGAGCAGTCAAGGGTACTGGAAGAATCACAAGCAAATCTGGAAAATCAAAAAGCTGAGCTTGAGCAAATCAATGATCAACTGACGGAGCAGACGGGTATACTTGACCGTAAAAATGCAGCGCTGAATACGGCGCAAGTAGAACTGGAAAAAAATGCCCAGGATCTGCAAAGAGCGAGCAAGTACAAATCAGAGTTCTTGGCAAATATGTCGCATGAATTGCGCACGCCTCTGAATAGCTCGTTGATACTGGCGAAGCTGCTGTCGGATAATAAAAAGGGTAATCTGGATGATGAACAGATCAAGTTTGCCCAGACCATTTATTCTGCCGGCAATGACTTGCTGAACCTGATCAATGACATTCTCGATATTTCCAAGGTAGAAGCCGGCAAGCTGGAACTGAGTCCGCAACAGATAGTCTTGCGCAGAATGGCAGAAGAATTAAGCAGGACTTTCCAGCCTCTGGCAAACCAGAAGAAACTGACATTCGCAGTAGAAATCGAGCCTGGTGCGCCAGACTTGATCGTCTCTGACCCTGCACGGGTAGATCAGATATTAAAGAACTTGTTATCAAATGCCATCAAGTTCACCGAAACCGGGACCGTAACTTTGCGTATTGCTGCTGATCAGAATCACATGATCAGTTTTGCTGTTTCTGATTCTGGCATAGGCATAGCAGCAGACCAGCATGAAACGATATTTGAGGCATTTCAGCAGGCAGATGGCACGATTAACCGCCGTTATGGTGGCACTGGCCTGGGTTTGTCGATTTCACGTGACCTCAGCAATTTGTTGGGTGGCAGTATCCGGGTTTGCAGTACGATAGGCAAGGGCAGTACATTTACCCTGACGCTGCCAGAGCAATGGCAGGCTCCGGCAGTGACAGAGCATCAAACTGTGCAACAGCCTGCTTCTGCAGTGACAGCAGCGCAGCTTCCCGCCGCCCGGCAGTCTTCTGCAACTGCGAGTGCACCTGAGCCCACAACTGTGATTGCGATCGCGACTGTAGAATTCCCGGACGACAGGGCTAATCTTTCTACCCGTAACCGCACCATCCTGGTTATCGAAGATGAGCTGACATTCGCTGGCATACTGTATGAGCTGGCGCATGAAATGCAATTCAATTGTCTGGTTGCACAAAGCGCGCAAGAAGGGCTGGAACTGACACGTCAGTTCTTGCCAGATGCCATTCTGTTGGATATCCGCCTGCCTGACCGTTCTGGCCTGACAGTTTTGCAGCAATTGAAAGAAGATTCACGGACCCGTCACATCCCTATCCATATGGTATCGGGTATGGAGCGCAGTGATGCCGCCATGCATCTGGGTGCGATAGGTTATGCCAACAAGCCGGTGACACGCGAGCAGTTGAAAAATGTCTTCCAAAAACTGGAAGAGAAATTTACCCAGGAAATCAAGCGTATCCTGGTGGTCGAAGATGATGAGAGGCAAAGGGACAGCGTCATCCAGTTGCTGGGTGACCTGAATGTTGAAATCACTGCAGTAGAACTTGGTGAGCAGGCTTTGCAGTTATTGCGCACTACAGTATTCGATTGCATGATCATTGATCTCAAATTGCCTGACATCCAGGGACATGAGTTATTGCAGCGTATGACGCTGGAAAATATCCCGTCCTTCCCGCCCGTGATTGTTTACACCGGCAGGAATCTGACGCAGGCTGAAGAAGCTGATCTGATGAAGTACTCGCGCTCCATCATTTTGAAGGGCGCGCGTTCACCAGAGCGCCTGCTTGATGAAGTGACCCTGTTCCTGCACAAGGTGGAATCACAATTGCCATCGCAGGCACAGACTATGTTGAAAGAGGTGCGTAGCCGTGACCGTATCTTTGAAGGTCGCAAGATTTTGCTGGTCGATGATGATGTCCGGAATATTTTTGCCCTGACCAGTGCACTTGAGCAAAAGGGCGTGAATGTGCAGATAGGCCGCAACGGCTTTGAAGCCATCTCCAAACTCGATGAAGTGCCTGATATTGACCTGATACTGATGGATGTCATGATGCCGGGCATGGATGGGCTGGAAGCAACCCGCCGCATACGGCAGGACGTGCGCTTCCAGAAATTGCCCATCATAGCGGTGACAGCGAAAGCCATGAAAGACGATCAGGAACAATGCATGCAGGCAGGTGCGACTGACTACCTGGCCAAGCCTATCGATCTTGACCGCCTGTATGCCCTGTTACGTATTTGGATGCCACACCTGGAGCGCCATGCCGATTAGTATTAATGACATAGAGCTACGCTTGTTGATGGAAGCTATCTATCTCAAGTACAGCTATGACTTTCGTGACTACGCCGGTTCTTCCCAAAGGCGCAGGGTGTCGCACGCCATTCGCCAACTCGGATGTGCGACTATTTCTGCATTGCAGGAAAAAGTCTTGCATGACCCAAAAGTGTTTTCGCAATTACTACAGTTTCTGACGATACCTGTTTCATCGATGTTTCGCGACCCGACTTATTTCTATGGATTGCGCGAACAGATTGTGCCTTTTTTGAAAACCTACCCTTCTCTCAAAATCTGGATTGCAGGATGCAGCACAGGTGAAGAAGTGTATTCCATGGCCATCATGCTGCGTGAAGAAGGCTTGCTGGAGCGTACGCTGATTTATGCGACAGATATCAACCCGCAATCACTGGAGACAGCCAAAAAAGGTATTTATCCGCTGGAAAAAATAGAGGCCTATGCCAGCAATTATTTGAAGTCTGGTGGTCAGCATAATCTGTCTGATTACTATACAGCGGCCTATGACACTGCGATGTTTGACCGTAGCCTGACAGAGAATATTACTTTTGCCGATCATAGTCTGGCAACCGACAGTGTGTTTTCAGAAACGCATCTGGTGTGCTGTCGCAATGTCCTGATCTATTTCAACAAGGGCTTGCAAAACCGGGCACTGGGTTTGTTCCATGAGTCGCTTTGTCATAAAGGTTTCCTGACATTGGGCAGTAAAGAAAGCCTGGATTTTTCTGCCTATGCAGACAAGTTCACGGCATTGTCGAAGCAAGACCGTTTGTTCCGCAAGATTTGACTGGCGCGACCATGCCCGGTGCAGACATAAAAAAAACAATCGTGATCGGGGCCTCGGCTGGGGGCATCAGTGCATTGCAAGACATATTGACGGGTTTGCCAGCTGATTATGGCTTACCTATTATTGTCTTGCTGCATTTGCCGGAGAACCACGAAAGCAAATTGGTTGAACTGTTCGCGCATTTTGTAAAATTGCCAGTCCGTGAGGCACGCGATAAGGATATCATCAGCGCTGGCACGATCTATTTTGCCGGCGCCGGGTATCATTTGTCGATAGAAGCAGATTACAGTTTTTCCTTGAGTTGTGAAGCGCCGGTATTTTTTTCGCGCCCTTCGATTGATATCCTGATGGAGTCTGCTGCCCATGTGTATGGCAGGCACCTGGTGGGTATATTGCTGACAGGTGCAAATCAGGATGGGGCTTACGGCTTGAGTTGCATTGCAAATCATGGGGGATTAACGGTAGTCCAGGACCCTGGCGAGGCGCAAGTTGCCACCATGCCGAATGCCGCCCTAGCGCAAATGCAGCCTGATTTGATACTGCCCTTGCATGAGATTCATCAGTTGTTATTGAGATTGAAAACCACGGTATGAACACGAACACCATAACAAAACTTTTGATCGTTGATGACAAACCAGAAAACCTGCAGGCGCTGGAGGCGATTATCCGCTATGAAGGACGCCAGATTTTCCAGGCTTCATCGGGTGACCAGGCTTTGGCATTATTGCTGGAGCATGAATTTGCCATGGCCATACTGGATGTGCAAATGCCGGACATGAATGGCTTTGAACTGGCCGAGATGATGCGAAGTACAGAAAAAACGCGGCATATTCCCATCGTTTTCGTCAGTGCAGCGGGCAAGGAACTCAATTATGCCTTCAAGGGTTATGAGACAGGTGCCGTAGATTTTTTACATAAGCCTCTGGACATTCATGCAGTGCAAAGCAAGGTAAATGTATTCGTTGCCCTATATCAGCAACGTAATGAAAGCCGCAGGCAAGTGCTGGCGCTGGAAATCAGCCGGGCACAGCAGGAAGCCTTGCTGAAAGACCTGCATTTCGCACAGGAAGAATTACAGCGCGCTGTGCGCATGCGCGATGATTTCATGTCCATGGTCGCACATGAATTACGCACGCCTTTGAATACCCTGTTTCTGGAGTCGCAGTTGCGCACACTGCAACTGGACCGCAACAACACTGAGTTTTTTAATGAGACTAACATGCGCAAGATGGTGGAGCGTGACCGCCGCCAGATTGAGAGCATGGTACGTCTGATTGATGACATGCTGGATGTCTCGCGCATCAGGAGCGGCCAGTTATCCATACGCCGTCAACCTACCGAGCTGGCCAGTTTGCTGCAACGGGTGGTCAATGACCTGAGTGCCCAGGCAGTGTCGAGTGGCAGTCACATAGAGCTGGAAGCTATAGAACCTGTGACCGGTATGTGGGACCAGTTCCGCATAGAGCAAATGCTGATTAACCTGCTGACCAATGCCTTACGCTATGGCGCAAAAAAACCGATTACCGTGTCTGGCGTGGTGAAAGCCGATAGCGTGCATATCCGCGTGCAGGACAGAGGCATAGGTATCTCTGATGAAAATCTGCAACGTATTTTTGCGCCATTTGAGCGTGCACTGAATTCTGATTCCTCTGGCGGCCTGGGCCTGGGCTTGTATATCACCCGACAACTGGCAGAATCACATGGCGGATTTGTCAGGGTCGAAAGCGTGGTCGATGAAGGTTCTACCTTCACTGTCGTATTGCCTTTGACAGAAACTTGAAACTCAATATTTATGAGCTTGTAGTGATCTGGAATTTTTGTATCAGGGGTGACAGAGAGCCGTAAGCAATGCCAGGTGTCACCAGCAATTGTGTCAAGTGGTCATTCTTGTAAATCAAGGTGATGGTGCTGGAATCTTGCGTGGATTCCCAGATCGACATATCACTGGTGAAATTCATGCAATGCCATGCGCCATCCGCTTCCGATAAGCCATCCCAGATCAACTGGGACAGCATATCGGCTTCGGCAAAATCAGCCCAGCCTTTGATATCAATTGTGAGCTTGATTTCAATTGTCGTCATCAGCCCCGGCTTTGATATATCACCTTATCGAGACTGGCTTCACCAAAGGCATCGGCGTTGCTGAGGTAATCATCAAAAGGGCCGAGCTTGCTGATTTCTGTGCCGTTGCGGAAAACCAGTTGCAAGCCATTTTCTTCATCCCAGTCACAATCACATTCCACTGAAACATAGACAGTTTTGTCGCCATTCGGGCGCTGGCTTACCAGGGCTTCATAGCCATACTGTATATGCTGCCAGACATCAGCTGGCTGGGCTATCTGCACCACATCGAGTTTTTCTGATTTGCGGTAGTTGGCTGTGTCCTGATAATAGGCATAAATATCAGCCTCTGCCTTTTTCAGGACGACAGGATCAAGCTGGATGAAATTGGCAATGGCATTGTGAAAGTCTGCCTTGCTGGCATCGTCGGCTTCATCATAGCCTTCGAGCAGAAATTCATATTCCTGTTCTTGCAAGGCTGGTATCAGTACGGGCTGGCTGATGTACCAGCCATTTTCTTCATCTTTTTCTACTGGGCCAAGTCCGGGGATGTTCATAGTTGGTTTTCTTTAGTGGTAGTGAGACAGGCAATATTTGCCGTAACCACTATTGTCCCACACTACCTGCCTGAGTTTGCGCTTCTGCTTCCGGATGTTGCTGCACACCTGTTGTGTCATACAACTGGATTTCATTCAAATGATCAAGACAATGGATTTCATCCGGACTCAGGCCCAGCCTAAGTTTTTTGTCGACACTATTCAACTGGGCGTGATTGACCAGTAGGCGGGTCTTGGCGATCAGGTCAGCCGTGTGCAGCAAATGACCGAGCGGGCTCCATTCTATGGCCTTGCTGCCACCAGTTTGCTGCTGCAGGGCCAATATGACATGTGCAGGGAATTCCCAGCGCTGGGCGACACGGTAAGACAGGGTTGCCGCAACTGAGGCGAATATGGGCTGGAAGGCAGGAGAATACTTGAATTTGCCTTGCACGCACACCTGGTCCAGCAGTCTGAAGGCAATGATGAGGCCAACATTTTTCATCAAGCCAGTCAAAAAGGCGTGGAAAGGGTCCATGTCGCGCGCCAGGGTATAGCAGGCAACTGCGCATTTTTCTGACTGTGCCCAGATATGCGGGGCGGCACGGCGGGTGAATTTGCCTGCATTGAGATTGATGATGGGGCGGAAGGCGACCTTGGAGATCACCAGGCGCAAGCCTTCTTCACCCAAGATCATGACGGCTTTTTCGAGGCTGTTGATGCGGTCAGCCGGGTTGTACAAGGCACTATTGACGGTATTGATGACCTCACCGACCAGCACGACATCCTTGACGATCTGGCCTGACAGTTCTCCGGTAGAGATAGTCTTGCTGCGCAGGCTGTTCAGTAACTGGGGTATCACGCTGGGTACGCGTGGCACGATGACAGCGTCATTGAGGTCAGATGCCAGCAGTTTATACAGGGCTTGCAGGGCAAGCTGTTCATTATCGATGAGGCTGCTGCCTTCACCGGGATAGCCCATGATCCAGTCAAAGAACAGGCTCTCTATCGGCAGCGCAGGTTTCCAGGCGCTTAGTTTTGTGGTACTGGCAGTTTTGCTGGTAGCGGCTTCTGGAGCAGGTGCCGGTGCAGGAGCTAATGTGGAATTTAGCGCAGGCTCAGCTTTTGGTGTTGCAATGACAGGTTCGGGCTGGGCAGTGGCTGCTGGGGCAACTGCCTTGGGGCTTGCCACGAGCTCAGTCACAGGCGCAGATGCTGGCACAGGTTTGGGCTGGGTGCTTACTGGCGCCGCCTGTTCAGCACCGAACAGGCGGTTGAAGAATTTGCTCAGGGTATTCGCCATGGCTGCCCTTTCGGTTCAAACTGAGATAGCGCATGTTGATGCTAAAGATGTTCATCATGTGCCAGAAGTTTCAGTGTGTATATTTGCCGTAAGCATGTCAATCCCAAGCGCCAGCTATCGTGAATTAGTTGCCCGCTTTTAACTTAAATTGTCATTCCCCAGCGGCAAGCTGGGCATTCAATATGGCAATTTCTGCCATGATTTCTGCGGGAAATTCTTCCCTCGCCCATGCCCGGTATTCACCTTGCGCATAGGCCAGGCCATTCTTGTAATACATATAGGCATTCAGGCGGTTGCGCACATAATTGTTTTGCGTGCGTACGACTTTGCCCGGTGTGCCCATGACGATGGAATTGTCAGGGATGACAGTGCCTTCCTTGAGGAAAGTATGCCCCGCAATAATGCAGTTATTGCCGATCACGCAGCCATCCATGATGGTGGAATTGATACCTATCAGGCAGTTATCACCGATGGTGCAGCCATGGATGGTGCAATGATGGGTGATGGAGCAATGGCTGCCTATGATGGTCGGGGTCTGGTCGCCAATATGCAGCATGACAAAGTCCTGGATATTGGTATAAGGACCGATGATGATTTCCTTATGCTCAGACCTGGCAACCACATTCATCCAGATCGAGGCATTTTGCCCCACACTGATCTTGCCATACAGCTGCGCCGTGTCATGGATATATGCTGGCGTGTCGAGTGTGACATCCGGACCGATGAAAGCCATTTGCTCCCCCCAAAATAAACTGAGATAAACTGAGTCAACCAATCAAAGACAACAGCATACTGCCTTACAGATGCATTTGCAGAAGTATTCTGATAGCGATTATCCAGCACACCGCCATGCCAGACAGATACAGCATTGCCCGCCAGGGTTGCAGGCCACGCAGATAGACGATAGTGTGCAGATAGCGTATCAGTACATAGCTGCCAAACAGCCAGTTGGCGCTGGACAGGCCGCCACCCAGCAAGGTGTAAGTCAGTGCCAGGGCGAGAAAGAGTGGCAGATTTTCTACATCATTGCGCCAGACGCGGGCGCAGCGCTGTACCAGGTCAGCCTCTGCTTCTACAGAGCGCAGGCCAAACATACCAGCGTCCTCTGGCAAAAGGTAGCGGCGACTGCGTATGCGGCTGATGACCTGTACGCCGCTCAACAGGCTGGCTTTCAGGAACAGTGCCAGCAGGGCCAGTACAAAGCTCGACAGTGCGGGATAGTTCATCATGCTGCCCCTTCTGCGTTTTGCTTGTTGTCGCGGGCATCCCTGGCGGCCGTAAATTGTGCGATTTGTTGACTTGAAGGGCGCAAGCCACTCATGGACCAGCCCTCGGCTTCGCTTTCCTGGATATTGATCCAGACTGACTTCTTGAACTCCGGGTTGCCACCACCTTCAATTTCTACCAGGGCATCGGCAATTTTTTCCAGCAGGTGCTGTTTCTGCTCCGTGTTCAGCATTCCTTTAATCGTGTTGATTTGCACGTAGGGCATGTCGTACTCCTTGTCTTTTTGTAAGAGACTGCATTGTGCTGTCTGCAGAAAAGTACTACCATTGGCTGAATCGACAAAAAAAGGTGTTAAATGGACATAATGGCTAAGTCATGACGATGACAACAAATGAAGGAATCATACGCATAGGCGTACTGGTCTATCCCGGCTGCCTGCGTAGCGGGGCAGTAATGCCCATGGATGTATTTACCATTGCCAATACCCTGGCAGGCATACGTCCTGCGGGTAGCAAGCCTGTGCAATTTGAAGCCTTCTGGGTCAGCGCCCGTGGTGATATCTTGCAAGAAGTAGGTGGCCTGCATTTCCAGGCGCGTGACATCTATCAGCAAATAAAGACGCAGAAGCTTGATGCCCTCATGGTGCCAGGAGTGGATCACAGGGACAGCAGTCAGCTTGATGGCTTGCTCGATGCGCTGGCACCCGAACAGGCATTGATGGAAACTTACTTGCAGCAAGAAAGCCTGCTGATTTCCAGTTGCTCCAGCACCAGTCTGCTGGCGCGTACCGGCAAGCTTGATGGCCGCCGTGCCACGACGAGCTGGTGGCTCAGCGCTTATTTCCGCAAAAATTTTCCGCAGGTTTTATTGGAGGCAGAAGAGCTCATCGTGGTGGATGGCAAACTGGTATCTTCTGGCGGCGTGACTTCGTATATTGATTTGTCGCTATGGCTGGTCGGCCATTTTGCCGGGGAAGAATTGCGGCAGATGACGGCCAAGATACTGGTCGTTGATGCGAATAGAAATAGTCAGGCACCCTATGTCGCCAAGGCTATCATGCAGGATCAAGGGCACGCGGTCATAGAGCGCGCGAGGCGCTGGCTGAACAAGCGCCTGGATCAACAATGGGCCATGGCTGACCTTGCCAGTTATTGTAATGTCAGCCAGCGTACTTTGCTCAGGCGTTTCCAGGAATCGATGAAACTCAGCCCCATCCACTATGTGCAACAATTGAGGGTGGAACGTGCCAAGGCCTTGCTGGAAACCACGCGCCTGTCTCTCGAAGATATAACGGCACGTTGTGGTTATGAAGATGTGTCGAGCTTCAGTAAAATCTTCAAACAATGGGCGCAAGTGACGCCCAAGGATTACCGGCGCAGGTTTGGATTGAGATTCTAGAGTGCATAAGGGTGACAATGGATAACAGACATATAGTGATCGTTGGTGGTGGCGTCATAGGTAGTGCGGTGGCTTATTTCCTGGCAGCGCATCCGCGCTTCCAGGGCAGGATCACGGTGCTGGAACGTGACCCTACTTATACCCACGCTTCATCTGCCCTGTCTGCGAGTTCGATACGCCAGCAATTCAGCACGCCGCTGAATGTACAGATGTCGCAATTTGGTATCGCCTTCCTGCGCGACCTGCATCAGCACCTGGCGGTTGATGGCGAGTTGCCGGAACTTGGCCTCAGCGAACATGGTTATCTGTATCTTGCCAGCGATGCTGGTGCGGCCACTTTGCGTGAAAATCATGAGATACAAAAGCATGAAAATGTTGATGTCGCCCTGCTTGATCAACATGGACTGCAGCAGAAATTCCCGTGGCTGAACGTCGATGACCTGGCTTTAGGTTCGCTAGGTCTCAGTGGTGAAGGCTGGTTTGACGGCTATGCCTTGCTGATGGCATTTCGCCGCAAGGCGCGTAGCCTGGGTGTCAGTTATCTGCAGGCGGATGCGCAAGGTTTTGAACATGAGAAGGGTAGAGTAACTGGCGTACGTTTGCAGGATGGTTCTGTCGTTCAATGTGATGTTGCCGTCAATGCCGCCGGTGCCTGGGCGCGGCCTTTACTGGCCGGTACCGGTTTTGATTTGCCTGTGGTTGGCCGCAAGCGCACGGTGTTCGTGGTATCAAGCCCGGCGCAGACACCGGCTTGCCCACTCATCATAGATCCATCCGGGCTATGGTTGCGGCCAGAAGGCCAGCACTGGATATGTGGCTTGCCGCCGGAAGATGATCCTGATGATGCCCCGCTGGAAGCTGACTATGAACAGTTCGATGCAGTCTGGCAAATCATGGCGAATCGCGTTCCCGCTTTTGAAGCCCTGCGCATGCAAAGAGCCTGGGCTGGTTATTATGAATACCATGTGTTTGACCAGAATGCCGTCATCGGTGCGCATCCGCAATTGGTGAACCTGATACTGGCGAATGGCTTTAGTGGCCATGGCATGCAACACGCACCCGCTACTGGGCGCGGTATTGCAGAGCTATTGATAGATGGCGCTTACAGCAGCCTGGATTTATCACCTTTGTCTGCTCAGCGCATACTTGATGGCAGGCCGCTGCTGGAAAAGAATGTGATTTAAGAGCGTGATTTAAGAGCGTGATTTGAGCGCTTAATTCAGATCAATGAGCTGCAGCATAAGCATCCAGCTCATCGAGCCAGACCTGCTTTTGTTCAGGTGTGACAAACGAGGCTTCAAAGGCATTGCGCGCCAGCTGTACCAATTCTTCCTTGCCCAGTTCGAGCGCATCGGCGGTGGCGATGTAATTCGCATTCATGTATCCACCAAAATAAGCGGGGTCATCTGAATTGATGGTCACGCACAAACCTGCACGCAGCATGCGCGCCAGATTGTGTTCACGCATATCCTTGACTACGCAGAGCTTCAGATTCGATAGTGGGCATACCGTCAGCGGCATACGGCTTTGCTGCAACCTGGCCATCAGGGCAGGATCTTCTTCTGCGCGTACGCCGTGGTCTATGCGTTCGACTTGCAAGACATCCAGGGCGCTATGGATATAGGCTGGCGGGCCTTCTTCACCGGCATGTGCGACCAGGCGAAACCCCATGGCTTGTGCGATCGTGAACACGTGGGCAAATTTTTCTGGCGGGTTGCCGACTTCGGCAGAATCCAGTCCCACGCCTGTCCACAGGTCTGCGTATTCATCGCGCAGGGGAAGGGCTGCTTCCAGCGTGGCAATGGCATCTTCTTCACTGAGGTGACGCAGGAAGCACAAGATCATGGCACCAGAAAACCCGTGTCTGGCGCGCGCTTCGCGCAAGGCGCGGGCGATGCCGGAAAACACAGTAGTAATATGTATGCCGCGTGCAGTATGGGTTTGCGGGTCAAAGAACAGTTCCACATGGCGCACATTGTCAGCCAGGGCGCGCTCTATATAGGCATGCGTCAGGTCAAAAAAATCCTGTTCGGTTTGCAGCACGGCAGCACCGGCATAATACAGATCGAGAAAAGACTGCAAGTCTGCAAAGTCGTAGGCTGCGCGTACTTCTTCTACGCTGGTGTAGGGTAATTGCACGCCGTTTTTTTGCGCAAGGGCAAACATCAGTTCAGGTTCCAGCGAACCTTCTATATGCAAATGCAATTCTGCCTTGGGCAGGCCGCGGATAAAGTCGTGCAGTTGAGTACTCATGAGCTTGAACCTGAAAAAGGGTAATGCCAGATAAAAAATATGGCAATGATACGCTGAAGATATCACTGCACCCTTTTCAGGATATCAAAACCAGATGATATTCTGTATAGATGGCCGCATATTGATACAGGCCAGTGCTTGGTGGTGTGGGATTTTTGCAGCCAGCAGGTGAACAAGCGCAAAGTAGTACGGGCTAGTGTTGGCTAGTATAGACGACGGCCGCAGCCATCGTCCCTATCCATCGTCCATATTGATTATCGCGTCGTTTTCATTGTCTGCCGATGGTGCCTGATATCTGTTAATACAGATTAGTGCAGATTAATGCAGCAAAACGCTTTGACCCATATAGCCATCAAACTGGCCAAGGAAATCATCGATTTCTTCTATGCTGGGTTCATTGGCGATGAGTTCAGTCACGTCCTTGCGGAAATTGATCGCCAGCGGGCCACCAATAAACCATTCACGGCGTACTGCCTTGTCGGTAATCTCATAGCCCCCAAAGCGCAGGGCTTCGTGGTCAGTATCTGCGCCATATTCGATGACACTATATTGATCGCTGTTGTAAATGATATTCATTTTATGCATCCTTTCTGGCTGGAGGGTGTGCCTCCGGGTTAACCGTACATGATGTAAATACAGCGAATTTCAAGCAATAGCCGATGATGAAGCTAAGCGTCGAACGATTTTGGGTCTGTGATGCTCGCTACGCTTCCTCAACGACACTTGCGACTGCGTTACTGTGCTGTTATTAAGTATTACGGCATGGCAACGTCTCGACTTTAGCGACTTAACATTGGTTCACAAGCTAGTGTGAGTATTGATCTCAAGCAAGTTAGTGTAGGTGGGGTCCTGGAGTGTTAGCAGGAGTTTATCCAGGTGGGCATCATTGGCGATGCCTAAGTAGATATTAGCTGGTTTTTGCCTTAGTGCGCGGTTCAATGTGACGCGCAGGCTGAGATTGCCTATGCAGCAAAAACAGCCAGGGGCAATGCGACTGATGTGCAATAGGTCGGTGGGGTACAGGATATCTTGCCCATCAGGCAAGCCTTCGAGGATGACGATGTTCTTGTCAGTGACAGCGTTATTGCCAGTACCATTGCCTGATAAAAGGGCAAGGGAGGCTGCAATTGCCGCCTCCCTTTCGGTATAACTTGCGCCGTGTATCAGATGTAATCGCGCTTTTGCTGCTGTCAATTTGCACTCACGCCGTACTCACGTTCTACTCACGCACTACTCATATCGTGCTGTGCTGCAATATTATTCACCACGTTTCGCATACTTCATGGACTCAACGCCAAGTTGCTTGAGTTTGCGATACAGGTGTGTGCGTTCCAGGCCGGTTTTTTCTGCCACTCTGGTCATGCTGCCGCCTTCGCGGTTCAGGTGGTATTCAAAATAAATACGCTCGAATGCATCCCTGGCTTCACGCAGTGGCAAGTCAAATGACAGGCTGGCGAACTGATTATTTGGTGCTGCTGCGACAGGCTGGGCAGCAGAAAAATGCCTGGCTTCATAGGCTGGCGCGGCACTGCCAAAGCTGCCGGACATGCCCGCACTGGCAGGATTATCATTGCTGATCACGCGCAAGGCAGGTGCTGCCGGTTTGGCTGGCTCTGTACTGCGGGTCAGGCCTTGCTGCACTGCTTTCAACAGTTTTTGCAGGGCGATGGGTTTTTCCAGAAAATTCAAGGCACCTATCCGTGTTGCTTCAACCGCTGTATCTATCGTGGCATGACCTGACATCATGATCACTGGCATCGTCAGCAAGCCGTCACGCTGCCATTCTTTTAACAGGGTAACGCCATCCGTGTCCGGCATCCAGATATCGAGCAAGACCAGATCCGGCCTGGCTTCCTGTCTGGCAAGACGCGCCTGCTGAGCATTTTCAGCAAGTTGAACCACATGACCTTCATCACCGAGAATTTCAGACAACAATTCACGGATACCCATTTCATCATCTACGACCAATATATTTGCCATAAATCTACCCTATTACCGCCTCTATGTTTTTTTGGGTGCTTCTTACCGTTCGATGTTCAAGTCTGCACAGGGTTTGCTCCAGACTGGCTGGTGAAAACGATGTGCTTGTGTTGAATGACAATTTCAAAGTGCCCCTTCTGCTCTTTAGCCGTATTCCTCTTTTGGGAATATCGGAACAACTACTGCACAACTATTACCACAAGTACGGCGAACTTATGCCGTATTTGAATCCGGTGCTAACTTTAACAGCAAAATCGCTACTTTTGCACCGTTTGTATCGCTGCGATTTTGAATATCGATCCTGCCGCCATGTTCATCAATGATTTTCTTCACCATTGCCAGCCCCAGACCAGTGCCGCGTGGTTTGGAAGTGGCATAGGGTTCAAAAGCCCGTGCCAGGATTTTGCTGGAAAATCCGGGGCCGTTATCGATAATTGACAGGCGTACCGCAGAGTGCGCTATCTGGTCAGTTCCAGTGTAGCGCACTACATCGGTGATGACATCAATACGCGCTACAAAACCGGGAGTGGTATTGTCTGCAACCGCATCCTGGGCGTTTTGTAAAAGATTGTGAATTACCTGGCGCATCTGGGTGGCGTCACCCATGACCTTGGGTAAATTTGCTGCCATGGTCAGTTTGATGGCGTCCCTGCCATCGCCGGCGATATACAGGTGCAGCACTTCATCAATCAGGCCAGCCAGATTCAAAGGCATGAGCACAGCCGGCGGCGTACGCGCATAGTCACGGAAATCATCGACCATGCGTTTCATCGATGTCACCTGGTTGACGATGGTGGTCGTGCTCTTGTTGAGTATCAGCACATCGGTTTCGCTGAGCTTGTCCTGTAATTTCATTTGCAGGCGTTCTGCCGACAATTGTATAGGGGTCAGCGGGTTCTTGATTTCATGTGCGAGGCGGCGCGCCACTTCACCCCAGGCGATGGAACGCTGGGCAGAAATGATGTTGCTGATGTCATCGAATACGACAACATAGCCACTGCCCGATGCCACCGGTAAATGCGAGCCACGGGCCAGCAGGGTAATGCTTTGCTCGTCTTCTGCGACGACTGCTTCAACTGGCGCACCAGGTGCTGCCGGTGTTGCTGGCAATGTAGCTTTCTTGCCTTTATTTGGACGCGGCACTTCAATTTGCTGTTGCCAGTGCTGCTCGCGTTCATTTTCACCACCTGCGGCTGACTGTGCATGCTGCTCGGAAAAAGCCTTGGAAATGGCAAAGGCAAAGGCCTGCATGCCATCAATATCGGCTAGCGGCTTATTGATTTCGCTTTCCAGCCTGCGTTGCAGGATACGTTCTACTGATTCATTGCAAGTCACCAGATTGCCATTCTGGTCCAGCACCATCACACCGGCCGACATATTCGCCAGCACAGATTCCAGATAGGCTTTGGCATTTTCCAGCTCATTACGGTTCTTTTCCACCGTGGCACGGGCGTCAAACAATTGCCTGGTCATGGTGTTGAAAGACTTGGTCAGGCTGCCCAGCTCATCGGTGCTGGTGACGATAGGGCGGGGTGAGAAATTACCCTCGGTTACGGCCTTGGTACCCTCTGCCAGCAGCAACAGCGGTCTGGCCAGTTCACCTGATATCAAAAACGCGCTGGTGATGGCCGCAACTATCGCAAGCAACAGCGTCAGGGTCAGGGTGATGATGTACATCTTTTTCAGATTCACCCTGCCTATCGAACGCACCTGATATTCGCGTGAGGCATTGCTCAGCGCTTCGGCATGCATGGCCAGATTGGCTGGTACGGGTTGTATCAGCTGCAGGTACAGGGCTTCATTTTGCAGGGATATCCAGCCCGTTGTCATGCGCAGTGGCACCACCACGCGCGAGCGCAGGATGCGGGCAGGTTCAGGCGCCAGCGCCGGTCTGGTCGCACCACGGGTTTCTGCGCTCATGGCTGAACTTGCCGCGCTTGCAGAACTTGCTGAGCTGGCAGTGGGATCATCCGTCGCAGGTTGTATCAGCTTTTCATCCCTGGCAGCGTAATAACGCGACAGCTTGACTTGCCTGATCATTTCAGGCGTGGGCAATTCAGGCAGTAGGCTGCTGACATTGTCATTGGCAGAGGCGATCAGGCGGCCCTTGCTGTTGACGATAGTGGCTTCCTGTACCTGCATGCGTTCACGCAGGCGCGACAGGTGGATGGACATCGAGCTTTCAGACGGATCAGACAATTCTGAAGCCATGTCATTGGCCTTGGATTGCAAGTCTGCCAGCAAGAAGTCAAGCGCAGTCAGGCCCATGTTCTTGCCAGAATCGAGCGCAGACTCAACCTTGACGTCAAACCAGGATTCTATCGAGCGAGAGACAAATTGTACCGACACCAGGTAAATCACACTGCCCGGCAAAATACCGACGAGGGCAAACAAGACCACCAGCCTGGTCATCAGCTTGGAACCAAACTCCTTCGCTCGGAAACGGCGGAACAAGCGCAATACCAGCGTCAACACCAGCACCAGCAAGGCCAGGGCAACCACGGCATTGGCGTCCAGCAGCCATTCGTAGTAACGCTCAAAACGCGCAGAATTTTCCTGCACGGTGGTCAGGAAAAACAGCAGGATGCTCATCAGAGCACCGCCGATAATCAGTGCATACCGCAAAAATCTTGTCACTTGTCTTCAGCCTTGAAGGAAAAAC
Source organism: Undibacterium sp. TC9W (assembly GCF_049339865.1). NCBI lineage: Bacteria > Pseudomonadati > Pseudomonadota > Betaproteobacteria > Burkholderiales > Oxalobacteraceae > Undibacterium > Undibacterium sp. TC9W. The sequence continues at coordinate 263,750 of NZ_JBMPPJ010000008.1, read as the reverse complement.
GCTTCCACTCGGTTTTCTGGCTCCAGTGACTGTCGTTGAAGCTGGGTATCTGCAAATGCATGGGGATCTTGCTCAGGCCCATGCGCAATTGCAAGGCAACATTGTAGGTGGCACCAGCCGAGAGCAGGGATTTGTCAGCGATCAGCCAGCGATTCGGGCGTGTCACCAGGTTCAGTGCCGTATCCAGAGAGGGGAAGTTTTGTTGCAAGCCATTATTAATGGTGACGGTATATTGCTGCGTCCACTCATTATAGGCAATCCTGACCAGGTATTCGCTGCGCACGACCTTTTCATCCACCCAGTACCAACGTGAACGGGTCAGCTCTACCTCGGTCGTGAACGATACCGGGATACCATCGCGGATAGCCTTGCGCAGGCTGTCACTGAGTTCCAGTGAGAAACTGGCAGCCAGGCGGTAACCCTCGTCACTGGCTTCTATCCTGGCGGTTTTGACTTCCACATCGGCAGCCTGGGCCGCAGGCACCACTGCCATTGCCAACAGCGCCAACATCAAAGTCAGCGAAAACTGGCGCAGCAGGGAAGCGAAACGTCTGAACATGCAATCAATACGGAAACAAAAGTCTGCTAATGATAGCTTGAACTTGTTGGCATTCGTTAATTTTGCAGTGGTTTTTGAAACAATGCATAGAACAAACCATCATGTTCGTTGTTGCTTTCGGACGTATTGCCCATGCTGGGCAGTAATTGGCCTGGTGCATCCAGGCGTTCAGCCCCGTTGCGGGTGACAAAGGCGGCGGCCTGGGCTTCGGATTCCAGTGGCCAGATTGAGCAGGTGACCATCAGCATCTTGCCGCCCGGTTTCAGCATGCGCCACAGATTGTCAAGGATGCGGGCGGACAGGGCCGCCAACTGGGCAGCATCAGTCTTGCGACGCAGCCAGCGGCTGTCAGGGTGACGTCTGACCACGCCAGAGGCCGTGCAGGGCACGTCAGCCAGGATGCGGTCATACGGCTGGCTATCCCACCAGTTATTACGGGTGGCATCGCCTTCCTTGATGGTCGCAAACAGTTTCAGGCGCGCCAGGTTTTCATGGATGCGCTGGATACGAGCAGGGTCGGTATCGACGGCGGTCAGTTCAATATCGGCCAGTTCCAGCAAATGGCCAGTCTTGCCACCAGGGGCCGCACAGGCGTCGAGCACCCGCATGCCTGACTGCACATCCAGCAAAGGAGCGGCCAGTTGCGCTGCGGCATCCTGCACGGACACCACGCCAGCTTCAAAGCCAGGAATGTTCAATACCGGCATGGGACGGTCAAGGCGTACGGCAAACGGGCCTATCTGGCTGGCACCAATTTGCTGGCTGGCCAGCAATTCCAAATAAGCAGCGACCGTACTGGCACGCTGGTTGACCCGCAAAGTCAAAGGCGGGGCATGGTTGCCACAGCTTAAAATTGCTTGCCAGTCTTGCGGGTAGGCTGCCTTGCACTGATCAACCCACCATTGCGGGTAATTCCATGCGGCTGCCGGTTGCTTCATGACCAGCTTCAGTAATTCATCTTTTTCGCGCAGGTAGCGGCGCAGTACGGCATTCACCATGCCCTTGGCAAATACCATGTGCGGACTGGAGGTGGCGGCATTCACTGCCTGATCCACCACCACAAATTCTTCATATGCTTTTTCTTCATCACCTTCATTGCCCACCAGTAAGGTCAGGGCGCAACACAGCATGCTATACAACAAGGCCGGTTCCGGCGTCTTGTTGGTCATGATCTTCAGCAATGCATCAACCCGGCCCACCTGGCGCATGGTGCGGTAGGCAATATCCTGAATCGCTCCACGGGCTTGCGGCAAGGGGTTGGTTTGCGTAAATACCCGCGTCAATGCCTGAGGCAGCGCCGTACCTTCCAGCACATAGGCCACTGCCTGTGCTGCACCGACCAGGCTGAAAGCCAGCGAGTCTGCCTTGACTTCTACCGTCTCAAATTCGACCTGCGGCTTATTGCTGTCGCGCGATGTACTACCTGCGCGTGCAGTGTTGCCATTCGCATTGCCACTCGCTGCATTGGTGCTGCGGGCAGGTTTGGCTGGTCGGCCCAGGGTTTTTCTTGGTTGATCTTGCATATTTTTATTGGATGGATTCGCAATACTGCAATAAATTGCCTTTGTGGCAATTTAACATAAATTTGCCCGCCAGCACATTCTGCCCATAAAACTGGCAGGTCGGATCATGGCGAAAGGGCGCTAGTGTAACAGCCTTGCTGCCTTAATCTGTTTTCTTCAGGGCGAAACCATACCTGGCTGGTTTCCAATTCCATGTTCACCATCAGATAAACTGCGTTCAGGCGGCTTTTTGTATCTGTTCCAAAGGGGTAAATTGCTGGAGTTCCAGCCAGGTGCGCAAGTCGTCGAATACCCTGGTGGCATCGAGCTCATTAAATATCTCGTGATAGAAACCGGCGTAAAAATACTCTCTGAACCGGGATGCATCCAGTTTTTCCAGAAAGCTCCTGCTACCGGCAGGATCGACCAGGTGATCGTCTCCGGCCACCATCATCAGTAGGGGGATGCTTAATTCCGCAGCATGGGCATGGCAATAATGCATGGCCTGCAACATGCTGGTCAGCAGGCGTGCGCTCACGCGGGTATGCACCAGGGCGTCATTTTGATAGGCAAGTACCACTTCGCCATCATGGGATAAATAGCGGGTTTGCAAGCCATTTGGCAAGCCAACGCCGGGGATCAGGCTGGAAGCTACTTTCAGCAAGCCATGTTGCAGGCTGGACATGCGTATCGCCAGCGCAGGGGAAGATAAAATCAGCGCGCGCAAGGGGCTTAATTGCTCCAGCGCATAGCGGGCAGCGAACAGGCCGCCCATGCTATGACCTAATAATATAGGCGGGCCAGCCAGTGACTGGCTAAAGTCACTGATAACCATCTGGGCATCACGCAAGAGGCACATCGAGTCTGGTACGTCACCGCTGCCACCATCAGACTGACCATGGCCGCGGTGATCATAAGTCCGCACGACAAAACCCAGGGCATTGAAGAATCTGGCAACATGGGCATAGCGACCACAGTGCTCGCCCAGGCCATGCATGATGATTACCCCTTGCCGGGGTTGCTCCATGGGCGCATCTGCCAGTGGCCAGTCACGTACAAAGATGGCCTTGCCATCGCTGGTCTTTAATTCAAATTCCCTGGTATTTTCTACGTGGGAAGTCATGGCTTTACACGCCCCACATCACTTCGCGCTGCATCTTGTTGGCGGCGTGCAGCATTTCAAGCACAGGGAAGGCCCTGGTGGCAAAGCTCACTGTTTCTGGCGCTTCATGGTCATTGTCATCACCATTCTCATTATGGTGTGCATTGACGTCGCGGCTGACTTCTTCAGAAATTGGATGTGCCTTGCTTTCAGCAACGGCAGCTTCTATGGTTTGTATGGCGTGTGGCAGTTCAGGCGGCGTGATGATGCCGCGATCTACATCTTTATTCAACAATTCCAGGATGCGACGCGCATGTTCCTTGTACATGGTGATTTCTGTAGCAGCTTTGGATTTAAACGTGATCAGCATGGGCGTTTCCCTTTTTTTCTAGGACATGTGGAGATAATGCGGCCAAACACCTGCAGTGCGCTAGCGGCACTGGGCTGGCTGCGCGTCCTTATATAATAATCCCAAATCAGCGGCTTGTCGTTTCAGATTGTTGCTTCAGTTGGATTTGAAAGACGTCATATAGGTGTCGATGACATCCTGTTTCATGTCTTTTTCCTGGCCAAGCATGATAATTTGATATACCCAGGGGCCACGTACCAGAAAACGCCCCACCATCGTGACAGGCTGGCCATTACGCAGTTTACCGTGCACTTGAAGCATGTCTGCACTCAGGCTTTTGGTGGTTTCCGGAGTTCCCTGAATGTTGTTGATCATGCCTTTTTTCATGGCTTCCATGATCAGGCCTGCCTTGCCGGCATCCTCCGCTTTGGTACTGCCAACGGCAAAACTGATGCCGCCGACTTCACCGGCCAGCATATCCATTTTCACTTTGATGCCTTCGAGCTGCATGTCCTTACTGTCACTCAGGGGTTTGCCCGGCATCAGGATGGAAAAAGGTGCATTGCTGCCACGCGCATCGCGCCAGTCAAATTTAGGGCTGCAGGCATTCAATAGTAGCAGACTGGCAAGCATCAGGGCACAACGGAGTACAGGTTTCATGGAGATCAAATCGATAAGATTGCAGGAAGACATTCATGTTTGTGGCTTTCTTGCCGTCAACAACATGTCTCAAGTGCTACATGATAATTCCTTTGTACAGAGCGTGCCTGTTTTTGCATCGGAGAACAGCGTCCGTAAAATTGGCAGGTGTTTTCCTCTCTGTCTTTTGCAACAAGCCATTCTGTGCAGGTATACAGTGGGTTATGATGACAACTGCGCATGACAACTGCGCACGACAACTACGCACGACAACTGCGTATAGACCATTCTGCAAAGGCAGGTCTGGTATGTTTTCATTTCATTTTTTGGTGCCGTGATGTCATTTTTCAAGTTCTCCGGGATTGTTTTGCTGATGCTGACATCGCTGACTGCTTGCGACCGTCTGGGTTTGCCCGATCCAGCCAGGGATGCCGCAGCGCGCGAATCAGATGCCCGTGCCACCGGCAGCGCTTGCCGCCATGCTGGCCGCGCCATAGAAGACTGTTATGCCCTGAACCCTGATGCTGCCCGTTCAGCCGTATATGCCGGATGGAAGGAAATGAACGACTATATGCGGGAAAACAAGATCGATGTCGTTAAACCCGAACTGGCGAAATCAGAAGCTCCCAACGCCGAAGAAAGCAGCGCTTCAGCCAGTGCCAAGGCATCAAAATAGAGAACATAGGATGTTGGTACGCACCATGCAGCCAGCCGATCTGGCGGCTGTCTATTATATACAGGCCCAGGCTTATGTAGCCGACATGGTGGAGGCTCCTGCATTACTGGCCAGCCGCCTGGCGGCGGCACCAGCTTGCGCCTGGGTGGTTGAGCAAGGGGATAAGGTAGTCGCTTACCTCGCTGCCTATCCCTCACGCCATGGGAGGATCTCTGCCCTGGGGCAAGAGTTTCAGCCAGCCCAGCCAGCCAATGCGCTCTACCTGCATGATATGGCAGTTGCACCTGAACAGGCCGGGCAAGGGCTGGCGCGCGCCATGCTGGCCTCGGCGCTGGAATATGCTGGCGTACAAGGATGGCAATATGCCTGCCTTGTGTCTGTACAAAGTACCCGGTCTTACTGGAAAAACCAGGGATTCATGGAGCAGACTCAGTTGAATGAAGAGCAACAGGCAAAGCTGGACACTTATGTCGGGCCAGCCTGTTACATGATCAGAGAGCTGTAAGGCAGCAAAAGAAAAAAGCGGCTTTGCCAGCCAGGGTGGCCGGGCAAATCCGCTTTGGCAGTCTGGTCAGCCTGATCAGACAGGTGTAATGCTCATTCTTCGGCCTTGCTGCCAGCCTTTTCCTTCTTGTAGATGATTTTCTTCTTGCCACCTTCGCAAGTACCAACCACACGGTGTTTGGTTTCAGTGTCTTTGGAGACTACCTGCAGGCTGTAGTTGTTGACTCCTTTACCTTCCAGCTTTGCCGCCACCTTGTCCTTGATCGTTTCACAGGAGGTGACTTCGGCCCAGGCTGGTGCGCTGCTGAGCAATAAACTGATGGCCAGACCATTGATCCAAACGCTTTTTCTCATTTTGCCCGCTCCCTTTCCAAGTTTTTTTATGTACGCCCCCTGGCAAATCACGTTTGCTTCGTCTCTGGGCATCCTCTTAAAACCGTAACATTTCCCGGATATTTTTAACAGTAATAAATAGTTTCTTCATAGAAAGCGTGGTAAATCGTCTGCAAATTTGTTGCTGACTGTTAAAGTTACGGTGTTGCAGAGTGCATTTCAGCAACTGGGACTAAGCCATGCTGGCTCGCATGTTTCGGCACGATCCCGCCGACTTGCCGTGCACCTTGCGCTTTGTTCCAGACTGCCTTGATTATGTATATTTCTTGTCGATATAAAAACATATCAATCACTGTTGAGCGCTGGAATAGAATATATTTACATTACAGTATTATTTGAAAATCAAAACTCCAACACTTCAGGCAATATACGGGTCTATCAACTTACGGGTCTATCAACTTGCCAGACTTGAGCACAAGGATCAGCTTTGAGCGTGACCGGACGACATGAATTGAAGCCAGCGGGATTGCCTACCAGCCGTTTAGCCATTGCGCTGGCGGCCAGTCTGGTGCTGGCCATTATCGTCGGTGCAGCGACTGCTATCTGGATGTTGCGCATACAGGAAATCGGCAAATGGGAAAAGCAGACTGAAACCTTCAGTGTCGTGCTGGCAGAAACTGTCAGCCAGCAGATGGATTTTGCCTATACCGCACTCGACAGCATCGCCGAGCGCATACAGGATCGCTGGAGTGTAAGCGCTGAATATCTGTCAGGCAAATTATCTACCCATGATTTTCACCAGTTCCTGCGTGAAAAAGCTGCATTGTCGCCCGCTGTAGAAGTTATCTCCGTGCTCGATGTCGATGGTAATGTCATCAATACCTCACGCAATTTCCCTGCCCCTACCTATAGCCTTGCAGACCGTGATTACTTCATCGCCCAGCGCGATAATCCGGTGCAGGGTACTTTTTTGAGCTCTTCGGTACGCAGCAAAACGACTGGCAAATGGATGTTTTTCCTCAGTCACAGGCTGACGGGCAGTGATGGCGAATTCATTGGCGTCGTCATCCTTGGCATGTCGCCTTCTTTCTATTCACAGTTTTATGAAAAACTCAGTGGCGATGGCCATGCCACCATAGGCTTGCTGCGCAATGACTTTACCTATCTGGCACGTTGGCCAGAGCGTGGCGAAGTCATGGGCATGCGCAACCTGACCGGCAGTACCTATGAACTGGTGCATGAAAAAAACAAGAAATCAGGTGTGCTGATCACCAATAACCCGCGTATGTCAGAAGGTGGCAAAGCTGTGACACGGATGGCGGCCATACAGTCACTGGAAAAATATCCGCTGATCATCAATTTTTCTGTTGATGAAGATTTATATCTGGCTGACTGGCGTAAAATCAGTACCGGCATCGTCATCGTCGCCATGAGTGGCATCCTGGCTATCGTCGCCGCCTTCAGCGTACTGGTGAATTTGCTGGAAAGACGCGAGCAGGACCTGGTCGTGACGACAGAACTCAAGCAACAGGCTGAAGTCATCAACCGCAATCAGGCGCATTTACTCAAAAACCTGACCGAACAGCAAATTGCGCTCAAAGATTCATCTGACCGCCTGCAAGCCATCTTCCAGAATGCGGCGGACGGCATCATCATGATTGATGATACCGGCAAGATAGAAGCCTTGAACCCGGCTGCAGTGGCGATCTACGGTCATCCGGCCAGCGAGGTGGTGGGCAAGAATGGCAAGTTCTTTTCACCACCCGGTCAGCCTGATTTGCTGGGTTTGGCCATGAGCCGCCGCGAATTTCTGGAAACCGGCTGCCTGCGTACCGAGGCCGAGCGCATGCGCAAGGACGGCAGCCTGTTCCCGGCAGAGCTGGCGATCACCGAGTATTACCATGCGGGCAGACGCAAGCTGATCGTCATCGTCAGAGACATTTCCGAGCGCCGCAAGATGGAGCGCATGAAGAGCGAATTCATCTCCACCGTCAGCCATGAATTGCGCACACCGCTGACAGCCATACGCGGGTCGCTGGGTCTTATCATGGGTGGTGCCATGGGGGCGGTGCCTGACAAAATCTCTGCCCTGATGGGTATGGCGCACAAGAATAGCGAGAGCCTGACGCGGCTCATCAACGATTTGCTCGATATCCAGAAAATCGAAGCTGGCAAGATGGACTTCGTCTTTGAATGCCTGCCCCTGCAAAACCTGTTGCAGACAGCCATTAGTAATAACCAGGCCTTTGCTCACAGCATGAATACCGAAATCATACTCGGTAGCCAACTCGAACAAGCCATGGTGATGGTGGATACCGGGCGTTTCCAGCAAGTCATGGCGAATCTCTTGTCGAATGCCTGCAAGTATTCACCTGAGGGGGCCGTGGTGCAGGTACTGAGCATGCCCAGGGACGGTAATCTGATCCGCATCGAGGTGATAGACCAGGGTTCGGGCATACCCGAGAATTTCCGTGACCGCCTGTTCCAGAAATTCTCCCAGGCAGATTCTTCAGACACCCGCGCCAAGGGAGGTACCGGCCTTGGCCTGGCCATATCCCAGGCCATCATGCGGCAAATGCATGGCGACATAGGCTATTACATGGCGCAGGATGCCGCCCATGACACTGTGCAGCCAGGTGGCGAGGGCCAGGATGTCTTGCATACTGGCACACATTTTTATATAGACCTGCCCCTGCATACAGAAGGCAATGGCGGGCTGGAATTACCTACGCCAAACCCAGATCCCTTGCCTTGACACCGGCAAATACCTGATCAAGCTGGTTTGCGTTCAAGCCATAGATGCGGCCAAACAAGCCGCCCAGCACGGCACGGTATTCGTTGAGCACAGGGTAATCACGGTTCTGGAACAGTTTGCCCGCTTCCAGTGCAATCTGTTCACCAGCAACCTGCCCACCCTTGATGCCGCCGCCCAATACCCAATATACGCTGCCATGGCCATGGTCGGTACCATGCTTGCCGTTTTCACGGAAGGTACGGCCAAACTCACTGATGACCACTACCGTGGTATTGCGCCAGTTGTCGCCCATTTCCTTGCGATAAGCTGCCAGGCCACGCCCCAGTTCTTCAAACTTGACCGCCAGGGTGCCGCTGGAACCACCCTGGTTGACATGGGTATCCCAGCCACCGACATCAATAAAGCCTAGCGCATATTTTTCGCGCATGAGTCTGGCTATTCTTTGTGCTTCCAGCTCAAAACCCTTGGTCGAAATCGCATTGCGGTTGGCGCTGTTCATTTCTTCCTGCATTTCACGGGCGACTTCATCCCGCATGGCAAAACCATCCCTGACTGCCTGCGAGAGGCTGGTGTCGGCATACATTTGCAGGATCAGGTCGCGCTGGCGCTGATCAATATTATTCTTGCTGACATTGCGCAGCGCCGTATTGGCAATATGGGCGCTACCCTGCATGGCCAGTGGCAACTGGTCAGTGAAGGACATGGCGGTCATCTTGCCATTATTGCCCAGCACCTTGGCCAGCCGGTTCATGAAGCCGGAATGGAAATTCCTGCTGCCATTCAAGGGCTGGCCCATTTCTATGCTGTCCTGGGTTTCAAAATGGCTGCGCGTCAGGTCCTCGGTACCGGCAAACGGAATGAAGGCAGCTTCACCCTGCTGGAACATAGTATAAATCGTCTCGCGCAAGGCCGGGTGCAGGCCCCAGTCAGCATTCAGGGCGAGGGCTGCATCCGGTGTTGAACCTGGTCTGGCAATCGCGATATTGGGTCGCGATTCATAATAAAAATTGCTCGATGTCGGTATCAGCAGGTTACTGGCATCATAGCCACCGCGCAAAAAGACCAGCAGCAGGCGGTTTTGTGTGGCAGGTGCAGCCATGACCTGGCTGGATATGCCCAGCATGGCAGTCGATGGCAGCAAGGCCAGTGCTTTCAATAAGTCTCGGCGTTTCATGTCTGTTTCTCCGTGAGAATTAGCGGCGCATCATTTCAGGCGAGGCGAGGAACAAGGCATTCCACTCCTGCGGTGTACTTGCCTGGCTCAACGCAGTTTGCGTGGCCGGGCTGAATTGCTTGCTCCAGTTTTTCACATAGCCCGAAGTTGCCAGCGCCGGTGGCGGTGGCTTAGGTGCAGCCGGTGCCGCAGGTGTTGTTGCCTGCGCTGTTGCTGGTACTGGTATTGCAGATGCTGCAGGTGCCGGTGACATTGCCGATGCTGGCATTACGGGCGCTTGCATGCCGCTTACAGCAACTGGCGGTGTCATCATCGATGCTACTGGCATAGCTGCCGCCGCTGTAGCAGATGGCGCTGGCGTATCGACTTTGAACAAACCAGGGTTGCCATTCGCGAGTGACCTGGCAATATCAAAGCGCACTGTCATCTGACCCGAGCTGGCCCAGGCGCTTTCATCAAGTGCGTAACCATCCGGTGTCTGCCGGCCGTTCAGTTGCTGGCCCATCATATTCAGCCAGTTCAGCATGGGGCCGGTATTGACGATGGTATTGCCGTCATAGGCGAGGCGTACCGAGGCCAGCATATAGTGCATCGGGTCCTTGAATTTCTTGCCCAGCGAGGCGACGAATTCCTGGCTGTCAAACATGGTACGCAGGGTCGCCGGGATATCGCCATCGGTTTGCAGGAAGCGCTGTGCCATCTTCTCTACCAGGTCTTTTGATGGGTTGTCCGCCACAAAGAACTGCGCGAGTTTCTGGCTCACATAACGCGCCGTGGCAGGTTGCCTGGACAACATCAGCAAGACATCATCAAGTTCGGCAATGCCGCGTCCCTTGATGGTTTGCCCTAGAATTTGCTTGTCACCAAAATCATGGCGCTGCGGCTGGAATTCAAACATGCCTTTCCTGACATACAGCTTTTCCTGTTCAGGTTTCATGCGCGGCGCATCCTTGTTCAGGCTGACACCGACACCGGTGAGCACCCTGGCCAGCTCCTGCACATCTTTCTGGCTGTAACCACCATTAACACCCATGGTGTGCAATTCCATCAATTCGCGCGCATAGTTTTCATTGAGGCGGTTGACAGCATTGTATTCATTGTCAAGATAACGCAGCATGGCCGGATGCATGACCGTCGCGCGCAGCAAGTCACGGAAATTGCCAAGGGCATTCGGGCGTATCGCCTGCTCTTCAAAATCACCGAGCATCGCCCGTATATTGTGCTTGCCGCTATGGATATTGAAATGATTCATCCAGAACCAGCTCATCTGTTCCTGCAACTGGTTGGAAGAGTAAATGTCACGCAGCAGGGCCCGGTTGGCGGCTTCCCTGGCCAGGCGTGTCATTTCCTGCTGGTATTCCTTGCGCAGCGTGTCGTCCGTACCTTTTTGCTGTTCAGAGGCAACGCGACGTGCTTCCAGGTCACGCATGGTATCCATGAAAGGCTGACGCGAAATGGTCATCGCATCGACCTGCGCCTGTATCGCAGCAGGCAGGGTGGCATTGCGCCCGCGCAACTGCTGGTCAAGGTAACGGTCCGGGCCCAAGGTCTGCATGGCCTGCAATGTGGATGGATTGCTGCCCCAGCTCAGACGGTTCAACAAGGCTTCTGGCGCCACTGCGGCTTTGCTCAGCGTATTGCCTACCGGCGGCAGTTTGCTGTTATCCGTTGCCTGTTGCTGGGAAGTGGTGCTACAGGCACTCAGCAAGACCAGCACGCTGGCAGCCAGGGCATGTTGCAAATTCAGTCGGGTCGTCATTTCGCTCTGCCTTTTCCGTTGACATCCATCTATAACGCATCAATCGATAAACCGTGATACGCAGTATATGTATATTTACCCACATTTTCGTAACGCGCTGTAACAAAAATACGGGCCTGTCAACTGCAAGATAAGGAACAGGTTTGCCTGTTTGGAAAGCAAGCCTGCTTGTGAAGCCGGGCTGATGAGATGGTTTGTAATCAGGCGGGATAGGGGCTGGGGTCAGGCCAGGTCCAGATCATCGCCATCAAAATAATTGTCATCCGCAAATGCAGACTCTGAAGGAGTAGCATCAGCCAGAGGAGATGCGTGGGCAGTGCTGTCAGTATTAGAATTGGTGGCGCTGGTGTTGCTAGGATTGCTGGTATTGCCTGTATCAAAATAACCGGGGATCAAATCACCACCGCCCTGGTTGAGCTGCGCAGCGGCATTGTCAGTACTGGCTGCATGATGCTGGCCACCCATCAAATGCCCTATGCCCTGGAATAGAAAGGCACCCGCAGCAACACCTGCCGCAGTGGCTGCCACCGTACCCAGTACATTGCCAGCGCCACCACCAAAAAAGCCTGACGCCGGTGCCGCCACAGGCGCTGCTGCATTCATATAACTTGCCGGGAGAGGCGGTGGCAATGCTTGCCCACTGACGCTGTAGCTGGCCGCAGGCTGGGCACGGCTGCTGGCACTATTGCCCCAGCCTGTCGTCGCAGGGTCGAGGAAGTTGCCTGCCGGTGCCGGGTTTCTTTGCGCCTGCACATCACGCAACTGGGTTTGCAGGCTGGCAATTTGCTGGTTCGCATTGGACAAAGCCTGATCCAGCAACAAGGCTCGCTGTACCAGCAGATAATGTGCATCTGGCTGCTTGCTGACGGCCTCATTGATCATCGCCAGCGCCTGCGCATCTTTATTGCTGTCTTGCACTTTCACTAATTGGTCGAGAAAATTCTGTAAAACCTGGATTTCTTGCGGGGACATGATCAACTCCTGTTGAGAGATACATTAATGCTGTCCCCTATCTGGTCATGGCAATGATAATTTCAATGCCGTGGCCGGCTTTACTGATCCCGGAGTGCACGCCGGTACTGGATAGCCTCGGCCACATGTGGCGTGACGATATGGGCTGAACCAGCCAGGTCGGCTATCGTGCGGGCGACTTTCAAGACGCGGTGATAGGCGCGGGCTGACCAGTTGAGCTTGGTCATGGCATTGCGCAAGAGCTGCCCGGCTTGTGCATCCGGTTGGCAGTGCAGGTCAATTTCTGTGGTCGATAACAGGTTATTTGCTTTGCCCTGGCGCTGTTGTTGTCGCTCAAAAGCAGTTTCTACCCTTGCATGTATGCTGGCACTGGCCTCACCATCGGCCTGCTTGAGCAAGTCCGCATGTGGCAGTGCGCCGACTTGTATCTGCATGTCTATGCGGTCCAGCAGAGGGCCGGATATCCTGTCCTGGTAACGGGCGATGATGTCCGGTGTACAACGGCATTTGCCATTGCTGTGCCCGAAGTAGCCGCAAGGACATGGGTTCATGGCAGCTATTAATTGAAAGCGTGCCGGGAAATCAGCCTGACGCGCCGCGCGTGAGATGGTAATATGGCCAGATTCCAGCGGTTCACGTAAAACTTCCAGCACTTTTCTATCGAACTCGGGTAATTCGTCGAGGAAAAGGACGCCACGATGAGCCAGAGAAATCTCGCCTGGACGCGGTGTTCCACCTCCACCTACTAATGCAACCGCAGATGCTGTGTGATGCGGTGCCCTGTAGGGTCTCGCCTTCCATTTTTCTATGGAAAAACCGGAAGTCAGGGACTGTACTGCTGCGGATTCCAGTGCTTCCTGATCAGTCATGGTTGGCAAGATGCCGGGGAAGCGGGCTGCCAGCATCGATTTACCGGTGCCAGGCGGCCCCATCAGAAGTACCGAATGGGAGCCTGCGGCAGCTACTTCAAGTGCGCGTTTTGCCTGTAACTGACCTTTGACTTCCGCAAAGTCAGCATATGTCGGGCGACTGGGTCTGGAGGCTGGATGGTGACGCGCCAGTCTTTGTTCGCCATCGACACCAGCGAAGTGAGCGCATACCTGTAGCAGCGAATCAGCGGGATAAATCGCCGCATCGCTGACCAGCGCCGCTTCATCGGCGTTCGCGCGTGGCAAAATGAAGGCGGGTTCCTGTGCCGAGTGCTGCTGGCTTTTGCAGATCGCAAACGTCATTGCCAGTGCGCCGCGTATCGGCCGCAGTTCGCCTGACAGTGATAACTCTCCGGCAAACTCATATTGTTCCAGTGCATCTCCAGGGATCTGCCCGGATGCCGCCAGAATACCCAGCGCGATAGGCAAATCGAAGCGGCCAGATTCCTTCGGCAAATCTGCTGGCGCCAAATTCACTGTGATGCGCTTGTTCGGGAACTCAAAGCGGGCATTTTGCAGGGCAGCCCTGACCCTGTCCTTGGATTCCTTGACTTCGGTTTCGGGCAGGCCAACGATAGTGAAGGCGGGCAGGCCATTGGCCAGATGCACTTCCACAGTCACCTGTGGCGCATCCATGCCATTCAGGGCGCGGCTTTTAAGTACGGCTAAGGACATGCGGTCTGCGGTTTAGTTGTCTTTTTTTAGTCGGCTTTTGGTGGTGCTTCGAGCGCGGCCACGCGTGCCTCCAGGGCTTCGAGCTTTGCGCGCGTCTTAGCCAGCACTTGTGCCTGGATATCAAATTCTTCTCGCGTCACCAGGTCCAGCTTGGAAAAACCCTGGCTCATCATGGCCTTGACATTCTTTTCTATGTCCTTGGCTGGCGAGTTTTCGATTGCCTGGCTGATCTTGGCCTGCATGTCATTAAAGAAATTTTGCTTGTCCATTTTTATCCTCTATCTTGTAAATGCACATCTTTGGTGCAAATCATGCGTTACCACTTTTTTGTGCGAATTTGTTCTTGCCCGCAATTGGTGCGTAAAGCTGTTTTTTTGCTTGCAAATTTACCTATGTGGCAATGATAGCGCATCTTGCCCAAGCTGCTACTGGTATTGCAGCGCAATATAAAAATCAGGCTGGGCTCAGGGTTTATCGGGCTGTACGCATATTAATACACTCTGGGCGCCGTGCCTTGTCTCCAATCTATTGATGGGGAGATCCTGGTTGGCACGACTCCTGCTAACAGAGAAGGGAAATAAGAATTTAAGAGTTTGCCTGATGCAAGCAGTGGGTATGCAAATGGTCATAAGTATCTATGCGTGCCGCTATGAGCTGAACACAGATTCTGTCCAGGGTTCAATCTAATCAAATCTTAATCAATAGGGGGAAGCGCAATGAAAAAACTAGTAATCGCCGCTGCTGTAGTCACAACATTCTTTGGTGGTTTTGCCCAGGCAGAAGATGCCAAGCCAGAAGCTAAGCCAGACAATGAGGTCAGCTTCAATATTGGTGTGGTCAGCGAATACCGCTATCGTGCAATTGCGCAATCGCGTCTTGATCCTGCTTTGCAGGGAGGTGCAGATTACGTGCACAACCCCAGTGGCTTTTATGCTGGCACATGGTTATCTACGATTAAATGGACCAAGGATGCAGGCGGTGGTGGCGATCTTGAATGGGATATCTATGCCGGTAAAAAAGGCGAAATCACCAAGGATGTATCTTATGACGTCGGCGTCCTGACTTACATATACCCTTCCAATGGTCTGAACAAGGTAGCTGGTTTTGCTGATGCCAACACGACAGAAATCTACGGCCAGGTAGGCATGGGCCCAGCTTATATCAAGTATTCACACTCCGTCACTAACCTGTTCGGCTTTGTCGACAGCAAGAACAGTGGTTACCTGGACCTGGGTGCAAACATTGAGTTGCCTGAGGGTTATACGCTGGCCCTGCATGCTGGCCACCAAACAGTCAAGAACAATGGTGCCTATTCTTATTCCGATTGGAAAATCGGTGTGAATAAAGAGTTTTTTGGTGTGAATTTTGGTATCGCAGCGCTGGGTACGAATGCTGAGAAAAAACTGTATGTCACACCAGCAGGCAAGTTCACAGGCAAAACGACACTGGTATTGTCAGCAGTTAAAACATTTTAAAAAAAACGAGGCGAGCATGAAACTGATTACCGCAATTATCAAGCCTTTTAAGCTGGATGAGGTCCGCGAGGCTTTATCTACCATAGGCGTACAAGGGATTACCGTGACCGAGGTGAAGGGCTTTGGTCGTCAGAAAGGTCACACCGAACTGTACCGTGGTGCCGAGTATGTAGTTGATTTCCTGCCCAAGACAAAAATTGAAGCTGCCGTGGATGATGCGATAGTTGATCGCGCCATCGAAGCAATAGAAACCGCAGCCCGTACCGGCAAGATCGGTGACGGCAAGATTTTTGTCTATGACTTGCAACAAGTTGTGCGTATCCGTACCGGTGAAACCGGTAACGACGCACTCTGATAGCTAACCAGGGAGTTCACATGAAAAAACTGTTGAAGAACATGCTGGCGGGGGCTGCTTTGCTGGTCACTGTCGGTTTCACCTCTGTCGCGTCGGCGCAGGATGCATCGGCCAAAGCTGAACCTGCGGCAGCTTCTGCTGCCTCAGTTACTGCGACGGCCAGCGCTTCTGCACCTGCAGCGGCTCCGGCTTCTGCTGCTGTGGTGGCGCCTGCTTCTGCCCCGGCAGCGGCGGCTGAACCTGCGGCAGCCAGTGCTGCCGCCGCACCTGCACCAACGCCAAATAAAGGCGACACTGCCTGGATGATGGTTGCTACTTTGTTGGTCATCCTGATGACCATACCTGGCCTGGCACTGTTCTACGGCGGCCTGGTCCGTTCCAAGAACATGCTGTCCATCCTGATGCAGGTCTTCATGATCTTCGCCGTGATTATTGTTCTGTGGTGTATCT
Source organism: Undibacterium sp. TC9W (assembly GCF_049339865.1). NCBI lineage: Bacteria > Pseudomonadati > Pseudomonadota > Betaproteobacteria > Burkholderiales > Oxalobacteraceae > Undibacterium > Undibacterium sp. TC9W. Next base: position 247,542 of record NZ_JBMPPJ010000008.1, on the reverse strand, counting down.
ATGGTTATTCACTGGCATTTACTGAAGGCGGCAGGTTCATCGGTTCGTTTGACCGTCTGTTCTTGAAAGGTATCTGGGACCCAGCCAAGGCAACATTTGCTACGGCAGCGACGTTCAGTAAAGGCGTGGTAATTCCTGAGTTTGCCTATGTAGCTTTCCAGGCGACATTTGCAGCCATCACTTGCGGTCTGATCATCGGTGCTTTTGCAGAGCGTGCAAAATTCACTGCTGTACTGCTGTTCGTGGTCTTGTGGTTCACGTTCAGCTACCTGCCTATTGCTCACATGGTCTGGTTCTGGACTGGTCCTGATGCGATCAAGGATGCAGCAACCCTGGCGACAGAAACTGCCAAAGCTGGTTTCCTGTTCCAAAAAGGCGCGCTGGACTTCGCTGGTGGCACCGTCGTGCATATCAATGCCGCGGTCGCTGGTCTGGTCGGTGCTTACCTGATAGGCAAACGTGTAGGCTATGGTAAAGAATCCATGGCACCTCACTCCCTGACAATGACGATGATAGGTGCGTCGCTGTTGTGGGTGGGCTGGTTTGGTTTCAATGCGGGTTCCGCGCTGGAAGCAGGCGATGTCGCAGCACTGGCGTTCATCAATACTTTGCTGGCAACGGCTGCAGCAACTGTGTCATGGGTATTTGGTGAGTGGATGTCCAAAGGCAAGCCTTCCATGCTGGGTGGTGCATCTGGTGCGGTAGCCGGTTTGGTCGCGATTACACCAGCTTGCGGTTTCGTCGGACCTATGGGTGCGCTGGTCATCGGCTTGCTGGCAGGTATCGTCTGTCTGTGGGGTGTCAATGGCCTCAAACGCCTGCTGGGTGCAGATGACTCCCTTGACGTCTTCGGTGTGCATGGCGTCGGCGGTATCCTGGGTGCTTTGCTGACTGGTGTGTTTGCTGCACCATCCCTCGGCGGCCAAGGTATATTCGACTATGTCACCAACAAAATGTCGGCTGATCCTTACGACATCTTCGGTCAGGTTATGACACAGGCGACTGCAGTCGGCACGACCATCATCTGGTCAGGCGTCGTGTCCTTCGTGGCTTACAAACTGGTTGATCTGGTGGTTGGTCTGCGTGTGCCAGAAGATGAAGAACGTGAAGGTCTGGACATCACCAGCCATGGTGAGTCTGCTTACCATTCATGATTCGGTCCTTGATCTGAACGCGATCTGAGTAACAAGTTTTGCCCAGCCTGTATCTGATACTTCGATCAGGCTGGGGCAGTAAAGAGTATCCAAAGGTGTACCGTCAGTACCGTAATCAGAGCTTGCTGTACTGAACTTGACAGGCTGTTTTGCATAACGCAAAACAGCCTTTTTTTATCTGGCGGCGAGTCTATATCTGAACATCTGCACAAGCACGGGCCAAAAAAATACGCCACCCGCAGGTGGCGTATTTCTTAAAACGGTTTGTCAACTGAGGAGATATCCGTCAGCTTATTTTGCTTCAGGGGCAAATTTATTGGCGGGTACCAGCAGCCACAAGCGTGCAAAGTCAGCAGAGCCATCACTGCCTTTAACGGATTTCAGGATTTCAGCCGCCTTGTCGCGCTTGCCAGCTTTGAGGTAAGCCATGCCCAGATGCAGCTTGGCTTCTTCAGGATATTTCAGGCCACCTTTGGCGATACCTTGTTCCATCAGTGTCAGGCCTTTATCGTATTGGCCGTTAACAATATAGTTGTAACCAATGTTAACCAAGCCTATACCGGTCTTGGCATTCTTGGCGGCTGCTTCACCGGCATCGAGGCTCTTGATGTCGTCAGCAGCCTGTTTGTTGACGCGGTCACGCAATTGTTTTTGCTTGGCTGCTTCTTTTCCCGTGCCCAGTACATTGGCAGCATAGCCGGCATCCATTGCTGCCTTGGCTTCTGCAGGTGAGCCAGCCAACAAGGCTAACTCTGCCATATCGACAAAGTCCGCAGCATCTTCAATTTTGTCATTGAGCAACAGCAGGCGGTAATAGTCGAGCTGCATACGTTCAGAAAAACCGGGCTTCTTGGTTACGCTATAAATCAGACCTGCCCAGTATTCAGGCGTTGGATACAGTGCTACCAGACGCTCCAGAGCCAAGGCATAGTTGGGCCAGTCCTTGAGCTGCTGGTAAGCGCTATACAGCAATTTAAGATTGTCGGAGCTAGGATTGCGTTTTGCCTTATCGTCCTCTGCAATCTGTGCGTTAACGACTTTGATGGTATTGGCAAAGTCATTTTCTATGTAGTAGGTCCGGGCGATAAGATTAGCCATGACTTCATTGCCAGGTGCTTTTGCCAGGAAGCGCTCAGCCCATACTCTGGACTGTGCATATTTCTTTTCGCCAAAAAACATGCTGGCCATGGCTTCAGTCAGGCGCTGCTTCTCTGGATCTTTCAGAAAATCAGTCGAAATCATATATTCGAAGGAACTTGCCATCAGCGCTGAGTCATTGATGCTTGAAGCAACCACGGCACGAAAGCGGTGGATGGTAAACAGTTCGAAAGGCGTTTTCTTTTCCAGGGCGGCATCCATGGCATTAATTTTTTCAAGGGCCTGAGGATATTGCTTGGCGTTCAGCAAGTCCTGGATTTCATTAAGCGGCTTGCCCATTTCTGGACGTACTGTCTGTTGCTTCGCAGGATCAGCCGCTTCTTGTGCCTGAACAGCATTCACAGTCACGGGAGAGAAGCCAGAGCCAAGTGCTGCCAGCATCATGGCGGCGAACAGGTAAGAAGTTTTTTTCATGAATGATCCAGATAAAAAATGAAAATCATTGCAATAATGCAAAAACATTGTGCAACAATCAGTCAAAACACATCAATAATACAAATGACAACAGGCGTAGTACCGGCCTTCATCCCTGCTTATGCCCTGGCCGTTCCATGCAAGCCCGTTTCACAGTACGGAATCCGGCATTATAGCCGAGCTCTTGCCAGCATTACCATTTGCAGCCTGTGTCCACAACGGCGCTGACAGCCAGCGGGATGACAGCCAGTATGCCTACTCCTGAATATGCCTTCAGGCACTCTTTCTTTTCTGCCCGTCTGGTGCCTTCACCCAGCCGCTTTTCCAGGCTGTCGCCCCGCCTGTGGCTGGCCTGTATCTGTTCAATTTCTGTGGACTTCATGGCCAGGGCCGACTTGCGCACAGACTCCAGGTTCAGACCCAGTCCCGTTGGACTATCGGGGCTGATACTCGTTTGAGTTGAGGGCTGGCTGACGGCGAAAGGCACGATTTCTGCCGCTGGCTGCTCTGGGCGGGTCATTGACTTGGCAGGTTTGCTGGCAGTAATGGGCCTGCTGGCTTCTTTTTTAGCGAGCTTTTCAGGTTTGGCAGACTCCTCTACAGGCTGGCTTGCCTTTGGCGGGACAGGTTTAGGGGCGATATCCAATAATTGCAGGTACTGCATCAAGGGATGGCTCTCACCCGCCCTCGTAGTGGCGTGTTGATGACGCAGTAATTGCCAGAAAAGCAGGTGGGCGAGAATCACCAGCAAGACGGTCATTGCCGGAAAGCCCGGTTTGCTGATCCCATGATTTGCTGGTGAATGTGTAGTTGCCAGAGAAAATTGCATCATGCCTTTCCCAAACTATGCTGTTACGGTATCTCGACTCAGACAGCCCCTGCTTGTTAAAAGTTCATGTCAGCCTGCAATGTCGTCGGCAATGTCATTTTTGTCTTTCCTGCACCAGTATCCAGGGCTTGACCACTACGGTCCAGTGCTGTGCGTCCTGCTCCAGCCATGCCTGGGCCTGCTCATCGCTGACCTTGCCTATCTGGCCATGCTCAAGCAGGGCAGAGATCACATCTGCATGGTCTTCTGCCATGTGGAAGGCAACTTCGACAAGGTCCAGGCCGGGCTGGACCACCAGTACTGTGCCACCTGCAAAATGACGTAATAGTTCACTCCAGGGGTAAGCTGCGGTTTCGAGATTGATCTTGCTACGTAAAATATCAGTATTGGACATGAAATTTAATTAAAATATATTGAGCCGGGGTGGTAAACAATGCACAAACAATGCGCAAACAATGCTCCACATCCATAATTTTATGCAAATCCTGAAATAAAGCGGAAGAAATAAGCGGGAAAGGCTATTTTCTTGTTAAAGTCGCCATAAGCAAGACTTTTCAATATATAGAAAATCGCAGACAGAAATGAGTTCCAGGGAATGAAAACACTCAAAGAGACCTTATGACGCTGAGACGCCAACTCCTTCTTGCCATATCCATCATCTTTTTTGCCGTGTTTCTTGGATTGCAAATCCTGTCTGTGCTGACGATGCGGGACTATTTGCAGCAGCAACTGGCCTCGCATGCCCAGGATGCGGCCACCGCCTTGTCACGTCCTCTCGAAGAAGCACTGGCCAAGAATGACCAGACGCTGGCAAATATCCAGATTTCCACCCTGTTTGACCGCGGTTATTATAAAAAAATCGTGGTTCTTGATCCGGCAGGCAAAGTGCTGCTGCACAAGGAGCTGAGCGCGGGCAAAGACAATGTGCCAGCCTGGCTACCTGCCTTGTTTGACTTGCAGACCCCGCCGGGCGAGGCTTTCATTTCTTCTGGCTGGCGTCAGCTGGGCAAGGTTGTTGTGGTCAGCCACCCGGCTTATGCTTACGATTACCTGTGGCGTTCGATGAGGGAAATGGCCTTGTGGATGTTTGCCATGTACCTGGTGGTCTGGGGCCTGACTGTGGTCTTGCTGAGAATTATCCTGGGGCCGCTGGAAAAAATCGAAGAAGTCGCGATTGCCATACAGGCCAAGAATTTCCGCCGTATTGAAGTCGTGCCTCAGACCCGCGAGCTGCAGCGTGTAGTGGTCGCCATGAACCACATGACAGAGCGCATATCGAGCCTGCTTGATGAAGAAATCGCCAGGGCAGAAAATTTCAGGCGCGAAGCCTTCATCGACAAAGTCAGTGGTCTGGAAAACCGTCATGGTTTTGACTTGCGCTTCAATCATTTGCTGTCAGAAGAAGGGCGCTTTGAAACTGCCGTCATCTTTGTGCTGGAATTCGATGGCCTCAAAGAATACAACCACCAGCACGGCTATCAGCAGGGCGATATCCTGCTGGCCGATGTGGCGACGGTGGTCACAGAAGTCTTCAGCAAATATAGCAATATCCTCGGTCGCATAGGCGGTGCCTCAATGGCAGCGGTGTGTATCGATGTCGATCAAAAGACCATGCAGCTACTGGTAGATGCATTGCAATACCGCCTGAACCAGGTATTGCTGCGTGCCTCGCGCCAGGTCAGCCTGGCTGCCGGTGCCCTGGTGTTTGGCCCGGCGCAAACACGCGGCGACATTTTCTCACGGGCAGACCTGGCAATAGAAGTCATGCGCCAGGCTGGTAATGGACAGATCAGCCTGACCCTTATGGAAGACAGTGAAGCCGTCATCGCCGGTTCACATGGCTGGCGTACCCTGATCCACAATGCCCTCGCAGACCACCGTTGGGTCTTGTTTGCCCAACCCGTCATGCGCCTGCAATTGCGCCAGCTTGTCCATCATGAAGTTTTTTCGCGTTTGCTTGATACCCAGGGCAACCTGGTTCCGGCCAACCAGTTTTTACCCATGGCCCTGCGTCACCAGCTCATGCCCGAGATAGACCAGGCGGTAGTGACCCTGGTTATGGAGATGCTGCAGAAAAATCGCGGTACCTATAAAAATATCGCCATCAATGTGTCCCTGCAATCGATGGAGAGCAAAGAGTTCTGTGAATGGATGCAGGCGCGCCTCAAATATTCGCCAGAGCTGACGGCCTTGTTGTCAGTGGAGATCAGTGAATTTGCCTGCGCCAAAGACCATGCCGTGACCAGGAAATTTGTCAGTGTCTTGCGCGAATTAGGCGTGCGTTTTGGTGTCGATCATTTTGGTCTGGACCCGCATGCCCTGAACTTCATTCGCGAAGTACCGCCAGACTATATCAAGCTAGATGGTGGCCTGGTGCAGGAAGTCGCCACGAACGACAACAGCCACGCCCACTTGCGCGCCATCGTCAAATTCGCGCAATCCCTGGGCATACCCCTGATAGCCCAGAATGTGGAAAGCGAATCATCGCTGCAATTGCTGATTGCAGATCAGGTCGAATGTGGACAGGGCTTTTATTTTGGCGCACCAGAAAAGATAGTCATGGCTGAGGCAGGGTAAGTGGAGAGTGTCGTCAGAGCCTACTGAAACTGAAAGCCGCTCACATGCGTTTTTCTTTTTCCATTTTTTCTATCAACTCCTTCCACAGGCGCACAGTCGATGCGCCGCCCTTGCGGGTATTGCCGCTGGCCAACCACAGGTCTTCATCATTAAAGCTATACACAGGCACCAGGTCACTGCGGGCAGAGCCCGGCTGTATCTCATCGACGAGATTGTCTAGTATCCAGGGTTCGGAGGCAGGCGTTGGATAGTAGGCCAGCACCATATGCGTCTCACCTATGCGGGTCGCCCTGACATAGGTAATGCGCAGGCGCTCTGCCGGTATCCCCAGGTCTTTCAGTGTCATGTATTTGGCAATCGCATAGTCTTCACAATCACCACCCCAGGATGCGATAAATTCTACCGGCGTCGCCCAATAATCATTGACGCCCCAGTGTTCCTGATCACTGAAGTAGGGAACGCGGTTATAAAAATCATTCACCTGCCGCAAGACCGGCATTTCAACTAGTCCATCGCTAGAGCGTGCGGCATTTTTGGCAAAATCTTTTCCAGCAGTGGCTTTGATCTTGTTGATAGCGATCTGCATTTGTGTCAGCCGACGCGGCCCTTCAGCGCCAAAGCGCTTGTGCACATGCTCGATCAGGCCCTGCGAAAAATCTACCAAACCAGATACCACTGCCGGGCTTATTAGGCCCAGCAGCAAAAACAGGCTGGCAGCGATTTTCGCATCCTTACTGCGCATGGGTGATTGATCTGGTAAGCATGTACAAGAGCAACAGTGTAGCTGTTTCTAGTGCCGCAATACCCGGATTTGTGGCTTTAAAAATTGTCAGATGAAAATTGTTAAAATAGATCACCTCCCTCCACAAGGAAAAGCCATGTCAGAAAGCCAGCAAAACTGGATAGATTTACGCAGTGACACCGTCACCCGACCTACTCCTGCCATGCGTGAACTCATGCATACTGCCGAACTCGGTGATGATGTGTATGGTGATGACCCCACCGTCAATCGCCTGCAAGACTATGCCGCCGACCTGTTTGGCTATGAAGCTGCTCTGTTCGCCCCATCCGGCACACAAAGCAATTTGCTGGCCCTGCTCGCACATTGCGCCCGCGGTGATGAATACATTGTAGGGCAAGAGGCGCACACTTATAAATACGAGGGCGGTGGTGCCGCCGTGCTGGGCAGCATACAACCACAGCCCCTGACCAACCAGGCAGACGGCAGCATTGCCCTGGACGATATTGCCAATGCCATCAAGCCAGACGATTTTCACTTTGCCCGCAGCCGTTTGCTGGCGCTGGAAAACACCATAGGCGGCAAGGTTCTGCCACCTGACTACCTACAAGCTGCCACCAGCCTCGCCCATGAGCGCGGCCTGGCCACCCATCTGGATGGCGCGCGCATCTGCAATGCCATCGTCAAGCTGGGCATCAGCCCCAGGCAGGCAGTGCTGGGATTTGACAGTGTCTCGGTCTGTTTGTCCAAGGGTCTGGGCGCACCCATAGGTTCTGTGCTGTGCGGCAGTCATGATTTGATCAATCAGGCCAAACGCTGGCGCAAGATGCTGGGTGGTGGCATGCGCCAGGCCGGTATGCTCGCTGCTGCCGGTCTGTATGCGCTGGAGCATCATATCCCGCGTCTGGCAGAAGACCATGCCAATGCAGAACGTCTGGCGAATGGCTTGCGCCAGATCAGCGCCTTGCAAGTGCAAACGCCGCAAACCAATATCGTCTATGCCGACCTGCCCGCTACGGCCTGTGCCGGGCTGGCAGAACTCTTGCGCGAAAATGGCATCCTCACCAGGGTCACCCCGCACATGCGCATGGTCACCCATCTCGATGTCTCGGCTGCCGATATCGATAAAGTGCTGTCTGTATTCCAGACCTACTTCAGCAAGCATCCCGGCGTATCGCCTATCTGACATCCTGCATGGGGCTGTACAGGATGATGCGGCTGACATGCAGGCTGGTCTGGTTTTCGCATAGTCTTGCATGATCCACATAGGGCAGGCTACTTAGCCCCAGTCCCAAGTTGCTTTGCGGGTATTTGGCCTTGATGATGACATTGAACAGGCTTAGGCACTGGTGCAAATCACGCTGCCTTTGCTGTGAGAGATTTTCCAGGCTGAAGCTGACAGAGTTTCTCTCATGCGCCTCTCCCGGTTTCTGCTTTATCGATACCGGGAAAGAGACGCTGTTATTGTTTGCGGCATTGGTAATGGTTTGCAGCCAGCTACGGGTAGCTGCGTCATACACAATACGGCAGCTCAGGATATCACCAGGTTTGACTGGCATGCTGGGGCCGCCAAAGCAGGTTTGCGCAGTTGTTTGTTTGCCGCCAGCATGCACATACTGACCGCACACCCACCAGCCCGCATGATGTCCTGTGCCAATTGTGGGGCTATAGCTGAGTACTGCCTGCAAGCCACCATCCATGTTTTCAACATTATTGTCCTGACCAGGCCGCAGGCAGGGCCACAGATACGCATGTGCCTGCTCACTGCTGAGAAAAGGTACTTGCAACTGCGCCTGTACTGAAACCCAGTTATTGCCAGGGGCTGCGGTAATGCTCAGTTTGCTGTCTGGTACTGCCGGTTTCTCAAAACAGTCAGCACCTGGTTCTGCATGTAGTGCAGGTGACCCTGAGAAGAAGACTGCATCGCCTGCATGCAAGACCTGATGGTGATACATGATGGCGTAATGTTTGACGTAAAAGAAAAAACTGATACGGTCATCTGCTGCCGCAAATGCCTTGGCTTCTGCCAGCGTCATGCATGACATGCGGCAGATTTCGAGATGATGGCTGTCTTCATCAAGTACTGCCATGCCGCCTATTCTTTGCCATTGCAGGCCGGGCTCTTCTGGCGCAAAAATAACCAGAGGATCAATGTCATCAGCGACGAGTAGTTTTTTTTCTGTCATCATGTCTATCCTGATTTTGTCAGCAGCCTGCATAATTTTTTATCGTGCTTTACCGCACGCATACAAAGCATCAACCCGCATTGCCATCACTTTTGCGGCGGTGATAATTCGTTTTCATCCCTGCTGCCGCTGGTGCTAGTTTGTCCAGTTTGCGTCTGTCAAAGCCGTTTCTGGCACCAGAAAAAAGATTGCGGAAACTCTCTACAGCAGCCTCCTCCTCAGCCTCGCTAGGCGTGTGTTCGCCAAACAAATTAGCCTGCAATCTCAGCATGGGTGGCAGGCAATCCTGAAAAAGCGCAAAGTCTGCAACAGGATCAAGTTTCAATAGCATCTCTGCATTCACGAATTGCTGTGCGGGCTTCATACGTGACTCCTGGAATAATATTGGCATGACTCGTTGCTCCGGATTATTTGTAAAGCAGGGCATGCTGCAACATCCCCATGTCCAGCAGGTCCTGTGCAGTCTTGCCAGGCTTGACGGCAGGTTTGCGGGTTGGTGCAGACGGGGCTACTGGCTGTTCTTCAGCCGTGGTTTCCACCTTTTTCTCTGGCTTCAGGCTGACCGTGGTGGACCATGGCGTATCTTTTGAGGCCCAGGTAGTGGCCCACAGGGCGTACGGCACTTCGAGCACTGAAGGTGCCGGTTCTGGCAAGGGGCGCAAACGCAAGTGGGTAGAAGTGTGCACAGCGGCAGACCAGGCAGCCTGCGGGTCTTGTGGGCGGGTCACTGGCAACTGAGTGACCGTACCTATGCTGGACCAGCCCCAGCTAAGCCTGGCGCGTTCTACATTTTTTTGTATCAGTACACCACGGGTTTCATTGTAATAAACATCGTCTGTCAGCAAGCGCATGGCAATATTGCGCGCCAGCCTGGCCTTCAAGGCCATTTTGCTGAGCAGCATGAATAACAGCAGGTTAAGGGCAATTAATAAAATTTCAGTGGTAGGCATGATGATCTCCTTCAGGTGGCAAGTACTTTCACTTGCGCAATGCATGCCTCTTTGCAAACGCCGTGCCAGCACTGTTTCCATAGGGAGAAGGCATTTTTTTAGCCCAATTGACATGTAAAGCATACAAATTTACATTGGCGCTTTACACTAACGGTTTACACCCAAGTACAGAATCCGCAGTAAACACAATGACCGATACCGACTACACCCTGACCTCACCCCTGGCCAAACTGGCCGACAATGCCTCGGCCCTGCTGGGCATGACCATCATCTGGCATCCGGACAGCCAGCGCATCGGTGAACAGTTCATGGCCAGCAATCCTGACGGCCTGGTCGAAATCAACCGCTTCCTGCCGCTATTCCGCCATCCTGGCAAAGATGGTCTCCCGCTGGGTTATGGTGGTATCTCGCGTGAACCTGTGCGCATCAGTCGCGATGCTGGTGACAACATTCTCATCTCCCCCCCCGCCAGCCGTATGGTGGTAGAAGTGAATGGAGTAGAGATCAACGCAGCCGTGGCGCTCAGCCGTGAACAGGTAGAAAGAGGCGTCATTCTTGGCCTGGGCCGCGCCATCATCATCTGCCTGCACTGGATGCGCTGCCTGCCCAAGCACAATCCCGCGCTGGGTTTCATTGGCGTAGGCAGCGCTGCCATCGTCGCCCGCGACCAGATACGCCAGGTCGCCGGCACCGAGCTGCCCGTCCTGTTATTGGGTGAAACCGGCACAGGTAAAGAAATCGCCGCCCGCGCCATCCACGCCTATAGCAAGCGTGCCAATGCAGAACTGGTCAGCGTCAATATGGCTGCCCTGAATGAAGCCCTGGCCGCTGCTGACTTGTTCGGTGCCGTCAAAGGCGCCTACACAGGCGCACAAAACGCCCGCAAAGGCCTGTTTGCTGAGGCAGAAGGTGCAACTCTTTTTCTCGATGAAATAGGCAATACCCCTGCCAGCATACAACCCATGCTCTTGCGCGTGCTGGAAAGCGGTGACTACCGCCCGCTGGGCGCCCAGCAAGATCAAAAGTCCAGCGCCCGCCTGATCGCTGCGACCGACCAGGATTTATATAGCGAAGGCTTCAACCAGGCCCTGCTGCGCCGTCTCGAAAGCTTCATCATCCACCTGCCACCGCTACGCGCCCGCCGTGAAGACATAGGCGTCTTGCTGCTGCACCTGCTCAGCAATAGCAAGTTGCCCAATGACATAGGCACCAGCCTGCCCGTGGCACTGGTCAGCGAATTTGCCAACTACGACTGGCCAGGCAACATCCGCCAGCTATCCCACGTCCTGCGCCGCGCCCTGCTGGCCCTGCAACTCGGCGAAGTGCCACAACTCGCCAGCCTCGTCAAAACCACCCACAAAACTCAATCCAGCGTGGCACAGGCCAGCATAAGCACGGACAGCAAAATCCCGCAGCCAGCGACACCCCGCAAAAAATTGGCCGAACTCAGCGACGACGACGTCCTGCGCGCCATGGAAAACAACGACTGGTATATACAGGGAGCCGCGCAAGAGCTGGGCGTCTCACGCCCGTCGATGTACAAGCTGCTCGACAACCACAGCCAGATACGCCGCGCCGAACAGATACCCACAGAAGAAATTCGCCAGTCACTGGAAGCCAGTGCTGGCGATGTAGAGGCTTGTGCCGCCTTATTGAAAACGCCTAGTGAGGCTTTAAGGCGGTATTTGAAGGTGGTTTTTTAATCGAAACTCTGAATTTTTCCCCTCAGCGTGCTTTTATTAACCTCCTCCGGTTTGAATGTCTACCTCAGGATCTGGCAGATAGAAAAACTCAGAACTAATTACTGTACCTGATGCGTCAGTAAAATCGGCTGTAAATGAGATAGTAAAACCCCAGAAACCTAGACTGTCATCCGTCATCGTTATTGTAATTCCATCGACTGGGCATATAGTTTTTGCCGTGCCGATTGGAGCCTCTTTGCCATTGCTTAATATTCCCTTGCAAATTGCAATGAAGGCGCTGGCAGTTACTGTTACGGTATTGCTTGGATCGGTAGGCGTGCCTAAAAACTTGAATGTAACTGTATCACCAACATTGAGGACACGTTTGTTGTTCAATGGACTTCTTGGAGGTTCTGGAGTGAATTTTCCAGTTGCCGAAACAGTAGCCCGACTTTGTGGATCACCTTGGTTAAAGAATGTTGTGAATGTGTAATTTACAGGATCACTCATATTCAAGTTCTCAGTTAATTGACAAAAGTAAAAGAGCACGAAACGGATTAATACGTGCCCCACGCTTTAAAAATCATGAATTACAGACTTATGATTTTTATTATCGACATATCCAGCAAAAATCATTCCAGATATAAAAGACACTACTATTTCTGAACATATCTTGAGTCTCGTCGCAAATCGACGAGATCTGGCTCAGATTCAATTGACTTGATTGAGTAGCCAAAGTTAATAGAAGATGCAATTTCAGTAAGAGCATTGTCACGCTTACCTAATATTTCGTATGCTAATCCAGCACGGAAATGAACATTTGCATCTTTGGGAGCAAGTTGTATTGACTTAAGCACGTATTCTTCGGCGTCCTTTTTTTCATCGATGCGGGCTGAGTAAAGGCCATATCGTGAAACCATGGTTGCATCATTGGGAATAAGCATTAAACGTTGTGCAAGCAATTCACGTGCTTTTGTATATGCCTTTTTTGCATCGTTTTTTCGACCAGGTATCCAAAGCAGACTGTCTCCTAAATTTGACCATCCCAAATAAAATCCTGGGTTTCCTTTGTCGGGTGTTACGGCAAGTTCAAATGCCTCTGCAGCCCCAACATAATCACGTTTCTTAAATAGAGCTGTACCTAAGCTAGAATACAATAATGCACTTGGTCTTACTAAAAGCCCTTGCTGTAATACTTGAAGCCCCTCGTCATCACGATTTTGCCTTACTAAGGCGTTATTTAAATTTGAATATGCAAAGACTGAGTCGGGCTGAATGTTTATGCTTAATCTAAAAAATTTTTCTGCCTCTGCATATTTAGCTTGAGCAAAATATGCTCCACCTAATTCTTCTGCAAAAATTCTTTCCTTCGGAAACTTTTCAAGACCAGCTTTTGCAAAATTTATGGCGTCTTCGTAACGCCTCATTTTTCGAAAGGCATTTGCTTTTCCATAAGATGCAAAAATATTGTCGGGATCAAGAGCTAAAGCTCTTTCGAATGATGAGAGAGCTAATTCATATTTTCCTAATTGCGCATTTACTCGTGCGAGTGCAGCATGACTGAAAGCCAATTTATCGTTAAGCTTTAAAGCTTGCTGAGCACTTGCTTCCGCTTTTTGCAATAGAACTTCATCTTGCTTGTCGCTATCATAACGAAAAGTATAAATAATCGATAATCCTGCAACGGCACCGGCATGTTCTGGATTGTGTCGCAATACTGTGTCAAAGCTGTTTTCAGCAATGTCCAAGCTACCCGGACGATCAAATTGCCTTAACGCTTCCAAACCCTGTTTCATCGTTAATGATTCTGAATACGGCTTCAACGACATCTTATCAATTTCAAGGTAGGGCGCAGCTTGCCAAGCCCCATATCCCAGAGCGACAACGATGGCACTGGCGATAGCAAAGCGTTTCGGCACACTCAGTGCCTTCCATCCTTTGCCTGAAATGCTGCTTACATTCCCAGCACCACCCGCTGCCACCAGTACCGGCGCACTCACCAACCGACGCAATTGCTCATGCACCTGCTGCATACTGCTCAGGCGTTTCTCGGTTTGCCGTGCCGTCATCGCCAGCACCAGCTTGATCAGTTCAGGCTTGCAGCCTGGCGGGAATTCCCATGTGTCTGAATTCGATTGCATCAGGGCGGCGGCCAGGGCCAGGCCGCTGGCGTTGGCGAAGGGGCGTTGGCCGGTCAGAGTTTCGTAGAGGATGACGCCGAGGGCGTAGATGTCGCTTTGGGCGCTGGCCGGGCTGCCCATCATGCGTTCTGGTGCCATGTAGGCTATCGTGCCTTGCGGGTCCAGCTGGCTCATGGATGTGGTCGCTTGCGCATCGGTTTGTGATGCCAGGCCAAAGTCGAGTATGCGGACTTTACCGTCGGGTTCGACCATGAGGTTGGATGGTTTCAGGTCGCCATGGATGAGGCCGCTGGCATGTGCTTCTTGCATGGCTTCGGCGACCTGGCTGATGATGTTGATGGCTTGCTGTTCTGGCAGCGGTTGCTCTGGGTGTTGTTGCAGCAATTGCTTGAGGGTCAGGCCGGGCACCAGTTCCATGACGATGGAGTGGCTATTGTCTTCATCTTCAATGGCAAAGATCTTGACGAAGGCGGGGTGCTTGAGAGATGCGGCCAGGCGGGCTTCTTTGAGGAGGCTGCTAGTTGGGGTTGCGCTGGCGGCACCCTCTATTGCTTTGAGCTGTTTGATGGCGACAGGGCGGCAGAGTTTGCTGTCCCAGGCTTCATGGACTTGCCCAAAGCCGCCTTCACCCAGACGTTTTTTAAACTCGTAGTGTCTGAGCTTGATGCTTACTTCTTCTATTTCCGTATTGTCGTTGCTGGCCAGATTGGTGTTTTGCATTGGTTTCTTGCATGGTTATTATTTTTTGATACCGCAATTGTTGACATACAGCTATCGATCCATGCGAGATAGTTGCTAGTCGTAACAAGATGTAACGGCAATAATATAGCGAACTTTATTCCAAAACTGTGTAATCACAGTGACAAGCAAAGCTATTTTATATGTAAATGACATGTGAATTGACAGTAATTTACATGTAAAAACTCTGCTCGCCCAATCTGCACGGGGAGAGTGCGATGCGGCGGAAGTTAAATAGTTGGTTCAGGCTTGATGATGCTGACTTGCCCTTTGAGCATTTCTATCAATTCTGCTTCAAAGCTGGCAGCCAGTTTTTGTTTGATGCTAATGCTGATGTTGGCTGATTCGGTATAGACCAGTTCAGTGACGCTGGCGGTAAACTTGTCGCACAGGCGGCGTACATGGGATTCGTCTGCATAGGCGCAGACGATGTTCCATTCAAGCATGTATTCAACTTCTGTCAGTTCGGCGATCTTGAAGGCATCAGAGATCGCCTGGCCATAGGCGCGGGTCAGGCCGCCTGCACCGAGCTTGGTGCCACCCCAGTAGCGCACGACCACGGCCAGCACATTGGTCACGTCCTTGTGTACCAGCACGTTGTACATGGGTTTGGCGGCGGTGCCAGACGGTTCGCCATCGTCGTCCAGGCCAGAGTCGCCGCTGCAGATCAGCGCCCAGCAGACATGGACGGCATCCGGGTGTTGTGCCCGTATCTGCGCCAGTTGCTGGCGTGCCTCGGCTCGGCTGCTGAGGGGGTAGAGCTGGCCCAGGAAACGGCTTTTCTTGATTTCAATTTCGGCAAAAGCGGGGGCGGCGAGCTGGTACATGGGGTGCTGGATGGGGCAAAACCGCTATTTTGGCGGCTAATTGGGTTTGGGTATACATAAAATGCTTAACTTGGCTTTGCGAAGTAGCCGGAGTATTTCCCTTCCCTTCAAGGGAAGGGCTAGGGTAGAGATGGGTTTCGGTTGATTGGCCACTTCTCCAGTTATTACAGAAACCCATCCCCATCCCAACCTTCCCCTTGAAGGGGAAGGAGTCGAAATTTCTTCACGCTGCGCTACCTGCCAGCAGATAAGGGATGTATATGCTGGGCTTGGCATTTGTTTTGCAGATGTTTTTGCAACTTCTGAGCTATATCAAGTAGCTTGATACGCTTGCGCTTTATCTTTGGCATTTGAATACTCGCAGGAGCCAGAACATGCCGTCCACCCCAGATACCGCTTTGAAGCAGGCAGCCAGCCGCGCTCTGCGCCTGATGGATCTGACCAGCCTGAATGAGGACGACACCAGGGAAAAGATCACCGCCTTGTGCAATGCTGCCAGTAGTGAGCAGGGGCAGGTCGCGGCGCTATGTATTTACCCGCGCTTTATCCCGCATGCAAAAAAAATGCTGCGTGAATTTGGCACGCCAGCCATCAAACTGGCGACGGTGGTTAATTTTCCGTATGGTGAGGCAGACGTAGAGGTCGCTGTGGCCGAGACCAGGGCGGCCATTGCCTATGGTGCAGACGAGGTCGATCTGGTTTTCCCTTATGCCGCTCTGATGGCGGGTGACACCAGTACCGGGGCAGAGATGGTCAGGGCTTGCAAGGCAGTTTGCGGCGACAAGGTCTTGAAGGTCATCATCGAGAGTGGTGAGCTGAAGACGGATGCCTTTATCCGCGCCGCCAGCCTGATAGCAATCACGGCAGGGGCAGACTTTATCAAGACTTCTACCGGCAAGGTGGCCGTGAATGCCACGCTGGCGGCGGCAGAAACCATGCTGACCGTGATCAAGGAAACCGGTGGACTTTGTGGCTTCAAGGCCGCAGGCGGGGTACGGACGGTGGAGGAGGCCGCAGCCTATCTGGCGCTGGCGGATAACATCCTGGGCCAGGACTGGGTGAGCCCTGCGCATTTTCGCTTTGGTGCTTCCAGCCTCCTGGGCAATTTGCAGGCTTGTCTGCGCGATGTACCGCCCCAAATCAAGTCGGGATACTGAGATGCTGCTGGCGCAAGAGCTGATACGCAAGAAGCGCGCAGGCCTGGCTCTGGATCAGGCAGAGATACAGGCGCTGGTAACCGGCATGGTGGATGGCAGCATAACAGACGCGCAGCTCGGGGCATTTTGCATGGCGACCTGCTTCCAGGGTATGACAGCGGCAGAGGGGGCTGCGCTGACGTTGGCCATGCGTGATTCTGGCACTGTCTTGCGCTGGGACGAGATGGATTTGCCCGGCCCGGTCGTGGACAAGCATTCCACAGGTGGCGTGGGTGACCTGGTGTCGCTGGTGCTGGCCCCGATGGTGGTAGCTTGCGGCGGCATCGTCCCCATGATCAGCGGGCGTGGGCTGGCTCATACCGGTGGTACGCAAGACAAGCTCGAAGCCATACCCGGTTATTGCACAACGCCTGATCTGGCGCGCTTCCGTCGTGTGGTCAGGGATTGCGGCATGGCCATCATAGGCCAGACTGCTGATCTGGCTCCAGCAGACAAGCGCCTGTATGCGATACGCGACGTGACAGCAACGGTGGATAGCCTGCCTTTGATTACGGCATCCATCCTGTCTAAAAAATTTGCTGCCGGGCTGGATGCGCTGGTCATGGATATCAAATGTGGCAATGGTGCACAGACACCTGAGCTGGCACAGGCGCAGGCCCTGGCAAAAAACATCATAGACACTGCCAATGCGGCGGGCATGGCCTGCTCAGCCCTGATTACCGACATGAGCCAGCCACTGGCTCCCAGCATAGGCAATGCGCTGGAAGTGGCTGCCGCACTCAGTTATCTGCGTACCGACACCTGCCCGCAGCGCTTGCATCAGACCGTATTGGCGCTGGGCACAGAGATGCTGGTAGTGGCTGGCCTGGCAAAAAATGCTCTGGAAGCCCAGGTAGGCTTGCTGGACGCCCTGCACAGCGGCAAGGCTGCGCAGGTGTTTGAAAAGTCTTGCGCAGCACTGGGTGCTCCACCTGATTTGCTGGCCAACCATGCCTGCTATTTGCCTCAGGCCAAGCTGCGACAGCCGGTCTTCGCACCTGCGGGCATGTATCTCAACAGTATGGACACCCGGGCCATAGGTATGCTGGCCCTGCAATTGAGTACGACAGCTCATGGCAAACAAGATGCCAGTACGGGCTTGAGCCAGTTGGCAGAACTGGGGCAGCGCATGGAGGCTGATACTCCCTTGGCCATGATCCATGCTGTTGATGAAGACAGTCTGTCCATGGCCAGCAAGCGTCTGCGCGCAGCATGCACATTTGGCGAATCTGCCGCGCCGCGACCACAACAGATACGGCAGAGCATGCGCGGCGGCTTGCGCCTGCCTGCATACGCATTGACCACGGAAGCAATATGACTACTCCCCATATCAATGCCGCTCCTGGTGACTTTGCCGACATCGTGCTGATGCCCGGCGACCCCCTGCGTGCCAAGATGATTGCCGACCATTGGCTCAGCGACGCGCAGCTGGTCAATACCGTGCGCAATATGCTGGGCTATACCGGCTGGTACCGCGACAAGAAGATTTCTGTACTCGCACATGGCATGGGCATACCCTCCATCAGCATTTATGCGACCGAGCTGATACGCCACTATGGCGTCAGGCAGCTCATACGCCTGGGATCATGCGGTGCGTTGCGGGCAGACATGCAACTTGGTGATGTCATCGTCGCCATGGGCGCCAGTACTGACAGCAAGGTCAACCGCATGCGCTTCATGGACCATGATTTTGCGGCGCTTGCTGATTATGGTTTGCTCGCCAAGGCAGTGCGTGCTGCGCATTGCCTGCAAAAGCATGTCAGGGTGGGCAATGTATTTTCTGCCGACCTGTTTTACAGCGTGCAGCCGCAGCTTTTTGACATCATGGAAAAAATGCAGATACTGGCGGTGGAAATGGAGTTGGCAGGTTTATATTCAGTAGCCGCCGAACATGGCGTGCAGGCCCTGGGTTTGCTGACGGTGGCAGATCATTTGCGCAGCGGTGCTGGCATGACTCCGGAACAAAGACAAAACAGCTTTAGCGATATGGTCGAAATTGCGCTCGAAAGCTGTTGCACCTGCGATTGATGGGCTGGCAAGCCCTACTGGATGACGAAGTTTTCAAAAAACACGTCAGTCACTCCATCGCGTTCTTTGAGGTCCAGGGTCTTGTTGACACCATTCTTGATTTCTTCCATCAACTGGTGCTTGCCGTCCAGGCTTTGCAATTGTTCGCCATCCTTGCTGCTGAGTAGCAGGATCAGGGTATGCCTGACCTTGGGCATGAACAATTTAATCTTGTCGCCGACTTCTGCGCTGGCGATTTGCAAGGCCATGCTGAGTTGCAGATAGCGCTCGGTGCTGGAGAGGTTGACCACAAATGCCTCCAGTTTGGCAGTGGCGCCGCCACCAGAGGCACTGGCACTGGCACTGCCGCCAGAATTGGCCAGAGCCATGCCAGAAGACAGGCTGAGCGCGAGGCAAAGCAGGAATGGGTATAAATGTTTTTTCAGCATCATGTCTTAACGTCTTCAAGTATTTGCTAAGGAAAAATCCCTATTTTTCAATAGCTTACCGTAATGCAACAAAACATACTGTTAAACAACTTGAAGCCGCCGGGCGGACAGCTACGATAGTGTTTTTGCAATAAACCTGTTTGTATAACAAACAGGCTTATGCAAATTACATACCGGGTGATGGTCGTTTGACGGTTTATACAGTCAAAGGTTTGTAACGGATGCGTTTTGGCTTGGCACCTTCTTCACCCAGGCGTTTTTTCTTGTCGGCTTCATATTCCTGGTAGTTACCGTCAAAGAAGCTGACTTGCGAATTGCCTTCAAATGCCAGGATATGGGTAGCGATACGGTCGAGGAACCAGCGGTCATGTGAAATCACCATGACGCTGCCGGCAAATTCCAGCAAGGCATCTTCCAGCGCACGCAGGGTTTCCACGTCCAGATCATTCGATGGTTCATCCAGCAGCAGCACATTGCCACCTTGCAGCAGAGTCTTGGCCAGATGCAAACGACCACGCTCACCACCAGACAGGTTGCCAACGATCTTTTGCTGGTCACCGCCCTTGAAGTTGAATCGGCCCAGATACGCACGGGAAGGCATTTCAAAGCGGCCTACCGTCAGGATGTCGGCACCGTTGGCCACGTCTTCAAACACGGTCTTGGTATTGCCGAGGTCTTCACGCGATTGATCTACCAGTGAGATTTTTGCTGTCTGGCCCAGTACGACTTCACCGCTGTCCGGAGTCTCCATACCTTTGATCATTTTGAACAAGGTTGATTTACCGGCACCGTTAGGTCCGATGATACCGACAATCGCACCAGGAGGAATCTTGAAGCTCAGGTTATCGATGAGCAGGCGGTCACCAAAGGCTTTGCTGACGTTCTTGAATTCGATGACTTCATTACCCAGGCGCTCTGCCACAGGGATGAAAATCTCCTGGGTTTCATTGCGCTTCTGGTATTCGTGCTCGCTCATTTCATTGAAGCGGGCCAGACGCGCCTTGCTCTTGGCCTGACGCGCTTTCGGGTTCTGGCGTGACCATTCCAGTTCTTTTTGCAGGGCTTTCTGGCGCGCAGATTCGGTCGCTTCTTCCTGCTTCAGGCGGGCTTGTTTCTGATCCAGCCAGGACGAGTAATTGCCTTTCCATGGAATACCATGGCCACGATCCAGCTCCAAAATCCACTCAGCCGCATTGTCGAGGAAGTAACGGTCATGGGTAATCGCCACCACGGTGCCAGGGAAGCGCAACAGGAATTGTTCCAGCCAATCGACGGATTCAGCATCCAGATGGTTGGTCGGTTCATCGAGCAAGAGCATGTCTGGCTTGGACAGCAATAATTGGCACAGGGCGACACGGCGTTTTTCACCACCGGACAAGACCCCTATCTTGGCATCCCATGGCGGCAGGCGCAGCGCATCGGCAGCCATTTCCAGTTGCAGTTCTACATTGTCGCCTGCGGATGTAGAAATAATCGCTTCCAGACGTGCCTGCTCATTGGCCAGTGCATCAAAGTCAGCATCTTCTTCGGCATAGGCGGCATACACTTCTTCCAGCTTGGCCTTGGCTTCAAACACTTCACCCAGCGCAGATTCAACCGCCTGACGCACGGTTTGTTCCGGGTCAAGTTGCGGTTCTTGCGGCAGGTAACCAATGTTCAGGTTAGGCATGGGCACAGCTTCGCCCTGTATGTCCTTATCTATGCCCGCCATGATTTTCAGCAGGGAAGACTTGCCTGAACCATTCAGACCAAGCACGCCTATCTTGGCGCCAGGGAAGAAGGACAGGGAAATATCTTTGAGGATTTGACGCTTGGGCGGCACGATTTTGCCGACGCGATTCATGGTATAGACGTAATTGGCCATTTTTCTTGATTTTTCATAGGGAACGAGAATGTTTGTAAGGATACCTCATGCAGACACAGGACGGAATATTTCGGCCAGTTTATGTAAGGCTTGCGGCTTGCCGTCGGGCACGGCTATTCTTGTGACGCCTATAGAGAGTTGAAATGCGGCGCATTCCATCGGAAAACGCATTTTATGGTGCTCTGCACCAAAGTTGATGTAGCTCAATCCCCTGCCAATAGTGTGGATTTACACTTTGTTCATCACTGTTGAGAAAAGAGGAAATGAAAATGAAAAAGCTTGTTATCGCACTCTCCCTGGCAGCTATCGGTCTCACTGCAAACCAGGCAATGGCTCAAGAACAGAGCCCATGGCAAGTGCGTGCCCGTGTCGTCAATATCGATCCAGCAAATGGTTCTGATCCTGTAGGCGGCGTCGGTGCTGCCGACCGCATCACTGTCAGCAGCAAGGAAATTCCTGAAGTCGATATCACTTATTTTTTCACGCCAAACTGGGCGGCAGAACTGATACTGACTTACCCGCAAAAACATGACGTCATGCTTGACGGTGCCATCATCGGTACTTTCAAGCATTTGCCACCGACACTGACTGCACAATACCATTTTTCACCTGGTTCAAAAATCAGCCCTTATGTTGGTGCAGGTGTTAATTACACCCGCATCTCTGACGTGAACCTGCTCAAGGGTACTGGTGGCCTAGACAGCAACAGTTTTGGTCTGGCCATACAGGCTGGCGTCGATTTCAAACTCGACAAAAACTGGTCTTTGAACCTGGATGTCAAGAAAGTGCAAATACGCAGCGATGTGACGATCAGCGGTGCCAAAGTCAGTGCAGTCAAAGTTGATCCTTGGCTGGTAGGTGTAGGCGTAGGCTATCGCTTCTAAGGAAAGCGAACATACGAAAAACCGCCCCAGCTGCGTTGTAGCTCCTTGCCGTACTAAAGTACTGTCTGCGTCGCTACGCCTTGCTGGGACGGCTTTGCGTAAGTCCTTGGTCCTAAGTTCAAAAAGAATACGTACTCATGTTTTACCCTTTTCTTTCAGGAGGGGGATTTTTATTTGGGCGCAAGTCTTTGCCCTGCCATCATCGTGCTAATTCGCACACCAGCGTTCGCTGACGAACGAAATACTTCCATTTCTTTCGCTTTTCTTTATCCTTGAAATACTCCAAGTGACTGATTTTAAATAGTTAAATAAAAATCCATGAGGCAGGCACGGCGCTTGCAAACCTGATCTGTTAGTTAATTACATCAGGTTTCAACATGGACCAGGCTATCAGCCACGACACGCTCAAAAATCGCAGGCGCAAGACTATCTTGCTGCTAGCCGCTGCCGCGATTTCCGTCACTGGTGCGGCATGGGCCGTGAACCGGCTTATCAGCCCCGGTGTCAGCCTCGGCGAGATACGCGTGGGCGAGGTGCGCGTAGGGGCTATCGACAATACCATCAACGCGGCAGGCGTCGTCATCCCTGTTCATGAAGAACAACTATCCAGCCCTAACCAGTCGCGTATCAGCAAAGTCATTGCCAAGGCTGGCCAACAAGTACGCGCAGGTGAATTGTTGATGGTACTGGATGACCATAGCATACGCCTGGCAATCGACAATTTGCGCGAGCAGGTGTCCCAGCAAGATGTAAAGGGCCAATTGCTGGCGATGGAGATGGAATCCAATCTCAAAAAAATTGCCAGTGAAATTGAATTACTGGAACTGGATTTGCAGAGTAATAAAGTCAAACTCGCACGCTATCAAAAACTGGGTGCTATAGGCATTACCTCAGCCGTTGATTTGCAAGCGGCAGAACTGGTCGTCAAACGCAATGAAGTGCAATTGCGCCAGCATAAAGAGAGTTTGAACGATACCCGCCGCACCACGCAAAGCAATGTAGAGGCTGCACGTCTGCAAAAGTCCATTTACCAGAAACAGATGGAAGCGCAGCAAAGACTGCTGGAACAAACTCAGGTCAAAGCCCCCTTTGATGGTTTGCTGACCTGGATGCTGGCAGACCAAGGTGCCAGCCTGAATACCGGGCAACTGATCGCCAAGGTGTCTGAATTGAATAATTTCAAGGTAGAAGCCACGGTCTCTGATTTTTATGCGCGTTACCTCAGTCCCGGTCAAAAAGTGCGGGTTGAATACAGTGGGCAAATCATGCCTGGTGAAGTGCAAACCATTTTGCCCGAAATACAAAACGGTACTGTAAAACTCATTGTCGTACTGGACCAGGCAAACCACCCTTCACTGCGGCATAAACTGCGGGTAGAAGTGAATATCATCACAGAACAAAAAGCGCGCAGCCTGATTGTTGAAAATGGGCCAGCCATCAGTGGCAAGGGCAGGCAGGATGTGTATGTACTGGAAGATGGCAAGGCAGTAAAACGCAGCGTGGAGATAGGCCTGGGTGACAGCAAGATGGTGGAAGTCTTGCAGGGCGCAAAAGCAGGAGACAGGCTGGTGATTTCTGATATCAGCAGCCTCAAACACTTAAGCAGTTTCAGGGTGTCGCAATAAACCTCAAGCACAAAAATTGAATAAAAAAGGAAACGATCATGATCAAGCTGGAAAACGTCAGCAAAACCTATCAGACCGATAAAGTCGAAACCCTGGCTTTGCGCGACATTAATCTGCACGTCAAAAAGGGCGAGTTTGTGTCCATCATGGGCCCCAGTGGCTGTGGAAAAAGTACACTGTTGAATTTGATCGGCCTGCTCGACAGGCCGGGCATGGGCAAGATCGCTGTTGATGGCAATGAATTGAAAGTCTGGCGCGACAAGGAGCTGGCCAGCATGCGCAACCGTACCTTTGGTTTTATTTTTCAGAGCTTCCACCTGATCAATGATCTGCGTGTTATCGATAATGTAGAACTGCCTTTGCTATACCGCTCTTGCAGCGCCAAAGAGCGCCGCCGTCTGGCAGAAGAGGCGCTGGCCAGGGTAGGCCTGTCGGCACGCATGGATCATTATCCGAATCAATTGTCAGGTGGCCAGCAACAAAGGGTGGCGATTGCCCGTGCCATGGTCGGTCGCCCCAGCATCTTGCTGGCAGATGAACCTACCGGCAATCTCGATAGCCAAATGGGGGCAGAAGTCATGGATATCCTGCTCAAGCTCAGCCATGAAGGCACGACTGTCGTCATGGTCACCCATGATGAGCGTCAGGCCAAACAGGGTGGCCGCATCGTCCGGGTATTTGACGGTCAACTAGTGGCTTAGGGTAATGTCATGTTAAAAAATTATTTCCAGATTGCCTGCAAGGTGTATATGCGGCGCAAATTATTTACCGCCATCAACCTGCTGTGCATCGTGCTGACCATGGTGGTCTTGCTGGTGGTGACAGCGATCTTGCAAGCCACTTTTTATCCCACTGGCGTGGAAGGCCGGAGTGATAGGTTTTTGCAAATTGGTACCCTTACCATCACCAACAAAAACAATGTCACACGGACTCCACTGGGTTACAAGATCATAGATCAGTATTTGAGAAAAATGAAGACGGTAGAGAAAGTGGCGGGCGTGACCGGGCCAGAATCTGTTTCTGTCTATCAAAAAGACAGTGTCAATGAAATCATGATGCGCCGCGCCGATGCAGAATATTGGCAGATACTCGATTTCAAAATTTTGTCGGGGCGCGTGCCCACTGATGAAGATGTCAAACAAGGGCGCTTTGTTGCGGTGATCAATGAAAGCACTGCGAAAAAATTGTTTGGACCTGAAGCTGCCCTGGGCAAAAAAATTAACACCAGTGGACAGCAGTTTGAAATCATCGGTGTAGTAGACGATGTGCTGCATCTCAATGCCTATGCCGATATCTGGGTGCCAGTGACTACTTTTCCATCTTCACAATATCGTGAGCAATTCTCAGGAAATTTTACTGCCATGCTGATGGGTAAGAGCCCAGCAGATTTAGCCCTGATCAAGGATGAGTTGCTGCAGGTCGTGAAACAAATTAATGCCGACGACCCCAGGCACTGGGATCATACCTATATGTGGGCTGATGGCAAGCTGGATTTTTTCGCCAGAAATATCATGAGTCATGACGACAGGGCTGATTCAGGTGCCGCACAGTTATTGGCTGGCATCGTGGTAGCCATGTTGCTCTTCATGCTGTTACCTGCATTGAATCTGATCAACCTGAATTCTGGCCGCATCATGGAAAGAGCTGCCGAGATTGGCGTGCGCAAAGCCTTTGGTGCCAATAACAGCGAACTGGTCAGGCAATTTGTTATGGAAAATATCTTGCTGTGCCTGTTCGGTGGCGTACTGGGATTGATCTTCACCAAACTCACCCTGGTGTGGCTCAGCAATGCCAACCTGGTTCCTTACATGAAAGTGGATTTGAGCTTCATGGTATTTGCTTATGGCTTTGCCATCGCCGTCGTCTTTGGTGTTTTGTCTGGCGTTATCCCCGCATGGAAGATGTCGCGTCTTGACCCTGTGCTTGCCCTGAAAGGAGCTGCATAATGTTTTTCCATATACTCAAACCCATCTGGAAGCGTAAGTTCAAGAATCTGCTGCTGAGTCTGGAAATTCTTTTGGCTTTTTGTGTACTATTCGGGCTGGCATTGATGAGTGCCCGTTATTTTCAGCTGTATCACATGCCCAGGGGATTTGAATACCAGGATGTATGGTCAGTCAGCATGTTAAGTGCAGGCGAAGAGGATAAAAAAAACAATCCTGCCGTGACTGAAAATTTCCAGCGCAGCCTGGCCGCTATGCCTGAAGTGGAGCAAGTTGGCTTCATCAATTTTTCACCTTACAGCAATGCAACCTGGCGTACGGATCTGTATTTGCCAGGCAGTAAAACAAGTTATCCTGCCAATATGATAGACATGGCTGATGAGATTCCGGCTCTCTTGAAAATGAAATTGCTATATGGACGCTGGTTCTCGGCGGAGGATGAAGGTAAGCCAGAAAAACCCATACTCCTCAATAAAAGAATGGCAGAGCATATGTTTCCTGGCAAGAGTGCGCTGGGACAATTGATTGCTGATGATGAGCCCGGGGCTAAAACAAATCAGATGTTTCGTGTCACGGGTGTGTTTGAAGATTTTCGCAACAAAGGCGAATTCATGGCACCCACCGATTTCGCCATCATGCGTTTTTCCAGGCTAAGTGCAGAAAAACGTATGGACGTGGCATTGGTCAAAGTCAAACCTGGCACCTCACGTGCTTTTGAAGAAAAACTGAACCAGCAATTGAAACTCATACGCAGCGACTGGGGCTACAGAATATCGCCACTGAAAGATATGCGGCAATCGAAGATGGCACAAGACACCATACCTTTGGTGATACTGGCGATCATCGCAGTCTTCCTGCTCATCATGGTTGGCTTTGGCCTGTTTGGCGTACTCTGGCAAAATACCACGCAACGCATACCGGAAATTGGCTTGCGCAGGGCTATCGGTGCGCATAGCGGCCATATCTACAAGCAAATCATCAGCGAGCAATTATTACTGAGTTCCTTCGCCATGCTGGTGGGCATCGCCTTGCTGGTACAACTGCCATTGACCGGTGTCATGGGCGAGGCTATCAACTGGACGGTATTTCTTACTGCCCTGGGGATTGCCATGTTTGCCATTTATGGCATATCCATCCTGTGTTCACTCTATCCAGCCTGGCGCGCCAGTCGTCTCAGCCCGACGGAAGCTTTGCACTATGAATAATGTTTTTAGCTAAAGAACAAAGCGTATAAGATAGCCAGAATTCATTTGCAATAGATAATAAATAGATAATAAATATATAAGCCCATGCCAGCAGTATTAGCAAACCAACGTATCCTGATCATAGATGACGACAGCTCGGTCCTGGTGTCGCTGGCTTTGCTGTTGAAGCAAGCTGGCTATACCAGCATCAGTTGCGATGATCCGCAACAAGCCATGCAGATACTGGCAACGCAAGAGATAGACCTGGTCTTGCAGGACATGAATTTTTCCCTGCAAACTACGGGGGAAGAAGGCCTGGCTTTGCTGACAGATATCAAGCGCCTGTATCCGGCCATGCCGGTCTTGTTGATGACGGCCTGGGGTTCAATTGCCCTGGCCGTACGCGGTGTCAAACTGGGGGCGGCAGATTTTTTTACCAAACCCTGGAGCAATACCCAGTTACAGGAATTGATACGCGCTACCCTTGATCTGGCACAGGCAGCCGCGCCAGGCAGTGCAGACCGGCAGGCACTGGATCAGCAATATGACTTTACAGACATCATAGGCGAACATCCTGAACTGTTGAAGGTGCTGGCAACCATAGGACGGGTTGCGAAGACCAATGCCCCTGTGCTTATCTTGGGGGAGAGTGGAACTGGCAAGGAATTGATTGCCGATGCCCTGCACCGTAACAGCCCGAGGGCAGGTAAGCCCATCGTCAAGGTGAATATGGGCGCGGTGACCAGCAGCCTGTTTGAAAGTGAAATGTTTGGTCATGTACGCGGTGCTTTTACCGACGCCAAAAGTGATCGCAAGGGCCATTTCGCCATGGCCAGCCAGGGCAGTTTATTTCTTGATGAAATCGGTGAACTGAACCGCAATGACCAGGTAAAACTGTTACGGGTATTGCAAAACCAGACTTATCAGGCGGTAGGTGGCAGCAAGTCTGAGCAGGCTGATGTGCGCATTATCTCGGCTACCAATCGCGAACTGGCCGAACTGGTTGCCAGCAATGAATTTCGCGAAGACCTGTATTACCGCCTGAACCTCATCACCATACGCTTGCCACCCTTGCGTGAACGCCGCAGTGATATTCCTTTGCTGGCGAATCGTCTTATTGCAAGCCTGGTCAATAGCTATGGCATGGAGGCTGTCAGCCTGGCACCATCAGCACTGCAATGGCTGGGCAGCCGTAGCTGGCCAGGCAATATACGTCAGCTCAGGCAATGTCTGGAGCGCACCCTGCTGTTGGTAGGCAAGCCTGTGCTGGAACAGCAGGATTTCCTGTTTGCCGAGCAGCATGAAGAAGCGCAGGGCCAGGACATGAGTATCGCTGGCATGACCCTGGACCAGGTAGAAAAACTCATGATAGAAAAAGCCATGGAACAGCACCAGGGCAATGTTACCCGTGTTGCCAAGGTCTTGGGCCTGAGCAGGTTTTCACTGTATCGCCGCCTGGAAAAACATCAGATCAGCACGAATGAAAATGATGCCGGTACTGAGGGCCAGCAATGAGCCTGAAGCGGCGTTTGCTGGCTTATCTGCTCGGCATACATGGCATCTTCCTGGTACTGGCTTTCAGTTTTTATCTGGAGCGGCCCCTGCTCATCGTCTGCCTGGAACTGGGGCTGGCATGTAGCCTGGGTTTGGGTGTTTACCTGGTCAATAAAGTCTTGCAGCCGCTGGACTTTGCCCAGCAATTCCATGACCTCCTGCAAGATGAAAATTACGCCAGCCGCATCAAGCCGGACAGCAATACTGAAATCAATGAGCTGGTCATCTTGTTCAACCGCATGCTGGAAGCTCTGTATAAGGAAAGGCTGGAACTCGGTGAGCAGCGTGGATTCCTTGATCGCTTGCTGGAAGCCACGCCGACAGCAGTCATCGTCTTTGATTTTGACGACAAGATCAGCCTGATGAATGCCAGCGCCCAGCACTTGCTGGATGTAAAAGAAATTGCGGGACTGAGCTTGCCGCAGCTATTGCAGGATGAGAGCAGTGAGGTCAGAACTGGCAAAAATGAATTGCTGAGCCAGTTGCATCAACTGCTGCCAGGCGAGAGTGCAGTGTATAGCGATAGCGAAGGCAGGCGTTACCGTTGCCAGAGAAATCAATTCACGGACCGCGGTTTCAAGCGAGATTTTCTGTTGATAGATGAAATCACGGCTGAACTCGCCAGCTCAGAAAAAGCAACTTATGAAAAGCTCATCCGCGTACTTGCACATGAAGTGAATAATACCGTGGCTGCAACTGGGTCCGTGCTGGAATCTCTGCTGTTTTACAGCGGCCAATTGCGCACTGAAGATAGCCAGGACTTCATGACTGCCATAGTCGCTGTCAGGAAGCGCAATGGCAATCTGGGTGAATTCATAGAAAGATTTACCCGCGTCGTCAAAATGCCAGAACCCGAGCTAAAGCCGCATGACCTGGCCGCCATGCTGGATGGCATAGTCTATCTGTATCGCCAGCAATGCAGCGAGCTGTGCATCAGTTTTAACTGGATAGTACGTGATGACCTGCCCTTGCTGATGCTCGATGCACCGCTGATGGAGCAGGCGCTGTTGAATATCGTCAAGAATGCCATAGAGGCAGTCGAGCTTGCCATCAAAAGCGGCCAGCAAGATGCTGGCTATGTGCACCTTGCTTTAAGGCGCAGCGAAGAAGACGGGCATATACTGTTATCCGTGACCGACTCTGCCAGACTTTTGTCAGATGTGCCACACGGACAATTGTTCACACCCTTCTTTACCACCAAGAAAGGTGGCCAGGGCATAGGCCTGATGTTTGTACGTGAAGTCTTGAACAGGCATGGCTATGAGCACAAACTGAGGATCAATGGGGACGGGGAAACCAGTTTCGATATCTTGATTGATGGCTAAATCAAAAAAATTATAGCCTCATACGCAAATCTTCCATACGCCCTATAATGCAGCTCCATTCGGCGCATTCTGCCAACTATTTAGGAGATTTCCATGTCCATTTCCATGTACGCTGCCTCTGTCCCTGTGTTCAACCAGATGCTCGATAGCCTGAGTGATGTTTTGAAAAAAGCTGAAGCGCATGCGACAGCCAAGAATATCCCGGCAGAGAATTTCTTGCAGGCGCGTTTGTTCCCTGACATGCTGGCGTTGACACGTCAGGTACAGATCGCTGCTGACTTCGCCAAGGGTGTAACAGGCCGTCTGGCTCAGGCTGAATTGCCAGCCTACGAAGACAATGAGCAGACTTTTGCAGAGCTACAAGAGCGTATCGCCAAGACCAAGGCTTTCATTGCCACGCTGGATGCATCCAAATTTGAAGGC
Organism: Undibacterium sp. TC9W; assembly: GCF_049339865.1. Classification (NCBI taxonomy): domain Bacteria; kingdom Pseudomonadati; phylum Pseudomonadota; class Betaproteobacteria; order Burkholderiales; family Oxalobacteraceae; genus Undibacterium; species Undibacterium sp. TC9W. The sequence goes on along the minus strand of NZ_JBMPPJ010000008.1, from coordinate 217,693 downwards.
AGCGAGACCCGCAACATCGTCTTGCGCCCAGGTACACCAAAAGAACAGACTTTCACTGGCCAGGCTTATTTGTTGAACTACGGCTTGCCGCAATTCTTTTTCCATGTGACGACGGCGTATGCCTTGTTCCGTCATAACGGTGTGGAAATTGGTAAAAAAGATTTTATGGGTTTGCGTTAAGCTATTCTCGTAGGTTGAGTTTACCTCGTAGGTTGGGCTACGGTTTACCAGCCCAACACTGGGCCTTTGATAAACGTATGAGCTATTTAAAAGCCGAGTGTTGGGCTGATACCCCGTAGCCCAACCTACGATGATATAACCAGCATGCGTGATTCAGCGCATGCTGGTTTCTATACCGCCACCGCAAAACCCTGCACCGCCTTCAACCTCAAATGATGACTATAGCGCCGTCACCAATACTGCCAATTTTGATGAACAGGGCAAGCCTATCGCATCTGCCACGCAGGGTAACAAGGCTGACAAGCTGACGTACAAATTGTCTGCCTCCGACCAAGCTTTTGATAAGCTCCTTCTGCGTGCTTCATATGGCACAGGTTTCAAGATGGCGAGCATGAGCGACATCACATCCCCGTTGACACATAGCGGTAACACCGGTGGCACTTATCCTTGCCCGGTCAAGTCGCCTGACCCGCGCGCGGTGAACTGTATGGGCTCTACTCAATATGATGTGCTGACTGGTGGTAACCGCCTGACGGGTGAAAACGGCCTGAAGCCGGAAGAATCCAAACAAGCCAGCATGGGCATACGCATAGAGCCAACATCCAGCCTGTCTCTGGGACTGGATTTGTGGGATGTGAAAATGTCTAACCAGATCGCGCAGTTGCCAGAGGCGATTGTGTTTGGTCACCCTGAGCCTTATCAAAACCTGTTTTCGACTTTCTATGAACCAGGCCAGGGTGGCAATATCCTGGTCGGCACCCTGCCTCCTACAATATCGCCAATGCCCACTATCGCGGCATAGACTGGGACCACAGCTTCAAGACGGCAACGCCTCTGGGCAAGCTGGCCTTGAACTGGACGGGTACTTATATGCTGATGTCAGACTTTGATATTCCAGGCAGCCCGACGGTGCGTAGCGTAGGCCGCTATGATGAAAATAACGCGGTAGCCTTCCGCGTCATCAGCAAGCTGGTGGCGACGTTGAAGACCTCAGACATGTTCACGCATGCGCTGACAATGAATTACCGTTCCGGCTATCACGATGCTTCTGCTTCTGCCTCTGTGCGTGAAGTGAATGCGAATGGCAGCTTTGGTGATTTTGTCACGGTCAAGCGTGATGTGGCGTCCTACACCACTTTTGACTGGCAGACCCGGGCGCAATTGCGCAATAACCTGGCATTGACGGTGGGTGTACGCAATCTGTTCAATGTCAATCCGCCTTTGTCACTGAAAGAGGGCAATGGTGACCAGGTTGGTTACGATGGCCGTTATACCGATGCACTGGGCAGAACTTTTTACCTGACCGGTTCGTATAACTTTTGATCCGGGTTTCGGCTCTGCTTGCTCTGAATGCTCTGAAAATCAGCATGGCGCAGCAGCGTGGCTTCAGGGGCGTAAATTGAAGTAGGCGTAAGCCAGTGCTGCCACGATAAACAGGCAGATATAAATACCCAGCGCAGAACCCTGGTTTTGCGTGGGGTTGCCAGGGCGGCGGGGCTTATCTTTGTTAGCAGCCGCTTGCCGTTTTTTGTCCGTATCTACTGCCATCAAGGCCAAAATAGGTTCGGGATCAAGTTTGACCAGCTTCGCATAGGCGCGTGTGAAGCCTTTGACTATCGCCGCCTCTGGCAGGGCGGGGTAGTCGTCTTTTTCCAGTGCGATGATCTGACGGGGTGCCAGTTTTAATTGCGCTGCCACCTGTTCCACCGACCAGCCCAGGGCTGTGCGGCCTGCCGCCAGTTGCGCACCGGGTGAGCTGGCCAGCCTTTGTGCCTCGGCCTCGATCAAATCGGTGGCAATTGGCTGGCCCAAACGGGATTCAATCAATTCCTGATAATGAAATGTCCCCGTAACTTCTGACAGAGCAGGCTGATTATGCTCAGTATCTTTCATTACCCTTGCCTCATATATAACAATCGTCCTTAAACGCTACCATTTTATAAATGGCAACATACTATAACAGCAATAAAAAGCAGATCATGCTTAAGCTTGCACGGCGGTATCCAAGGCTTTTACCAAGTCTGGAAACCGATATTTAATTGATATCAAGTGTCGTACTTTGTCGCAATGTATGCTGCAAACAGCAAAACTTGGCCTCGCCGAGTCGCCGATTTGATGATAATCGGGTAAGCTGCGAGTTCATGTTGACATGGCAAGATATTAACTTGGTGGTCATTGCGCCAAATAATCATGCATTTGCGCATTACTGCCATCAATGTTGCCAGGTTCAGCATAAAAAGCACTGTCGTAAGATTATCTCAAACTGCCTGTTCAGGATACTTATTTTATAGGCGATACAAAATGGTTTTGGAGTGCCACTAATGATTAAAATTGCCGTTGTTTCTTACAATAACGAAGCACCAGCCGATCCGGTTTCTGCTGTATTTGGCCCGGAACCAGCTAGCATGGGACGAAATGTAGAAAATTTCCTCGCACTGCCAGACCCCAAACACTTTGTTTCCCGTACCCAGGCCAATATCTGGAGTACTGGAAGCCGGCACTTTATCCATAACCTCAGCCTCGCCAATCCCGTTTCTATCAATGGCAAGGAAATAGTGGCAGAAACTGATGTTGAATTTCAGGTTGGGGACCAGCTACAGGTAGGCTTGTATGTATTGCGTGCCGAAGCCATAGAACATGCCGGACAAGAACAAGTAGTTGAAACTGCCGCTGATGCCGTGCTTGGTGAAGCGCAGGCGCAGGACGAAACTGTCGTTGAAGTCCAAAGCGATGAAGTAACCGCAAATGACCAGGCCGAAGCCTTCCCTGCCAGCCCAGCAGTGACACGTTTGCCTTCAGGCAAAGACATCTCCCCTGCGCAGCCGCCACAATTCCTGTTGCGTCCGGACGTGGCCAGTGCGCCAGCAGATGTTGCTGGTACAGACAGCAAGCCCCTTGCCCAGGCTGAAGCCGCAGCCGCTGATGTCCAGCCTGTGCAATCAAGTGCAGTGAAAGCTGAAGCTGCCAAAAATGCAAGTATGGCTGGCGCTACAACTGCTGCCAATGCTGGCAATAATGCAGTTGCAGCCACCTCCAGCCATGCCGCAGGCAACGCCAATGAACTCATGCAGGCCTTTTTGCAGGGTGCAGGTTTGCAGCAATTGAACCTCGCTTCTGGCCTTACAGTGGAATTAATGGAAACCCTGGGCAAATTCATGGCAACGTCAGTGCAAGGGGCGATGGAAGAGCTGTCCCAGCGCGCCCTGCTCAAGCGTGAAGTGAAAGCAGAAGTAACCATGGTTGTCTTAAGGGAAAACAATCCTTTAAAATTTTTCCCTGACAGTAAAACTGTGCTGACCCAGATGCTGCGTAAAAAGATGCCTGGCTTTATGGCACCGGCTGAGGCGATGGAAGATGCTTTTTTTGACATACGGACCCACCAGATGGGGGTAGCTGCAGGTACCCGCGCAGTGACCGATGCCATCCTGAAGACCTTACAGCCCAGCCATGTGGAAGCGCAACTGGGTACGCCTGGCCTGATGGACCAGATCAACCCCGGGCGTCGCAAGGCGGCCATGTGGGATCAGTTTAATGTCTTGTATGAGGGTATTGCATCTGGCAAAAAGGATGAATTCCAGGCAATGTTTGGCAAGGAGTTTTTGCTTGCCTATGAAAAAGAAGTAGAAAAAGCAGAGTCAAACCGCTAGTTTTTTGTGCATAACCCTAACTTAAGCATAGCCATGCGTCTGGACATTGCACAATTTACTGCCATCGGTACCCGGGAAACCAATGAAGATGCGCTGGCATGGGCAAATGAGGATGAGCTTGCCTGTTTTGTGCTGGCTGACGGTACCGGTGGCCATTCTGGTGGTGAAATTGCGGCCAGGATGGCGATTGATGCTGTCATAGAAAAATTTGTGCGCGAAGCCTCGTTCAGTTCCCGGGCCTTGCGCTCTTATCTGGACTGGGCCATCCTGAAAGTGGCACAAAGCAAGCGCGACCATGTTAGCCAGCGGCATATGAGCACCACCATAGCCGCTATCTTGATAGACCAGACTAACCGTTGCGCCTTGTGGGCGCACATGGGAGATACCAGGATTTATCAGTTTCGCCAGGGGCGGCTCAAGGCAGTCTCGAAAGACCATAGCCAGGCCCAGCGCCTGGTCGATGCCGGTATGGCCGATTATTCGCGCATACGTCAGCATCCCCATCGCAACCGTTTGTTTGCAGCCATCGGTGCCGAAGGCGATAGCATCCCCGAAGTGACGGCAGATGCCCTAGAATTACGTCATGGGGATGCTTTTCTTATGTGTACCGATGGCTTTTGGGAGTGGGTACTTGAGCATGAAATGGAATTTTGCCTGGCAACGACCAACAGTAGTGAGGCATGGTTGAGTAAAATGAATGCCATTGCAGAAAAAAATATTAGTACGTCAAAGGCAATTAACAGGGATAATTTCTCGGCTTTTGCAATTTGTCTGCATGATGAGCAGGTAAAACGCTGAATTAACCCGAACCGGAAGCCACGAATGTGATCGACACATGGCTTCTGCTTCTATAAAGAAACTAAGATCCGAGTCAGCCTTGAACACAGAAAAAGTACTCGCCGCTGCAGCACCAACTGCATTCCATGCAGGTACCGAGAATTGTCTCGCTGTCGGCACGCGGCTAAATGACTTTGAAATCACCGGGGTATTGGGTGAGGGTGGCTTTGGTATTGTGTATCTGGCCTTTGACCATTCCCTGCAACGTACAGTTGCCATCAAGGAATACATGCCAGGTTCCCTGGCCGGGCGTTCTGCTGATACCAGCGTGACCGTCAGGTCAGAGCGGCACAAGGCTACCTTTGAAGCCGGTTTGAAGAGCTTTATCAATGAAGCGCGTTTGCTGGCCCAATTTGATCACCCTTCGCTGGTTAAGGTATATCGTTTCTGGGAAGAAAACAAGACTGCTTACATGGTCATGCGCCATTACGATGGCCATACCCTCAAGCAAATCGTCAATAAACGCCCCAAGCTGGTGACTGAGGCCTGGTTGCGGTTTATCTTCAAGCAGATACTGGAAGCGCTTGATACCCTGTACCGTTCCAAGATTTTGCACAGGGATATTTCACCTGACAATATCATCGTGCAAAAGAATGGTGTAGCGGTTTTGCTGGATTTTGGCTCTGCCCGCCAGATCATTGGTGACATGACGCAAGGCATGACGGTCATCCTCAAGCCCGGTTATGCACCGATAGAACAATATGCGGACGATGTAGAGATGCCCCAGGGCTCATGGACTGACATCTATGCCCTGGCTGCGGTCATGTATTTTGCGATCATGAAATCACCGCCGCCGATATCAGTGGGCCGGGTCGTCAAAGACACCATGCTGCCCCTGCAGGATGGTGAGCATGCAGGTTTCAGTGCCAAGTTCCTCAAAGGTATAGACCATGCGCTGGCAATACAGCCGCAAGACCGCCCACAAAGCATGGATGAATTCCGTCAGTTGCTGGGCATCAGCTCGTTTGCTTCTGTGCGCAAATCGCGCAAGGGTAGGGAAGAGCATGCTGCAGGCATGGCAGAGGGACAAGACCATGTGCATGCCTTGCCCGTCAAGGATACCTCCGCCGTCAAAACACACAGGCCGGAAGCCAAAACTGTAGAAAGTGGGACAGCAGTGTCAGCAAAGTCAGGCAAGCTTTTAGTGCCCATGCTGGTGCTAGCCGCAGTATTGATCGTGGTGATTGCTTATCTTGCCAGCCGCCAGGGTGCTAACAAGCCCGGGCAAACCTTGCTTGCTGCTCCAAGCCCTGCTTCCACTGCTGCATCAACAGCGCAGTCAGTGCCCACTCCGGCATCGTCGGCCGTAGCAGTGCCGCTTGAAAAAACTGCGACAGCGGTCAGCAATGCTGCGCCCGCACCTGCGAGCGTGGCAGAAGCTGCCGACAAACCAGATCCGGAAAAACTGGCATGGGACAAGCTCAAGGACGATAATACAGTGACGCCTGAGGCCTTGAACGCCTACTTGCAGCAATATCCGCAAGGCAAATTTACCGAGGCTGCACAGGCGCGCCTCAAAGAAGTCAAGGCAGCCAAGGCTGCGGCGGCCAGCAAGCTTAACCTCAAGCTGGCCATCAAGCCCTGGGGTACGGTTTTTGTGGATGGTGTACAGCAAGGGGCCAGTCCGCCTATCAAGCATTTAAGTCTGGCTGCAGGCAAGCATAAGATCAGAGTGACCAACCCTGGCTTCCCCGACTTCATTACCGAAGTTGAAGCCGGAAAAACCACGACTGCAACCATAGAACATGAGTTCACGAATAAGTAAAGTGTCATAAAAATGAATAAATTAGCCCAAACGCTGTCTGTGGCTGGCCTGATGGTGGCATGTGTCCTCCTGCAGGGTTGCGAAACGGCGCCCAAGCAGGCACCGGCTCCCAAGCCCGTAGTGAAGCCAAAAGAACCACCGCCGCCACCACCTCCACCACCTGTAGAGCCCACAGTTCCTGCGCTGAGCCCTGACGTGCAGGCTTTGAAAGACGGTACGGCTCTTTATGATGGTGGTGACTACAATGGCGCCATCAAAAAATTGGGCGGTAATGAAATCTGGAGCGGTCATAACAAGGATGTGCAACTGGGGGCGCTGAAAATCATGGCCTTTAGTTACTGCGTGACTTCCCGCACGCAATTGTGCCGCCAGCAATTTGACAAGGCCCTGAAGCTGGACCCCACTTTCAATTTGTCAGCCGCTGAAATTGGTCATCCCGTCTGGGGACCGGTATTCCTGAAATCCAGGAATGCCGTAAAGGCACCGGCACCAGCCAAGAAAAAAGAAAGCACCGCCGTAAGCAAGTAAGTTAGTACCAAGTGCGCAAATAAGTGAGCAGATAAGTGAGTAAATACTACCGGCAAGGAAGATGCCGGTAGCAGATATCAATCGCGGCCAAACGGTGCATCAACTGCATGGCTTTGGCCCGTGAACCAGCGTGGCCCTTGTTCGGTCATGTAGAAATGATCTTCCAGGCGTATGCCAAATTCGCCTTCTATGCAAATCATGGGTTCATTGCTGAAACACATGCCAGCCGCCAGCGGGCGCTGATTACCCTTGACCAGGTAAGTCCATTCATGAATATCCAGGCCTATGCCATGACCGGTACGGTGCGGCAGGCCGGGTAACTGGTAGTCAGGACCAAAACCGGCTGCTGCCAATACTTTTCTCGCTGCCGCATCGACCTGTTCGCAAGGCACACCTGGCTGTGCCGCATCAAATGCGGCTGCCTGAGCGGCTTTTTCCAGTTCCCAGATATCACGCTGGCGCTGGCTGGGTTTGCCAAACACATAGCTGCGCGTGATGTCCGAATTGTAGCCATGCAGCTTGCAACCGGTATCAATCAGTACCATGTCACCTTCGCGTAAAAACTGCTCGGCATCCGGGCCATGTGGCATGGCAGTCGCTTCACCAAAGCTGACAATACAAAATGTTGATGCGCTGCCGCCATAGGCGCGATGCGCCTGGTCAATAAAGCGGGCAACTTCAAAAGAAGAAATCCCTTCATGCAAGATCTTTGCTGCCTTCTTTTGCACTTCCAGCGTCAGGTTCTTGACCTGCTGCATGATGGCCAGTTCGGCTGCTGACTTATGCATGCGGCACTCTGCCGTGATGCTGCTGGCATTGATGATCTGTGCCAGCGGCAAGGTGCGGCGCAGCCCGTCGAAAATAAAAAAGGCAGCATTTTCATCCAGTGCGATGGTAGTGCTTTTATAACCGGAATCTTGCAGGAATGTTTTGATCAGCAGGCACGGATCATCTTCTTCTTGCCACAGGCGGATGTCAGCATCTGCGCCCAGAGTTTCGCGCAGTTTGGAATCTTCAAAACTGGGGCAGACATAAGTCAGCTTAGCATCTGGCGTTAGTATTGCTGCCGTCAGGCGCTCACTTGGATACCAGCGCAGGCCAGTAAAATAATACAGGCTGCTGCCAGCAGGCAGGATTATGGCACCCACATCATTTTGCTGCATCAGGCGCGCCGCCTTTTCTACCCTGGCCTGACGTTCAGCCGCACTGATGGGACTGACATCGCTGAAGTCTGTCTGGATGCTGGCTAATTCTAGGGCTGCTGTGGAACTGCCTATGCCTGATGTCATGCTGGAACTCCGGTGTGGGTGTTGATGGATGCGGGGGAGGATAGTATAAAGCGGGGGCTTGGGTCTTGATGGTTTGTGCTTGGGGTTTTGACGAAATCGGCATAGTGATGGAGCCTGTGGTGTAATCACCGATCGCTGATGCAATCTAGTAAATTGCCACGATTCTCGATAGACCGTATCTTTAATGGCGTCATTCCAGCATGTTTTTGGCTGGAATCCAGTGGCGTTCGTTGCGTACTGTTAGGTATATTAATTTCAGATTCGTCGTGTTTTGCGCATTTGTTTTTGGAATACGCTTACACGTAATTTACGATTGCCGGTCGGGGGTAGCCCGACAGCTACTCACTTTTCTTGCCGTCGCCAAGAAAAGTAAGCAAAAGAAGGCGACCCAGGCATAGCCGCCCCTAAAGGGGTTCCCGTTTGTGCAGTACAAAAAATGGGAAGGCCCGAAACTCGCTTCGGCCTTGCCCCTAGGAACATGTGCTTGCAAGCGCATGCCGTTACGCAGGCGGACAGCATGCTGTCCGAAACCCCTGCTCCACCTCAGACAGCGGTCCTTCTTAATCCATTTTCTGTATTGCACAAACGGCGGCTACACATGGGAACTGCGGAAGGTCAAAATCAACCGCAACCGCAACCGCAACCGCAACCGCAACCGCAACCGCAACCGCAACCGCAACCGCAATTGCAACTGCAACTGCAACTGCAACTGCAAAGCTACTGCAAAGCCAAAGACAACCCCAAAAGTCAAAACCGGTTGATTTATCTTTCCAGAGCTTAATGCGATTGCCTTTGATCTCTCCTTAGCCCTGCTCTTAAAACTTATGCTCAAACGACAATTTCAACACGCGACCACGCAAAGGCAATGGGCTGCCTGGGCGCATTTGCATGACGGTTTCACGGTTGAAGGCGTTGAACAGGTTCATGGTCAGCAGTGTGTTTTTCCAGCCTTTGTAATTGAGCGAGAAATCTACTGTGGTGTCGGCAGCAACTTTGCACTGATCGACGGCGACGCCACGGTCTATACAACCTTGTTCAGTGTTGGCACTGTCGAGGTCGCCCCAGCTTAATGTGGTGCCGCTGGTGTAGTAGATGCGGGTGCCTGCGTTCCAGTCGCCGTTGGCCCAGCCGAGTTTAGCAATGGCGCGGATTTTTGGTACGCCGCGGCGGCCTACATAGTTTTCGCTATAGTCATTGGTAAAGGAACTCCAGCTACGGTAGTCAGTCTGGTAATTCATTTCCAGGCCGGTACTGAGCTTGCCTGCGCTACCCAGGTTCCATTTGCTGTTGACATCGACATCGACACCGGCGACCTTGGTTTTAGTTAGATTCGCATATTGCGCACCGATGGTGGCGATAGGGCCGATAGTGAAGCCCAGGGGTTTGCCAGCCAGCTCGGATGCACGCTGGGCCAGCTCTATGTCCTGGGTCGTCATGACACCTCGTTCGACCAGACCGGTTTTTTTATCCTCATTCGCCAGGGTTTCATCTACACCGAGTACGGAAATTTCATCGCGGCGCTTGATGTTGTAATAGTCGATGGTGATGCTGGTGTCTTTGGTCGCCTGTAAGACCAGACCGAGGGTGAAGCTGTTGGATTTTTCTGGTTTCAAATCCTTGTTCGGCAAGACACGTGCCGGGAAGCTGACCGAGCAACCCAGGTTATAAGCAACACTGGCATTGGCCTGATCAATGGAATTACCTTTTTTCAGGGCATCAGACATCTGTGTCGCCATGGCGCAGCGTTTGGGATCGAGGTAGCCATTGTTGAACCATGATGCGCCGCCATTGCCTGTCTCTGGCAAGCTCGGTGCGCGGAAACCTTCCGCCGCAGTAGCGCGCAGCATCAGGAAATCCGTGGCTTTGTACGACAAGCCAAGTTTTGGAACTACCGCTGCTTCTGTCGTGCCGGATTTGTCGGCGCGCAGGGCGAAACTGCCTTCCAGCTGTTTGGTGAACGGTGCGTTCAATTCAGCAAATGCGGCACCGACATTGCGTGAGCCCTGTATGGAGACACCGCTGAACTGGACGATTTGCGCATTCAATACATTGTCGCTGCTGGCCTGTTCAAAAGTTTCGTGACGCAGGTCAAAGCCGGTGGCCAGTTGCAGAGGGCCGCCACCCAGGGCCATCAATTCACGTGAGGCCTTGAAGTCCAAAAAGGTTTGGGTAGAGGTGCCGTGCGAACCCATTTCCGGGAACATTTTGTCGAGTACTGCTTGCGAGTTTGTTGCGCCAAATTTATATTCACCCTTGACGATGGCATCGTAGTAACCATAGCGGTCGCGGTACAGGTGCTGCTTCTGGGTTGCGGTAGAACTCATGCGGCCTATCGCTCCATCCCATTCCCAGCCCAGGTGCGTGCCTTCCAGTCCAACGAGTACACGGTATTGTTTTGCCTCACCAACGTTCTTGAACATCTCGGGATTATCGGCAAAGCGATAGTTCAAACCTACCGGGAAAGAATAAGGATTGAAAGGGTGACCAACCGGTAATTGCGGGTCAGTAAAATACTGCATCTGCCCCTTGATGGAGTCATACCAGGTCAGTGGCACGCCGGTGATATTCGAGCGCGGGACCGAGGTATAGTAAGTACTCTTGGTGTTCGAGAAATTGACTTCGGCAAAACCGGTCAGGTTGTCGCCCAGCTTTTTCCTGCCCATGCTGAAGAAGGCAATGCGGTCAGCCGCAGGATTGGCGTCACTGTCTTTCCAGTAGTCATAGCGGCACAGGCCACCTATGAGTAGTGACGGTGCACACCCCGGGGCTGCGGTCGTGAAGGATTTTCCAGCAAGACTGGCATCGGCATAATTGGCAGGGTAGCGGCCAGTATAATTTCCTGGGTAGGAGCCGGTCGATAAGGTGGCGCGGTCCGGATTCATTTTCAGATACCAGTCGGGCAGTTGTGGAAAGATGTCGCGGTCTTTGTAAGCGCCACGATGATAGGCTTCCAGATGACCAAATACATTGTAGCCATCTTTCTCCATGTCACCAGCACCGACCGTGATGGAGGCAGTCTGGGATTTGTTCAGCATGCTGTTGCGCAGTGATTGCTGGGCGCTGGCATTCAGGGCTACGCCCTTGAAGTCTTTGCGCGTGATGATGTTGATGACGCCCGCCACAGCATCAGAGCCGTAAATGGCCGAGGCACCATCCTTGAGGATTTCTATGCGTTCTATCGCATTCGCCGGTATCGCATCGATATTCACGAAGGTAGCCTGCAAACCATCAGCAAAACCATAGCTGGGCAGGCGGCGGCCATTCAGCAAGGTCAGCGTTGCTGACAAACCAAGATTGCGCAGCGATACACCCGATGCGCCACTGGCCCAGGAGTTGGCACCACCGAGGTCGCTGATGGCGCTGCGGTCATTATTGCTGAGATTGTCGAGGATGTCCTTGACGGTATTGGCACCGCTGTCCATGATTTCCTGACGGGTCAGGACTTGTACTGGCGACGCCGTTTCGCTGTCCAGGCGTTTGATATTCGAACCGGTCACAACGACTTTTTGTACCGGTGCAGCATCTTGTGCATAGCTGCTTTGCAGTCCCATCAGCGCAATCGAAATGGCCAATGCGGATTTTTTCATAGTAGGTAGGTTTTTCAAAGTATGCTCCATAGTTTTGAGGTTGCCCTCTGTCTCACCATTCAATCCCTCGAATGAACAGCCATTTCCATTTCACTTTGCGTCTGCATGTGCATGGATATCTTCCGGGTCTGGTTCCCGCCTTTTTGTGACAGGGCTGGGCCAGCCTTCTCTTTATTTGGTACCAGCTCATGTCCGGGTGTTCACACTGTTTTGCCTCTGGCAGCAGTGAGGTTTGCAGAGGGTATGAGCTGGCCATTTGCCACCAGAATCAGGACGGGGAAAAAGAAATCCCTATTCCAGCGGGACTCAAATGTACCAATATAAATATATTTAAGGTATATTTATAAAATATTTGCGGCGTATTTACAACGCGCTGATATCAAGATGTAAGCTTGTTTTGCAGCAGAGAAATGAAAAAGGGAGACGGAGTTGAAATTCAGAAATAATGGGATGCTGTCCTTGCCTTTGCTGGCTCTGGGCCTGGTCGCTTGCAGCAGCAATCCGCAGCAGGCGCATAATTCACGTGAACTTGCGCGTGACCAGGAAATACAAAAAGTACTGACGCATGTTCATCAGTGCAGCCCTACGCTGAGCCTGCGTTCACAGGCATTGACGCCGGAAGATGAGCGCAAGTCTTGCGAGATGCTGGGCGCGCTTGAGCAACAGTTTCATGGCATCTTCGGTACCGCAGGCAAGCCGGTGAAGGATGACCATAATGGCAGCCTCAGAGCCAATATCTACCAGTCCAAGGAAGACTTCATCAAATACGCGACCCAGCATTTTGATATGCCGACCAATAACGGTGGCATGTATCTGGAAGGTTATCCTGAAAGACCGGGCAATCAGGCCGAGTTTGTCGCGAACCAGAAAAAAGATGGCAGCGTACTCAATCTCGGCCATGAATATGTGCATTACCTCGACGGTCGTTTCAATCTGTATGGGGATTTTTGTGCGAATCTGCATGACTCGCACGCGCCGCCAGAAAACTGCGCCAAACCTGCGCCACTGACACCTTATCTGGTGTGGTGGACTGAAGGCATCGCTGAGTATGTTTCCAGGGGCAAGGATAATCCGGCTGCCATCAAGCTTGCGGGAGAAAAGACTTATGCACTGAGCCAGTTATTTGATACCGGCTATGAAAACAATAATGGAACAGGCAGGATTTATAGCTGGGGTTATCTCGCAGTGCGCTTTATGCTGGAAAAGCACAGGCCAGAGATAGAGCAGATGCTGGTGTTCACACGCAGTGGTGACTACCCGCGCTATCAATCTCTGGTCAGGTCATGGGGCACAGGCATGGATAAGGAGTTTGCGGCATGGCTGGATAGCCTGGCTAAAGCGTAGTTGGGATGAAGCCGGGCACTCGCGCCCGGCTTCATTTTTCAAGCAACTAGATCTCAGTAGCCAGCAGATTTCGATTTTCTTGGCACGGGCACAAAATCAAATTGCCATTTGACCGGTGTTGCCTGGTCATTGACTTTGACAGTCTGGCTTAGTGGCGGCTTGATGCTCCCCAAATTTGGATGCCAGGCCTTGATTTCATAATTACCATCTGGCAGTTTATCCAGCATGGCAGCACCGTTCTGATCCGTCTTGACGAAGTAGGGTGTGTCCAGCACCAGCACATAGGCACGCATCCAGTTATGCAAGAGGCAATAGACGATGACGATGCCGGGTTTGTCGAAGATCACAGGTGGTGGTACCACGCCGCGTTCGTAAGTCTTGATTTCAAATTCCTTGGTCGCAGAAAAAGACTTCACATGATGTTCCATCTTGTCATAGTTGGGAAACTTGACTTGTGAACCCGTGCGTATCGCCGTCACATACGGTGAAAACTGCATATCGTTTTGCGATATGGTGGCCTCGGTTTTTTCTGAGACTGGCAAGGGCGCGCCTATTGGTGTCGCATATACAACGACATCACTCATGGCATTGCCATTTTTATCGACTGCCTGGAAATTCAGTTTGGCTGCGTGTGCCAGCATGGGTGAACTTGCAGCCAGCGTCAATGTCAACCTCAGCGCCAGGGAGAGCAAGTTACGATACTTTTGCAGAAATAATAGCTTCATCTTTTTTACCGCCTTTAGATTGCTTACTTGGTCACGATGGGACGCTGCATGGGTGCCAGTTTGGCGATCAGCTTGTTTTGCACGGATGATGGGACATCATGTTTTTCCATGGCGATCTGCAAGTCTTCTGCCAGTGCATTGAAATGGGCATTCGTGACTTGCATATCCTTGTGCGTTTCTGCCATGCTGCGGCCGCTGTATTTGCAAGGGCCACCGCTGAGTTCACAGAATTGTTCGGTCAGCAGGCTAGCCAGTCTTTCTGTATCTGTTTCCTTGAAAGCCTTATTGATGCGCGCATCATCGAGCACGATGGCAACGAAGGAATTGACGAAGGTACTGATGCCGGTTTTGCCACCCAGACTTTGATACAGGGCGTCATTGCCGGTTTGCGCATGGGCAGACAAGCTGGTGAACAAACTGACAAACAAGGCGGAAGCGGCTATGGTTTTGCACAGGCGGGAGAGAATATTCATGATAGGTCTTTTTTATAGATAGTCAGTGGGCGCTCAGAATCCTGCTTGCAGGGACAAGTACCAGCCACGCTGATTTTTTGGATTGAAGATGGTGATGTCACCTAGCGTCGCATAAGCCGCCGTGACAGATACATTCTTGCTCGGGAACCAGGCGACAAACACGTCGTAATAATCTTTTTCATTATCCACCCCCAGATTGCGCGGTTTCATGCGGTACTCGGCACCAACTGCCAGCTTGCGGTTGAGCAGATAGGCAACTGAGGTTTCCAGCATGGGTTTATAGCTGTCTTTCTTGTCGCCACCAAAGCCCAGTATGCCCATCTGATTGGCTTTGGTCATGCGCAAGGTACCATTCAGCAGCAGGCTTTGTTCGAGCAGGATCTTGGTCGCAGAAACATAGTAATCAACGCCGCTGTCATCCTTTGCACCGAGTTGCTTGACGTTAGTCACACCCAGTGCACCGAGGCCACCTATGCCTTTGTTGCGCTTGTACATGGCACCAACGGCGATTTGTGGCATCCAGCTATCCTGGTCATACACCGCATCACCGGCAACTTTGACTTTGACGCCAAAAATATCCTGTTTAATATTCAGCGCATTCAAAGGGACCAGTGAGCCTGTGAATTCCTGGCTGGCGAGCGACAGCTCTACCCGGTCGGCAATGCCGACCGCGACGCCATAAGTTTTCAGGCTGTAGTCCTGGGTGTTGACTTGTGTGTAGTGGGCATTGGCACCGTAGCTGTCGCGGCTGCCATAGCCAGTAATCAAGGCCCATGGAGTGAGGCCACCGCCACCTGCACCTTCAAGCTGGCTGACACCACCTGTGGCTGTCAGTTTGCCCATGTCCGGTTTCAGCATGTCCTGGGCCAGGCTGGCCTGCATGCAGAAGACGCTACTGCCTGACAAGGCCAGGGCGACGAATTTTCTCTTCATTTGCATTATATTTCCTCTTGATCAAGCGGCAATTTCACACGGGAACCGTGTATCTGCTATTTGTACGAAGACTACTGAAAATCAGATTCAGATTTAATGCAAAAAAAAAGATAAAAATATCAGGGTTGCGCCTTGGGGAAAACGATGTCGCGTTTCATCGGAGCCAGCAAGGCCATCAGGCGGTTTTGTGTGGTAGATGGAATGGCCAGTTTGTCCATGGCGATCTGTACATCTTCTGCCAGGGCATAAAATTGTGCAGCATTGATACCTAGACCCTGATGCACGGTTTTCATGTCATCTCCACTGTATTTGCAGGGGCCAGCACTGATGACACAAAATTGCTCTTTCAGTAATTGCGCCAGTCTGGGGATATTGGTTTCCTTGAAGCTGGCCTTGATGCGTTCATCCTGCAAAATGATGCTGACTGTTTCATCAACGATCTGACTGATACCGCTTTCACTACCCAGCGCCTGATACAGGGTTTGCGGTGTAGTCTGGGCCTGGACTGCAGAAGTGTCTGTCATTACCGCAAACAGCAAACTGGCAAGTGCGGGAGTAGGTGATATAAATTTCATGTGCTTAACCTCAATTGCCGATTTGCAGTGACAAGTACCAGCCACGCTGGTTCTTTGGATTGAAGATGGTAATGTCACCCAGATTGGCATAGGCTAGTGTCAGTGAAACTGATTTGCTGGGGAACCAGGCAAGGAAGGCATCGTAATAAGCCTTTTCATTATCGACCGCGAGATTTTGCGGTTTGCTACGGTATTCGACGCCAGCGACTAGCTTGCGGTTGAGCAGGTAAGCGACCGATACTTCTGGCAATAACTGGTAATGGTTGCGCTTGTCGCCGCCAAAGCCCACCAAGCCCATCTGGTTGGCTTTGCTCAGACGTAAAGTGCCATTCAGTAGCAGGCTATGATCGAGTATCAGCTTGGTGGCCGACAGATAATAATCAATGCCGCTGTCATCCACTGCACCCAGTTGCTTGACGCTGGTGATACCCAGTGCCTCCAGACCTTTGACAGCATGATTGCGTTTGTACATGGCACCGATGGCGACCTGGGGCTGCCATTTGTCCTGATCCGTGACCAGGTCACCGGCAACTTTGAGTTTGATGCCGACTATATCTTGTTGTAATTCCAGTTTGTCGAGAGGGGCCAGGCTGCCTGTGAATTTTTGTGTTGCCAGTGACATTTCGATTTTGTCGGCAATACCGATAGCGACGCCACTAGTCTGCAGGCGATAGTCCTGGGTGCTGACCTGGGTGATATGGGCATTGATGCCATAGCTGTCTTCACTGCCATAACCGGTAATCGTCGCCCATGGTGTCAGACCACCACCGCCTGCGCCTTCCAGTTGTATCACGCCTCCGGTCGCCAGCAATTTGCCTTTGTCCGGCACGGGCAGACCTTGCGCCATGGTGATACTGGCGCAAGCGGGCAGAGCAATAACGAGGAGAGATTTCAGGCGCAGCATGGGGGCTATTCTCACGGCAGTTCGTGGTAATCCAGCCTGTGGCTGGAGCTGGCTCCTTTATACAAGTTAGTCAGGTGTTGCACAAGACCAATTAACGCTTTGCAACAAGTGTGTCAGGTTTATGAATTACGGCTTCCCTGGTCATGGCCTGGAGTCTGGCTTGCGCCTTTGCCTGCCCCAGCCTGGCCGCTTCCTGCAAATCAGCCTGCTCTTGCGCACCTTGCAGCATCGCCAGCTGGCTGAACAAATTGTAGGCCAGATGGTAGTCACGCCTGTCCAGGGCAACATCGGCGAGGACACTGATGGTCAAGGCATAATTGCGTGAGCCAGTCAGCCGTGATAACTGTTCCAATGCTTCATGCAGCATCTGGTCTGCCGCGTCGAGCGAACCCATCTTGCGCAAAGTGTCGCCTATTTGCATCAGGCAATTGCCTATGCTGGGTGCCCAGCCTGTGGGTTTGGCCAGCTTCAGTGCTTTTTGCAGCCATTCCAGCGCAGTTTCAAAATCATTTGCCTTGCTATAGCTATAACCTATATTCGCTGCGGTCAGGATGGCACGGCGTATCTGGCCAGAATCGAGACAGGCCTGATAAGCCTTGCTCAGGTAGGTGACAGAATCATCGAGCTGCCCATTCAGGCCAGTATACAGACCCAGAAAATCATCCATCAGGGCCGTCAGGCCAGGGTGGATTTCTTTGGGGGTATTCCTCGATACAAAATAGCGGTCGAAGTAGGATTTGGCCAATTTATCATCACGTAAAACCGCCACCCGGGCCAGGGCAGCGGCTGTACATTGCTTGCGCAAGACATCATCACCCTTGCTGGCTTCATCTATGGAGATGGCCATCTCTATGTCACATTCAACATGCTTGCCCTGGTCAGAGAAGATGAAACCAAGCATGCGATGGGCATCGCTGAGGGCGGCCGGGTCGAGATGCACGTCAGGGTGGCGCAATATGGCCTGGATGATGGCTGCTGCACTATCGAGATCAGCATGCAGCCACTTTTCTTCTGCCCTGATCAATTGCAGGCGCAGATAGACCAGGGCTTTGTCGGTGTCCGTCCTGCTGGAAGTATTCAGCATTTTGCTGACCTGTTCGCACAGGTTCAGGGCGCGGCTGCTGTCGCGCTGACGCAGGTGCCAGGCCAGTGTCAGCAATTCGTCGAGTTGTTCTTGCGTCACCGTTCCGGTCAAGCGCTGCTCTAACTGCGTAACTTCGCTATCGGTGGCGTATAAGTCCATGGTATGTTGGTTGCTCAAAAGAAATTTTTCATCAGAGTAACCGATTCATTTTATAAAAGAAATGGAAGAAATTTAAGCTGGCCTTTGTATTTTGCTTTGATTTAACCAGTCCAATTACCACAATACGCAAGATTTAATCTCTGTGTTGTCACATAAGTTGGTTTTAACAATTTTTAACGGTATATACTAAAGCCCCCTGATTTTTTCTTCATGTATTTTGCCGCCTTGTATGGCCTGAAATAGCAGGGGGCGAGTTGCGCAGGATGCCGGACAGGAATTTCCGATCGCTTTTTTTGAGCCTGATTGAGCCCAAGTATGAGTCGTTCTTCTTTGCGTCGAGAATTGGTGATACCCATCATCGTCCTGGTGATAGGGGTGTCTGCCGCCATAGGCTGGGTCTCCATGAAGGCCGGGACAGATGCCGTCTATACCCTGACGCAGCGCATACTTGGCGATATGGTCAACCGTATCAACCTGGCGACCGAAAAACACCTCGATGGCGCCCTGATAGCGCTGGAGTCAGTCGCACCCAGTCCCAGCAATTTGCCCAAAGAGCAGAATTTTTCTGCGGACATGAAAGCCCTGGAAGAAAAATTCTGGGCGGCCAGTGGCTTGTTCATGGATGTTAACAACTACGTGTATTTCGGTGGTAGCGACGGGCGCTTTGTCGGTGTTTACCGAATTTCCAGGGAAATGGTGCAATTGTTCTGGCGTGAACCAGATGGTGACAAGCGCACGGTTTTCCGCGTCAGCCATGTCGGTGACCGCTCGAACATCTTGCGCAGCGACGATTTTGATCCGCGTTTGCGCCCCTGGTACAAGATTGCACAGACCTCGGAAAGACCGGTCTGGTCAAAAATCTATAATAATTTTTCTTTCCATTATCCGACTATCACACTGGCAAAATCGGTCTTTAACAAGAACCATGAATTTGCCGGTGTCATGGCAACCGACCTGACGCTCAAGGAATTATCGAATTTCCTGCGCAAGCTCGAAATCAGCAAGAACAGCGTCGCCTATATTGTCGATGCAGATGGTTATATCGTCGCCACGTCTGGCCAGGAACTGCCTGAACGCACGGTGAATGGCGTGCCTGAACGCATGCGTGCCATCGACATGAAAACACCGCTGATCAGCGAGACTTTCCAAAGAGTCAGCGACATGAAATTGCAGACTACCCAGACGCAATCCATGGAACTCAGCAATGGCACCATTGATGTGGCGATTTCTCCACTGGGTAACAAGCAGGGTTTGAACTGGCTGACCGTGGTTGCCGTGCCGCGTGCTGACTTCATGAACAGTATCAACCAGGGTTTCATGCAGAGTATGGTGATTGCCCTGGCCTGTGTGATCTTTGCTCTCACCATAGGCTTGACCATCGTCGAGCGCGTGATACGAGATATACGAAAACTGACTTCTGCTGCTGAAAAATTTGGTAATGGCGAACCCATGCCCAGCATGCAAATTCGCCGCACAGATGAGATAGGCACACTGGCCCAGACTTTCATGGAGATGGAAAACAAGCTGCGCTATGACAAGCTGACGCAGGTGGCGAACCGTGAATCCCTGTTCACACAGATTAATTACCTGCAAAAGCAGGCCCTGGAAAATCCTGGTGCCAGTGAAGGATTTACCCTGTTATTCATAGACCTGGACCGCTTCAAATACATCAACGATAACCATGGTCATGATGCTGGTGACAAGGCCCTGGTTGTGATTGCTGCCCGTTTGCGCTCTGCTATCCGTGAGACGGATGAAGTGGCACGTTACGGCGGTGATGAATTCGTGTTGCTGCTGAAAGATACCAAGAGCTCTATCGATATCAACAATACCGTAGAAAAAATCTGCAATGTCGTCGAGCAGCCGATTGCGCTCGAAGACATCGTCGTCAGCGTCGGTGTCTCAGTAGGCTGGGCCAGTTTCCCTGAGGATGGCAGTGATTATGTGCGACTCATCAAGATCGCCGACAGCCGCATGTATAACCGCAAGCGCGACCGCAAGTCAGGTCAGTTCGTACATCTGGCCTGATTGTTCTCTGATTCTTTTGAATTTTGTTACAGTCCACTAGTTTGCTGGTTTTGCTCCTGCCATTTTGCGAGCCAGGCAGGCATGTCGGTTGAAGGCATGGGTTTGCTGATGTAATAGCCTTGGGCTTGGTCGCAACCCAGCTCCTTCAGCAAATTCATGACCTCCATATTTTCCACGCCCTCGGCGACGACCCGCAAGCCCATATTGTGCCCCAGGTCTATGGTGGATTTGACGATCTTGGTATCATCAATATCCTTTTCCATTTTGAGTACAAAAGATTTGTCTATTTTCAGTTCATGAACCGGCAGACGCTTCAGGTAGGCCAGAGATGAATAGCCCGTGCCAAAATCATCGATAGACAGCTCAAAGCCCATGGCATGTAATTTGTCCAGCGTCTGGAAGGCCCGTACCGGGTCATCCATGATGGCACTTTCAGTGATTTCCAGGCAAAACGAAGCAGCTTTTACTTCATGGTCTTGCAATATCTGGGCAAATTTGCCCGGCAAATCCTGGTCCAGCAAATCTCGGGTAGAAATATTGACCGAGATTTTCAGTTGTATGTCTTGCTGATGCCATAGGTGGCAGACTCGCGCTGCTTCGTTCATGACCCAGTGCGTCAGCTGGCGTATGAAGCCGGTTTGCTCGGCAAAAGGGATGAACTGATCGGGGAAGATAAAACCACGCTCAGGGTGTATCCAGCGTACCAGTGCTTCTACCGCAATCACCTTGCCCTGATCCAGCTCCACCTTTGGTTGTACGTATAAACGGAAAGCCTGCTGTTCCAGCGCTGCCCGCAATTCGCTGAGCAAAGACAGGCTTTGCTGGCTGGATTTGTCAATGTCGGGGGAATAGATGACTGCGCCACTATTGCCGAGTTTTGCCGCATACATGGCGACCTCAACCCGGCTCAGCAAACTCTGGGCATCCCCTGCATGTTCAGGAAAACCAGCGATGCCTATGCCGGCACCAAGATCAACAGTCTGGTCTTCTATGGAGATGGGTTTTTCCAGTGAGCGCAAGATGCGGTTTGCCAACTCTAGCGCATCTTCCTTCGCGCTATTTGGCAGCAGGATGGCAAATTCATCACCGCCGAGCCGGGCTGGTTTTGTGCCACCAGCCCCCAGTTCGGCTGATAAGCGTATCGCAACCTGGTTCAGCAGTACATCACCAAAGCGGTGTCCCATGACGTCATTCACATGCTTGAAACGGTCGAGGTCCATCATCAACACATAGCAGGACTTTTCATGGGAACGTGCGCTGGCAATGGCTTCTTCCAGCATGTCGGTAAACAGTGCCCGGTTCGGCAGATTGGTCAGGGTATCCCAGTAAGCCAGCCGGCTGATTTCTTTTTCACGCTGGGCAATACCATCACGCATGGTCATGAAGGTGCGCGCCAGATCACCAATTTCATCTTTTTGTTTGACGTTGATAGTGGCCGTGTAATCACCTGCACCCAGGCTGCGCGCAGTTTCTGCCAGTTGCCTTACCGGCCCGGTAATGCGGCGCGCAGTGATGGCACTGATGATGCTGGCAACGACGGCAGCAAGTACCGTCAGTAGCAAGAGATTACGCTGCAATTCCTTGTAAGGAGCAACCGCCTGGCTGATCGACAGTTGCAGCACGGCGATGGTATTGAACTGTTCGTTCTGTGCCAGTCTGAGTATGCGGGCGCTATACTGGTCGTCATCGATTTGCAGGGCAGGCAGATAATTGACCAGTTTGTCAGCAACAGGTAATTGCTGGGCCAGCTTGTTGGCGTTGTCATCACTGAGACTGGAAACATTGGCGAGCCAGCTCCCCTGTTTTTCAGAAGTCAACAAACTGATTTGCATCCGTGATAATTCATGCATATCGGTCACCAGGGCCTTTCCTATCGGGATGGCCATAATTACCCAACTGATGGTGACCGGTGCTTCGATAGGTACCACTACCATTTGATAGGGATTGCCATCGACGATCGCCGTGCTGGCAGCACTGCCGGTTTTCTCTGCGGTCTGTATCAGTGAGGCAACCGATTGTTGCAGGCTATTGCTTAATTCATTGCTTGTACCATTGTCGCGGCTGGTTTTACTGGTATTCGAAAACGCTGTAATTTTCCTGTCCAGCCCGACCAGCATGGTCAGCTCAGAACCTATGCGGCTGCCATGATTGGACAGGGTAGAAACGATGGTTTCAGTATCATGTGTGCCTATGGCTTCGCGGAAGGCATAGTCCTTTGCAAGGAGTATGGCACCCTGTATGAGTTTTTGTGCATTCTGATCTAGCAGGCGCAGCAGGAATTTTTCATTGATTTTCAAATTCTCTTCAACTGCAGTGCGCGCATTTCTGTCTATCGCACTGCCGATGGCAAAATAGGCTGCCAGCTGTACCGTCAATAGCAAGCCTATGAAAAGAGTGACAACCCGGTTTTCCAAACTATGCAAACGCATGAACTTTCCTCTTGGTGTGCGTGGGAAAAGTATCTCCTGCTGACCCAGCCTTGAAATTAACCCGCCTTGTAATTCAATTTTACCGTCAGGTTGGGGCCATTGCCTTCGATTTGTATATTTTGCTCTTGTACTGTTGCCGACGATGGTTGTTTGGGATGCCAGGTTTTCAATACATATTTGCCAGCGGGGATCGATGGCATGCGGGCAGTGCCGTTAGCATCGGTCTTGGCAAAATAGGGTGTATCGACGACATGGATATAGGCAACCATCTGGTCATGGATATTGCATCCCACCACAACGGTGCCGGCTTTGTCGAATACCACGGGTGCAGCAGGTTTGCCTGAATATAGTTTCAATTCAAAAGGTTTGGCCGGAGAAAATGAATAGGCGTGATGCCTGACCGTGTCATTGTTGGGGAAGGAAACCGAGGTGCCGGTTTGTACCACGGTCACGAAAGGCATGAATTTCTTGTCTTTTTGCTGAATCTCCGCAGTGGCTGACTTGGCAATCTGCGGGCTGCCAACAAGTTCTGCATAGACCACCGCATCCGGCACGGCCTGCCCGCTGGCATCCGTGACCTGGATGCTTGAATTGGCATGCGCAGTTCCAGCCATGATCAGGCTGCTTGCGATACAGACCAGGGTGAGGATGCAGGAATTGGTACGCGAACGTTTCATGGCTACACCCTGGCAAAAAATGATTGAAATGAGTTTTGCTTATATTACTTTAGTTCGATTACTTTAGTTCGATACCTGCATGAATGCCTACACTATTTGCAAATGGGTCTTGACGCATATTTCGTGCAATTTTGTAAAAATATGTCTCTGGATGAATTGTTTGCAGAATATCAGGTAAAGCCAGCCCTGAATTGTTATACTATTGTATAAGGGCAATTTGCGCGCATTGCTTGCGTGTGGTGGATTGTTGCTGGCGAGTTCGTACTGGTAATTTATGCAAGGATCGGCTGGAATCGGCAGGAAGATGCAGGAATACGGGGCATGGAATCAATCATTAAACACCTGGTAGAAATTACCGGGCATCGCGATCACGACTTACTGAATATTTCAGTAATTACTGCGCTGCGTCAATTGACCAACGCGGAGTCGGCGCGGGTGCTGGATGTGGTTTCTGTTGGTCAGCAAGTCTTCATCAAGCCGCATATCAGCATAGAAAACGACAACGTTTCGATTGCTGACGAAACCCAGGCGTCCCCTGCTTCGCATGATTCCATCGAGCTTTATCCTCACTTGAAAGAGGGTATTGCACAGAAGCAGCAAATCATAGAGCAAGTCATAGAAGGCGGCAAAATTATCTGGCTGCCGATCTGGATCAATGACAAATTGCATACTTGTCTCGAAATCTACAAGCCCGCGAATTACACCACGACGGCGATGGAAGTCGTCAATGGCATGCTGATTGTCTATCGCAATTTCCAGAACCTGCTTGACTATAGTGAGCGCGACTCACTGACAGGTTTGCTGAACCGCAAGACTTTCGACGATAATTTTTCCAAGGTCCTGCGCAGCAGTGCTTTGCAGCAGCAGGCCAGCACAGAAGCTGAGCGGGCAGAAGAAGAACGCCGCAGCCATGAGCCTGAGCGCCAGCACTGGCTGGCTGTGCTTGATATTGATCACTTTAAGCGCGTGAATGACCAGTTCGGGCATCTGTATGGTGATGAAGTGCTGATCCTCATCGCCAATCTCTTGCGCAGTTCTTTCCGCCCCTCAGACCGCCTGTTCCGTTTTGGCGGTGAAGAATTCGTCATCTTGCTGCGTTCGACTTCGCAGGAAGATGCCAATACTATTTTCGAACGTTTCCGCCAGAATGTGGAACAGCATTATTTCCCCCAGGTTGGCACGGTCACCATCAGCATAGGCTATGCCCGCATAGACCCATTTGAACCTGCCGTCGCCATTGTGGGCCGGGCTGACCAGGCGCTGTATTTCGCCAAGTCTAATGGCCGCAACCGCACGTGTTTTTATGATGAACTGGTGTCCAGCGGTGATTTGAAGACTGAAGTGTCCAACGATACCGCTGAATTCTTTTAAGACTGAGCCTGGCCTGGTCTTGTTTGACAGCTCAGTTGATGAATGAGTTGATTGATGAATTGATGAATTAATTAATAAAATGGCGCTGCAGTGTTGCAGCGCCATTATTTTTTGTGCGGGAGAGTTGTCAGGCAACGATCAATTTATCAACTGGCAGTCTGCTCTTTATGCTTGTGCGCGCTGGTCAGCACTATCACGCTGCCAAGAATGATGCTCATCGCCAGCATCTCGCGCATGGACAGGTGCTCGCCACCAAACACCACACCAAGACCTACTGCGATGACAGGATTGACGTAGGCATAACTTGCAGCCAGACCAGCCGGTACCTTGGACAGCAAATACATATAGGCAGTAAATGCCAGCAGTGATCCAGCCACCACCAGATAGGCCCAGGCAGCCACTGCATTGACGGTGACTTCACCCGTCAGTTGCTCACCCTTACCCAGGCTGATGATGAACAGGAACAAGCCACCGACCAGCATTTCACTCGCAAAGCCCATGCCGCCTGCCGCCATCTTGAGTTTCTTTTGCGACAAAATCGAACCCACGTCCCAGCACAATATCGCCCCCAGCAAGAACAGTATGCCCAAAGGTTGTGCCGAAAACTGGCCGTCAGACGCCAGCAACATGGCACCAGCAAAACCGCAGAATATGCCCGCCCATTCACGACGCTTGGGCCAGTCACCAAACATGCCCGACAAGCCAGACAGTATCATCGGTGAGCAGGCAATAAACACGGCAGTCAGGCCGGAAGACACATATTGCTGCGCCACCGCTGTCAAACCAGTACCACCACCCAGCATCAAAATGCCGACGATACCGCCGTCGCGCCATTCACGCAAAGTAGGGTTGGGCGCACCGCGCGATTTTTGCCAGGCATACAAAATAGCCCCTGCCACCAGAAAGCGTGTACCTATCATCATGAAAGGCGGGAGGGCCTTAAGGGCCACCTGTATGGCAAAGTAAGTGGAGCCCCAGACTATATAGACAGTAAGCAGGGCGAGTAAAACTTTACGTGGCAAATGGCGCATGGCAGGGGTAGCTTAAATTGATTTCAGGTAATCAGTGTATGTTAGTCAGTTTGAATATTAAATGGATAATCAAAGGTAAATCAGGTACATTTCTTTTAATCTCAACGAAAAAGCAGGGTTTCTCCGTGAAAATAGAATTGGATGTGATGGACGGCAAAATCCTCGAGATTTTGCAGGCCGATGCCAGGGTCACCATGGCCGAAATAGGGCGGCGCATACATTTAAGCCAGCCTGCCGTGACCGAAAGGGTCAAGCGCATGGAGGCCGCCAATGTCATCACGGGCTACCACGCCAGGGTTGATCCTGAAGCATTGGGTTACGGCATTACGGCTTTTGTCCGCATTGCCAGCCGCGCAACTGATACGCCGGTACTAAAAATTGCCGAGCAAGTACCAGAAGTAGTTGAATGCCATGCCATTACCGGCGAAGATTGCGTGATCGTCAAAGTAGTCGCGCCCTCAGTACGTGAGCTGGAGCGAGTGATTACCAGCCTCGCGCGTTGCGGTGTGACATCGACTTCCCTGATCTTGTCTTCATCGATAGAAAGACGGGCCATCAAGCCCGTGGAATAAAAATGGAATTGCGCCAGCTACGTTATTTTGTCGCCATCGTCGATCACGGCTCGCTGTCGCGCGCCGCGCGTGTGCTGCATATCGTGCAGCCAGCCCTGACCCAGCAATTGCAGCAACTTGAAGAAGAACTGGGTGCGACTTTGTTGCATCGTTCTGCACAAGGTATGCAGGCCACAGACGCCGGCAAAATATTCTACGAACATGCGCTGGCGATTTTGAAGCAAGTCAGCGATGCCAGATCAGCCGTCGCTCAATCGACAGACAAACCCAGCGGCACGGTTGCTTTGGGCATACCGCAAAGTGCCTCTGGCGCGCTGGCCTTCCCTTTATTGAAAGCTGTACGTGCAGCCTACCCCGATATCATCTTTCAACTGACAGAAGAATTGACCGGCAACTTGACCGAGCAGTTGCGCTCAGGCCGTTTGAACCTGGCGATACTGTTTGATGATGGCCAACTGGGCGGCTTTACCAGCAAGCCGCTGGTCGAAGAGGAAATGATGTACATCACACGAACTGATTCACAGTTTGCCTGCAAGCGCAAATCGATCACGCTGGCGCAAGCCTTGCAGTCCACTCTGATTTTGCCCAGCATACAACATGGTGTGCGGCCACGTATAGAGCAGGTGGTCAGAGAGCAGGGCAAGCACATAGAGAATGTCATCGACATCACCTCGATAGCGATTTTAAAATCTGCGTTGATGGCTGATATGGGGGCGACTATCTTGCCCGTATCACCGATGCTGGCAGAAATTGAACGTGGCGAAATGCGTGCCTGCCCTATCAGTGATGTACAGTTGTCGCGTACCGTGACCCTGTGCGCATCCAAGAATATCCCTTTGACGAATGCCGCCATGGCAGTAGAAAAACTGGTGCTGGAACTGACGCGTGATTTGAGTACGAGTGGTAAGTGGCTGGGCACCAGCAACCTGGTGGCGCAATAATGGACGGGCTGGCGTATTGGGACAGGATCAAAAAACCAGTCTTCACAGGCTGGTTTTTATTCTGGCTATTGATGGTGGCGGTTGCCGTGCAAGACCATCTGAAAGGCGGCGGCAAACATATTTGGGAACCCATCTTCTGGGAAAGCTCTTCTGCCCTCGTAGGCACATTGCTGCTTTTGCTGCAAAGGCGCAAGCTGACCGACAGGCATTTATTACAGACACCAGCCAAATGGTTCTGGCAGCAAATCCTGCCCCTGCCTTTGTTCAGCACTGTATTTGTGGTGATGGTATATAGCCTGCGTCACTCAGTGTATGCCTTGCTGGGACTCAGCTATCAGCATGATGGCTGGATCAAAGTGTATTTTTATGAGTGCAGCAAGATCTTCATGTTCTTTGGCATGTTTTATGTCGTGATTTTTGGCCTGCAAGCCTATGCTTCTTTGCTCGAAGAAAAAGACAATGCAGAAAAATCCCAGGCGCTGTTACGTGATGCGCAATTGCACAGACTGACGCAACAGATGCAACCGCATTTTCTGTTCAATGTACTCAACACCATTTCATCGCTGATGTATACCGATGTCAAACTGGCGGACACTGCCTTGAGTGAGATCGCCGCACTCTTGCGCGCCAGCATGGACCTGGGCCAGCACAGCGAAACCAGCCTCGCAGATGAGTTAAAACTGCTGCAGGCCTACGCAAAACTGATGAGCCTGCGCTTTATCGACAGGGTAGAGATCAACTGGGATATCGCCGATGATGTGCTAAGCAGTAAAGTACCGGTCATGAGCCTGCAAACCATACTGGAAAACAGTTTCAAGCATACTGTCGAAAAACGCAGCCAGCTTACTCATATAAAGATCAGTGCATATAAAGAGGCAGGGCAAGTCATCTTGCGCATCGAGGATGACGCCGGTCATTTGCAGGAGAACGGGCAAGGCTCAGGCGTGGGCATCAGTAATTTGCGCCAGCGTCTGCAGGTCCTGTATCAGGATAAAGCCAGCCTGCAATTGACCGATCTGAAGCCTTCAGGCGTCATGACAGAGCTGCGCTTGCCCATTGATGTCGGGAGCATAGCTTCATGAAAATCCTCATCGTCGATGATGAAGCCTATGCCAGGGATAAACTCAGGCGTCTGGTAGCCGAACATGTGGCAGATGCCGTCGTATCAGAAGCCAGGGATGGCAGGGAAGCACTGGACTGCATACAAAAGCAGCAGCCTGACCTGGTTTTCCTCGACATACAAATGCCGGAGATGGATGGCATCACCGTCGCCAGTCAACTGGCAGCGCCTGTGCCACTGATCGTTTTTGTCACCGCCTATGACCAGTTCGCCCTGCAGGCTTTTGATGCGAATGCGATCGATTATCTGCTCAAGCCTTATGATGAGGCGAGATTCTTGCGTGCCCTGCAAAGAGTGAGTGAGCGCAGGAGCAGCGCGAAAAAAATTCAGGCAGAACAGCATTTACTCTTGAATGAAAAAGGCCGCGTCACCGTCATCAAGCTGGCCGACATCATACGGCTGGAAGCTGCTGATAATTATGTGATGATTTTTACCAGCCAACAGCAGCATATGATGCGCCAGACCTTGTCGGGTTTGCAGGACAGGCTGGGGCAGGGCTTTGTGCGTTGCCACCGTAGCCATATCGTCAGGCTGGACCAGATTACCCAGGTCTTGCCAGCGCAAAAGGGAGATGCTGAACTGCTGCTGCAAGATGGCCTGCACCTGCCATGCAGCCGTCAGCACAGGGATGAGGTCGTGCAAGCACTTGCCAGCTAAGTCCCTGTTGGTATTTCCATTTCACCCCTGCTCACATCCAGTCCGCCACATTTTTCTGGTGTGAATTTGATCACGCTTTTAGTATCGCGTCTGTGTTCATCAATGACCAGAAAAAGAGCCATGTCAAATTCAAGCATAGCAGTGCCAGGTTTGCCTTCCCAGCGTTTATATTTTCTCGACTGGGTCAGGATCATCGCTTTTTTCTTGCTGATCCTGTATCACGTAGGCATGTATTATGTGGAGTGGGGCTGGCATGTCAAAAGCCCGCATGCCAGCAGCACCTTACAACCGCTGATGATGCTGACCAGCCCCTGGCGTCTCAGCCTGCTGTTTTTTATCTCTGGTGTGGCATCTGCCTTCATGCTGGAAAAAATCGCCACCGGCAAATTCCTGCGCAGCCGCAGCCTGCGTCTTTTGCTGCCACTGATCTTTGGCATGTTCGTCGTGGTGCCGCCACAGGCGTATCTCGAAGTGGTGGAGAAATTGGCCTATGCCGGCAGTTATAGCGAATTCATGCAGCTCTACCTGCATCACTATCGTGGCTTCAAGATAGAAGGCAAGGTATTGGATTTGCCTACCTGGAATCATCTGTGGTTTGTTGCCTACCTGTGGGTATATAGTGTGTTGCTGTGGTTCTGGCTGGCTTTCAAGCCCGCATGGTTCCAGGCTGCCCGCAACTGGCTGCAAAAGCAGATGAAGGGCTGGCGCATCCTGGCTTTGCCTGTTGCTTACCTGGCGCTGGTGCGCATGGGTTTGTTCAGTTCCTACCCACCGAATAATGGTCTGGTGGCTGACTGGTATAACCATGCCTGCTATTTGTTCATCTTTACATTCGGTGCCCTGATCGCCAATTCACAGGCATTCTGGCAAGAACTCGCCAGCATGCGCTGGCTTGCACTCAGGATAGCTGCATGTGGCTGGTTGTTCCTGATCATCTATTTCAGCTTTGAGTATGACGCTACACCGAAGTGGTTCATCATGCTCCAGCGCGGCGTGTGGGTTTGCATGGCCTGGTCAGCGATTATTGCAGCCTGCGGCTATGCGAAGCAGCATCTGAATTTCGATAGCCCGGCAAGACGCTATCTGACGCAGGCAGTGTTTCCTGTGTATATCCTCCATCAGACTTATATCGTCATCATGGCGCATGGCATGAAACCGCTGGCCTTGCCTGCCCTGCCAGAAGGTATCTTGCTGGTTGCGCTGACAGCAGCGACTTGCTTCCTCAGTTATGAAATCATACGTCGCGTGTTTTTCCTGCGCCCCCTGTTCGGACTTGATCTTGGCTTTACTTATAAGCCAAGATCACTCAGTCCGGGATGATCATCCGGCCTGCGACCCTGGGGCCAGTGGAATAAACGCTGATCCGCGCTAATGCCCAGATCATTGATGCTGGCAAGACGTCTGTGCATGAGGCCGTTGTCAGCAAATTCCCAGTTCTCATTGCCATAAGAACGCGTCCAGTTGCCTTCATGGTCGCAACTCTCGTAGGCGAAGCGCACGGCGATACGATTTTCGCTAAAAGCCCAGATTTCCTTGATGAGGCGGTATTCACGTTCTGCTGCCCATTTGCGCTTTAAAAATTCCCTGACTTGCTCGCGTCCTTGCGGGAATTCATGGCGGTTACGCCAGATCGTATCCACCGTATAAGCCAGTACCACCTTGTCAGGGTCGCGGGTATTCCAGCCATCTTCTGCCATACGTACTTTTTGTATTGCCGTCTCCAGTGTGAAGGGCGGCAAGGGTGGTCGTGCAATATCCAATGACTTATCCATTTGTATTTGTCCTTAAGTAAATATCGTGAGTTGAGTTATTCATACTCAAATTTACGCAATATTGTTTGTCTCAAGAATAGCCATGATTTACAATTAATTATTGTAAATAGCGGAATAATCGCCGGAGTGCCATGGACAAACTGCATCTGATGACTGTATTTGTAGCCGTTGCCGAGGAAGAAGGCTTTGCCGCTGCCGCCCGTCGTCTGGCCATGTCGCCACCGGCAGTCACGCGTGCGATTGCGGCGCTGGAAGCACGACTCGGCGTCAAGCTGCTGAATCGCAGCACCCGCTTTGTCAGGGTCACAGAAGCCGGCCAGCGTTATCTGGAAGATGCCCGCCGCATCATTGCCGATGTCGAGGCTGCCGATGAAGCCACGGCGGGCATCAATGCCGAACCGCGTGGTCATCTGGCAGTCACTGCTCCCGTCATGTTTGGCAAAATGTTTGTCATGCCCGGCATCGTCGAATATTTGCAACGCTATCCGGCGATGGATGTGTCCGCACTTTTCCTTGACCGTGTCGTGAATTTGCTGGAAGAAGGCATTGATGTCGGTGTGCGCATAGGTGAATTGCCAGATTCCAGCATGAAGGCAATACGGGTAGGGCAGATACGCCGCCTGTTGTGTGCCTCGCCTGCTTATCTGCAAGTGCATGGTACGCCAGCCAACCCGCATGAATTAAGCGGGCACAGCATTATTGCCGCCACGGGTGTTACACCTATGGTCGAATGGCGCTTCGCCCATGCAGGGCAGAATATGGCAATCAAGGTCAAGCCACGTCTCACGGTCAGCAGCAATGATGCTGCCATCGAAGCCAGCCTCGCAGGCCTGGGTATCAGCCGCCTATTGTCTTACCAGGTGGGTAAGTATTTTGATGATGGGCAGCTATGCCGCATCATGCAGACATATGAGACCGCTCCGCTGCCCGTGCATGTGGTACATAGGGAAGGCCGCTATGCAAATGCCAAGGTCAGGAGTTTTGTCGATCTCATCGTTGCACAGTTGCGTGCAGCCATGGTGCAGCATTGAATTCCTGGGTGAGAGATGTGATGAAAGCCAGTAGGGATGCTTACCCTGTTGTTTTTCATATTGACAATATGTTGACACTGGAAAACCCAGGGTGTTATATTTTGCCTGGATTTATGGGAACGTTTCCAATTGTATTCCGTCGATGTGACTGGGCATGATGAGAGGCGGGAATTTCCATGTATGCAGTAACAGATATAACGATAAAAAAGCAGAAGAAAGCAGAAAAATTGCAGACCACGATCTGCCATCTGCACCCGTGGAAACTTAGGCGGAGACAAAATGTATAAAACCAATAAACTGGTGCTTGCCCTGCTACTCGGTGGCCTGGGCGGCCTGGTAGCCGCGAGCATGTCCGCGCATGCCGCAGGGCCCAAGGCCGAAGTCATGCACTGGTGGACATCTGGTGGTGAATCGGCTGCTGTCGCCAAATTTGCTGATGCCTACCGTGCCGCTGGTGGTGTCTGGACAGATACTGCCATTGCCGGTGGTGACCAGGCGCGTTCCGTGGCCATCAACCGCATGGTCGGGGGCAACCCGCCCACTGCGGCGCAATTCAATATTTCCAGGCAATTCCAGGATGTCGTCGAGCAAGACATGCTCAATAATGTCGATGATGTCGCCGCCAAAGAGAACTGGGACAAGACCCTGCCTGAGCCCATACGCAATGTCCTCAAAATCAAGGGACATTATTATGCTGTACCGGTGAATATCCACATGCCAGCCTGGATATGGTATTCAAAATCCGCATTTAAAAAAGCAGGTATAGACAAAGAACCAGCCACGCCAGATGAGCTGTTTGCTGCTCTCGATAAACTCAAGGCAGCCGGACTGATACCGCTGGCCCATGGCGGTCAGGCCTGGCAAGAGACTATCGTCTTCATGGCCATGCTGGCCAATGTAGGTGGCAAGGATCTGTATCTGAGTGTGATGCGTGACCGTAATGTCACCGCCATGAATTCAGAAGCCTTTCGCAAAGTCTTGCTAAGCTTCAAGCGCTTGCGCTCTTACATTGATACCGCATCACCTGGACGCAACTGGAATGACAGCACAGCCTTGCTCATCAAAGGCACGGCAGGCATGCAAATCATGGGGGACTGGGCCCTGGGTGAGTTCGTCGCAGCCAAACAAGTCGCTGGCCGCGAATATGGTTGCATGCCAGGCCTGGGACCAAAAGCACCTTACCTGATACAGGGCGATGCTTTTGTCTTTCCAAAAACCAGCAATCCAGAAACCATCAAGGCGCAAAAGCTGCTGGCCAGCATCGTGGTGGCACCTGGGCCGCAACTGGAATTCAATAAGCTCAAGGGTTCCATCCCCATACGTAATGACCTGGATGTGACGCAACTGAACCTGTGCGCCCAGACCGGACTGGAAATCATGAAAGACAAAAGCCGACATGCAGGCATAGGTGAGATTTACCTGACGCCAGACCAGAATGGTGCCCTGACCGATGTGCTGACAGCTTACTGGAATACCAATATGGCTGTAGAAAAAGCACAAAAGAATATCATCGCTGCATTGAAAAATTAAGTACCATATTAATACCCCCGCCAAGCGCCATCTCGCCCATGTCAACCAACCAGTCCAGCGCCAGATTCAAAGGCAAGCTGCATACCAAACTCATACCTCAAGCTGCCTTGCTGCCTATGAGCCTGACGGTGGTATTCGGCTACCTGGCGACCTTATTGTGGACATTGAAGATTTCATTGAGCAGCTCACGCACTCTGCCCGTCAATAACTTTGTCGGCCTCAGTCAGTATGAGCGTCTGTTCGACAATGAGCGCTGGCTGTTGTCACTGAATAACCTGGCCATCTATGGCGTGCTGTTCATCCTTGCTTGCGTCATCATCGGCTTTTTGCTCGCTGTCTTTATAGACCAGAATGTAACGGGCGAGGGCGTGCTGCGTACCATCTTCCTGTACCCTTACGCTATGTCATTCGTCGCCACCGGTCTGGTGTGGCAGTGGATGCTGACGCCGGGTGTGGGGATACAAGAAGGCATACGTCAACTGGGGTTCAAGGATTTTCAGTTTGACTGGATAGTCGATCAGGACATGGTGATCTATACCATCGTCATCGCCACCGTGTGGCAGGCTTCCGGCCTGGTCATGGCGATGCTGCTGGCGGGTTTGCGTGGCATAGATGAAGATATCTGGAAAGCTGCGCGCATGGATGGCATACCCACTTGGCGGGTTTATCTGTCCATCATCATCCCCATGCTGGCGCCCAATTTTGCCACCGTATTCCTGTTGCTTGCAACGGCTGTCGTCAAACTCTTTGATGCGGTTGAAGCGATGACGCAGGGCGGCCCCGGCACTGCCAGCGAAGTACCGGCAAAATTTATCATGGATCATTTGTTTGGCCGCGCCAACCTGTCACTGGCATCTGCCGGTGCCATCATGATGCTGCTGCCCGTGCTGGCACTATTGATACCCTACGCGTATGCAAGAGCGCGCAAGGGCAAAAGATGAGGACAAACACAAAGCGCACATGGACGCCAGCACGCATAGGCATCTATGCCTTCCTGCTGACTGCTGCGGCATTCTTTTTGCTGCCGCTGTATATCATGCTGGTGACCTCTTTCAAATCGATGGAAGAAATTCGCCTCGGTAATATCTTTGCCTTGCCCATGCACATGACAGTAGAGCCCTGGCGGCAAGCCTGGAGCACGGCCTGTACAGGTGTGGCCTGTGAAGGTATCAGTAGCGGTTTCTGGAATTCAGTGGCGATTACTTTACCCAGCACCGTGCTGGCGATTTTTCTGGGTGCGCTGAATGGTTACGCCTTGTCGTTCTGGCGGCCCCGTGGTTCACAACTCCTGTTTGCCATTTTGCTGGCGGGCGCTTTCATTCCTGTGCAAGTCATGATGTTTCCGCTGGTGCGGGTGCTGGCGGTCCTGAATATTTTCAGTACCCTTCCTGGCATCGTCCTGGTGCATGTGATCTTTGGCATGCCCATCATGACCCTGCTGTTTCGCAATTACTATCTGAGCATACCGCAGGAACTGTTTCATGCCGCACGCATAGACGGCGGCGGATTTTTCCGCATCTTTGTGCAATTGATGCTGCCCATGTCCCTGCCCATGATAGTCGTAGCCGCCATCATGCAGGTCACCGGAGTATGGAACGATTACATCCTCGGCCTGGTGTTTGCGGGGCGGGAACATTTACCGATGACGGCACAACTTAATAACGTCATCAATACGACGACCGGTACCAGGATGTACAACGTCAATATGGCCGCAACCATATTGACCGCCTTGCTGCCACTGGCTATCTATTTCATTTCAGGCCGCTGGTTTGTGCGTGGCATTGCCGCTGGTGCGGTCAAAGGTTAAAGATTAAGTTTAGGTTTAGGTTTAGGCTAAGGACGGGTGCATGGCATATGTAAGTCTCAAGAATCTGGGTGTACAGCTGGGTGGACAAAAGATCATCGATCAACTGGATCTGGATGTGGAAGAGGGCGAATTCCTGGTCTTGCTGGGACCGTCTGGTTGCGGTAAATCGACCCTTTTGCACAGCATAGCTGGTCTCATCGATATCGCAACAGGCAGCATAGAAATTGCAGGCAAGGATGTCAGCTATGCCGAACCCAGTGACAGGCAGATAGGCATGGTGTTTCAGTCCTATGCACTCTACCCGACCATGACGGTGGAAAAGAATATGTCTTTTGGCTTGCGCATTAATGGCGTCGCCAAGCAAGAAATACAGGCACGCATCACAAAAGTGGCAGAGATGCTGCAATTGCAGACACTGTTACAGCGCAAGCCAGCGCAGTTATCCGGTGGACAAAGGCAGAGGGTGGCGATAGGCCGTGCCCTGGTCAGGGAAGCCAGGGTGTTTTTGTTTGATGAGCCACTATCAAACCTGGATGCCAAGTTGCGTACAGAATTGCGCCGCGAACTCAAGCTGTTGCATCAGAATCTTGGCTCTACCATGCTGTATGTGACGCATGATCAGGTAGAAGCCATGACCCTGGCGAGCCGCATCGTCGTCATGCGGGCTGGCAAGATACAGCAACTGGGTACGCCGTCTGAAGTATATGAGCGACCGGCAAACCTGTTTGTCGCAGGGTTTCTGGGTGCGCCAGCCATGAACTTTATCGCCGGCAAGCTCATTGAAGACAAGCAGTTTGATAATGAAGTGATCAAGCTGGATTTATCGGCTTATGCCTCTCAGGCAACATCGCCAGTGCAGGATGTGATTTTGGGTATCAGGCCAGAGTATATGCAGGTGCAGGCAGATGGTGCATATAGCGGCGAACTCAGCCTGCTGGAGCCCATGGGTAATCATCAACTCTTATGGTTGACTATGGGTAAGCAGCAGTTGTGTTTGCTGGACCATGAGAACCGGCAGTTCAAGCTGGGCGAGACAGTGCGCTTTGACATTCACACCGACAGGGTTTCCCTGTTTGATGCAAAAACAGAGTCACGTTTGTGATTGAAGAAGATAATTTACGGTAGCCGTTGTAAAAATTTTATATACTGGCCGGATCATCAACATGGAAAAGAATCAAGTGGCGACTATCAAGGATGTGGCCCGCCTGGCGGGCGTGGGACTGGGCACCGCGTCACGCGTGGTCAGCGGCAAAGGGTCGGTGTCTTTAAAGACGCAGGAACGTGTGCGCAAGGCGATTGCTGAACTGGATTTCCGCCCATCCCATGCGGCACGCAGCCTGCTGTCAGGTAATTCACAGATGATAGGTGTGTATATCCCTGTGCTCAAGGGTACTTTTTACATGCCCATCCTGCAGTCTATCGATACAGAATTGCGCCTGGCCGGTTTGCACATGGTGGTTGCGTTTGGCGTTGGTATAGGTGATGAACGACGGCAAGGTGTGGAAGGCATAGAATTTTTGATGGAACGTGGCTGCGATGGCCTCATCGTCATGAGCAATGTGCTGACGGATGAGGATTTTTCTATCCTCGGCCCAAAACGTGATCGTCTGGTGGTTTTGAATCATGATTCAAAAACCATCGCCGACCAGTGCTTTGCTGCTGACCATGTGCAAGGCGGTGTCATGGCTGCGCGCGCCCTGCTTGAATACAAGCATAAACATATCGCCGTCATCGCTGGGCCATCGACCGCGCCGGATAATGTGGAACGCATTAATGGTTTCCTTGGTGAACTCGGTCATGCTGGAATTGACACAGGCAAGATGTGGATAGCCGAGAGTGATTTTTCACCTGAAGGTGGCTGGAATTGTGCCAAGGAATTATTGGAATCAGGCCGTCCCTTCACCGCCCTGTTTTGCGCGAATGATGAAATGGCACTGGGAGCCTTGTCCTTCTTCCAGCAAGCTGGTATTTCCGTTCCGCATGATGTTTCTGTCATTGGTTACGATGACACCATGAGCGCTGCCTATGCCGCGCCGCCGCTGACTTCCGTGCATATTCCATGGCGTGACGTCACGCTCAGTGCCTTGAATGAGTTATTGAACCGTTGCTATGGGCTGAGAAGACCAGTCACACGTGATTACCCGATCAAGGTGACCATGCGCGCATCGCTGGCGAAACCTGCGCAGCGACGGAGCAAGGCTGGCTGATGATCGTGATGATTATTTAAATTTGGGATTCAGACAAAGCAGCAGAAGAATTTGTTGAATGTGTTTGAATGTGCTTGAGTCTGTTTCAATTTATGGTGCGAGAGTTTGTTGTAGAAAAAGCGCAAAAAAGTGTAAAAAGAATGAATGGTTTTCTTGACTATTCATTTTTTTTATGAAATTATGGAAACCTTTCCATGTGTTTAAAAGATGAATATTGTTTCATCCGTATCTGAATAACTGTGTCAAATATTTGTGAATGGTGGATGCTGAAATTCAGATAGTTTGTAGTCTATAGGATAGTAGAGTCGCAATGCGTTGGTGATTTAAGTTTGGACTGATGCAAAGCGCCCGTGGGGGCATGGCTACGGGATTCCATGGATGCTGCAGATGTCTGGCTAATGTTTACAAATAACCTGGGCTGCGGGGGAGTAATCAGTTCATTCATCATGATCCATGGAGCAGACAGCAATTGGTGGGGACGTAGGACGAAGTTTGCAATAAGCGAGTATAAAAAATTCTGAGTAGCAAATACTCAAAATTTTTTAATCGCAATTGGAAACCTTTCCAAATAATTTTAATTTGAATCAACTTTAGATTGAGCAAGCAAAATATGAGCAAAAATCTTCTTCATGCAGTTCCGTCACTTGTTACGCAGTTGCAGCGCACAGATTTTAACAGCGATTTTTTATGGGGTACGGCAACCTCTGCCTATCAAATAGAAGGCGCAGCAGCGACAGATGGTCGCGTTCCATCTATCTGGGATAGTTTTTGTGAGCAAGCAGGGACCATACGTGATGGCAGCAGCGGAACGGTAGCCTCTGACCATTACCATCAATGGGCTGAAGACCTGGATATTGCTCAGAGCCTTGGCAGCAATGCTTACCGTTTCTCTATCTCCTGGCCACGCATATTTTCCGGGCCAGACAGCAAACCAAATCCTGAGGGGCTGGCATTTTATTCGCGTCTGGTTGATGGCATGCTGGAACGCGGCTTGCAACCCTGGGCTACCCTGTATCACTGGGATTTGCCACAATACCTGCAAGACCAGGGCGGCTGGGCATCACGCGATACCGTGCATGCCTTTGTTGAATTTGCCGATGTCATCACTGAACATCTGGGTGACAGGGTCAAACACTGGATCACCCACAATGAACCATGGTGCACGGCCATGCTGGGTCATGCTGACGGAATACATGCGCCAGGCATCAAGGACTTCAAGACAGCAATCCAGGTTTGTCATCATGTATTGCTGTCGCACGGCCTGGCAACACCCGTCATACGGGCCAATGTTGCGGATGCGAGAATAGGTCTGGCATTGAATCTGCATCCTATCTCTGCCGCCAGTGACAAGCCTGAGGATTTTGCGGCTGCCAGGCTGCATGATGGCTTGCGCAACCGCTGGTATCTCGATCCGCTGTATGGCCGGGGTTATCCTCAGGATGTCTGGCAGGCGCTGGGAGATTATGCCCCGGTAGTACAGGAAGGTGATCTGCAGGCCATGGCAGTTTCCACTGATTTTCTGGGCGTGAATTTTTACTTTCCAGAAATCATAGAACACGCACCCGGTGCATCGCCACTGAACACGCGCCTGGTTGATGCAGTAGGGGTGGAACGCACGGCATTCGGCTGGGAGATCGCGCCAGAAGGCATGACCAGTTTGCTCAAGCGCATACAGGACGATTACCAGCCGCATGCCATGTACATCACCGAAAACGGCGCAACCTATGATGACCATCTTGATGAAGACGGCCAAGTCAGGGACGAATTGCGCCGCGATTATCTGATACGCCATCTGCTGGCTGTCAAAGAGGCAATACGCCTGGGTTGCCAGGTCAAAGGTTATTTCCTCTGGAGCTTGCTGGATAACTTCGAATGGGCAGAGGGCTGTTCGCGCCGTTTCGGCATCGTATATGTCGATTTCATCACGCAAAAACGCACGCCAAAACTGAGCGCGCATTGGTACCGCGACTTCTTGCTGGAAACAGGAAAAGCAAAAGACGCAACGACCACGGCAAAGACAGCAACTGTCGCAACGCAGCAAAGCCAGGAATCTTCAGCGGCATAGGTAAAAAAAAGACAGATCAAAAGACAGACAAAAACATAGACGCGATCAATATGCCTGCCAGCTTGCAGGATAAAGCTGTCTGTATCTGAATTACATATTCATTGACAAAAAGAAACGGGGGTAGCACTATGTTTTTTCGATAAATTTGGAAACCTTCCCATTAAAATATTTGAGTTTGAATATTTCATCATGGGTGATGCAGGACAGTGTTTTCAGCAGTACATGTGCATGGTGCAAAGACGCCAGCCAAAACAAAAATACCAGTAAGACGCGCATGCAAGATCATGTGCGGACCACGGCGACCGCTAGTGAGCTTCACTACCGTCAACCGATAACTGAAAAAAATATGGGAGACATGATGTTTCATCAAATAACCAAGCGTACCCTGATCAGCCTGGCTGTCGCCAGCGCCTGCGCGCAACTGACAACTTATGCATGGGCACAAGATCAGGAAAGCAGCAAAACGGCAGAAGTAGAAAGCAAGTCCAAAGCAAAAAAATCGGATGCTGATAAATCTGAAGTACAGGAAGTCACCGTTACCGCCACCCGCCGCGCCACCTCATTATTGAAAACACCATTGGCAGTTACCGCCTTCAGCCAGGAAAAACTGAGCAAACAAGGCATTACCAACTTGTCTGGCATCTCTGGCGAATTGCCCAATGTGCAGATGGATGGCCAGGCCAATGACTCAGCAGTCAAGATCACTATACGCGGTATTACCGCCACCAACTTTACCGAGATTGGTGATCCCTCGGCTGGCCTGCATATCGATGGGTTGTATTCGCCACGCCCACAAGGTGCGCAGGCCCTGATGTTTGACCTGGATCAGGTAGAAGTCTTGCGTGGCCCGCAAGGCACTTTGTTTGGCCGTAATTCGACTGCGGGTAGTATCAATATCATCCCGGCCAAGCCGGAATTTGGTTCTACTTACGGTAGTGCCTCATTTGAAACAGGCAGTCTGAATCTGCGCAATCTCAATGTCATACAGAATATTGCAGTCGGAGACAATCTGGCCCTGCGTGCCACCTTGATGAAAGTCACCAGGGACAGCCCGTTCAATCAGATGCAGGATTTCTCGGAAGCGAATATCCCTGCACTGGGCTGGAAGCCGGATGGCATACCTGACGTTACCCAGCGCTTCAACAGCAAAGTATCCAAGGCTGATGGCTACAACAACCAGAACCAGTGGGCGGGCCGCCTGGCAGCCAGGCTGAAAGTCAACAGCGACCTGGAATGGCAACTCGCGTATGAACATTTCCAGGATTCTGGCGCTGGCTACATAGGCATGCGAGATTGCGACCAGTCCGCTGGCACGCGCTGGGCCTGTGTGCGTGGTCAATATGATGTGCTCATCAATGTGCCGGGCAAAGTGGACATGTCGATAGACACGGTGCGTTCCAAAGCGCTGTGGAACGTGAACAAGAACACTTCGCTGGAATATGGCTTTGTCTATGCGAACCAGAAACGCAGTCAGGTGCATGATGATGACGGTGGTGTCTCGCCTTATGATTTTGAAGTCACAGGTCGCAATCCTGTCGATGGCAACTGGTCAGTCTGGCCTATCTCGGATAACCTCACGCGCACCCTGAATTCCAAATACCTGTCCACCGTCCATGAGTTGCAACTGAAGCAGAGCTTTGACAACTGGCAATATGTAGCCGGTGCATTCTGGATGCATGAAAAGAATGCCATCAATTTTGGCCAGGAACAGATGCACTATGGTCCTAACAATATCCCAATCAGTCAGTTCTACGCCCAGCCTGATCGCCAGATAGATTCCAAAGCCCTGTTCGCGCAGGCAGACTGGAAATTTACTCCGGTCTGGACAGCTACGGTGGGCGCACGCTACACACGTGATACCAAGACCGATGTAGGCGGTATGAACTATGGCGGCAATAGCTGGGGCGGCCAAAGCTATGGCTACTACAATGGCCTGTTTGACTATGGCACACCGGGTACTGACAGTTACCGTACACCAAACGGCAACCAGATCACTCCGCAAATGGGTACGCTGGGTGGTGCAGCAGCCTATTCAGGTTATGGTCCTGGTACCAATAATGACCATAGTGACAGCTGGAGCAAAGGCACATACCGCCTTGGCCTGCAGGCACAACTGACACCAAGCGACATGGTGTATGCAGCTTTGGCCACCGGCTATAAATCCGGCGGCTTTGGTGATCGTACCAATAAGTGTGGCCAGACCACCTGTGTGTATGGTGACAATAAAAAAGAGCAGATCACCTATTTGACCTACAAGCCAGAGACCGTCACCAATTTTGAATTGGGATACAAAGGAAAATTGCTGGATAACCGTCTGGCCTTGTCTGTGGTTCTGTTCGCCATGCAGTATAAAGACATGCAGCAAACCGGCAGCAACTTCCTGGCGAAGGTCACTACGCCAGACAACCTGCCTTGCCCTTCATGGGCACCGACTTGCGATGTAACAACGGCGTGGCAAACCGTCAACGTCGCCAAGGTCAATTTGTCAGGTATAGAAACCGAGTGGGATTATCGCCCATGGCCGGGTGCCAAACTCGGCGGCTTCTTCAGTTATCTTAAAAGCGTGATCCATGATTACGATTCTTATGATGATGGCTATGCCTGTGACCAGCGTGCAGAATTCGGCGCAGTTCCCTGCCCGGCAGTTTATCTGGGTACCGATGACAGATTGCGTGGTCGCCGTGCCTATAACCTGGAAGGCAATCAAATGCCGAATGCGCCCAAGTTCACCTTTGGCATGAACTTCTCGCAAGAGTTTGCACTCGACAATGGTTATACGCTGACGCCATGGATAGGCATGCGCTGGCAAGACAAAGTGTATTTTGATTTGCGCAATTTCGATAACGCCCATATCGGCCTGACACAAAAAGCCTATGCCAAGGGAGATCTGTCGCTGAAGCTGGTAGCGCCAAACGACAAATGGTTTGTCGAAGCCTATGTGCGTAACTTCACTGATGCCAAGGCCAAGACCAATGGCTGGAATGCAGGTGGTGGAAAAATGGGTGCGAGTTATATAGACCAGCGCTCTTTTGGTATCAAGGTTGGTGCGAGTTATTAAGCAATGAAGACCTGATGGATGCATGCATCATCCATCAGGTTTTTTGATTTTGCAATGAGCAAAAACGGCAGACAGCATGAAAAAACAGATATCTTTGCCAGCATGTTTGACTTACCTGAGTTTATTGCTGCTCACCGCTTGCGGTGGCAGCAGCAATCTTGTGCAAACACAAGTTGCACCCAGTTTGCAGCACGGCTGGGAACTGGTCTGGGCCGATGAATTTGCCGCTGACAAACTGGACTTGCAAAGCTGGCAGATAGAAAGCGGCGGGCATGGCTGGGGTAATCATGAACTGGAAAACTACACGGCCCGCAAGCAAAATCTCAGGCTGGAAAACGGCATGCTGGTCATTGAAGCCAGGCAAGAAAAATCAGGTGGCAGTGATTACACCTCGGCGCGCATCAAGACCGCTGGTTTACGCGAATTCACCTATGGCCGTTTCGAGGCGCGTATCAAGATACCGGCAGGCCAGGGTGTCTGGCCGGCATTCTGGTTGCTGGGTGCGGAGGCTAGTGCCGCTGGCTGGCCAGAGCGCGGCGAAATCGACATCATGG
The DNA here is from genome assembly GCF_049339865.1 of Undibacterium sp. TC9W. Taxonomy (NCBI): domain Bacteria; kingdom Pseudomonadati; phylum Pseudomonadota; class Betaproteobacteria; order Burkholderiales; family Oxalobacteraceae; genus Undibacterium; species Undibacterium sp. TC9W. The sequence continues at coordinate 174,813 of NZ_JBMPPJ010000008.1, read as the reverse complement.
AAAACATAGGCAAGGAAGCCGCTACCAGCTACGCTACCTTGCATGGGCCGGGCTATTATGGAGCTACTGGCTTTGGTGGTTCAAAAAAACTCGCACAGGGCAAACTGGCTGATGATTTTCACATTTATTCTGTCGAGTGGGATGCTACGCAGATACGCTGGTATCTTGATGGCCAGCTATATCATCAGGCCAGCCCCGCGACCGTGCCGGGCAAGTGGGTATTTGACCATGGATTTTTCATCATCCTGAATCTCGCGATAGGTGGTGAATGGCCAGGCGCGCCAGATGCAAATACCATATTCCCGCAACAGATGCTGGTAGATTATGTGCGCGTATATAAAAGAAAGACCTGAGTAAAAATTCGACGTATAAACTAAGTATCATCAATAAAGAGACAAAAGCGAATCAGCAGATTCCTTCCATAATAAAGAGCACACCATGATGAAATTGAAGCGTAAGAGTATACAGATCAGTTCTGCCATCCTGCTGGCATACGGAGCAAGCCACGCCTTTGCGGCAGACACGGCAACCCAGTACGGACCGGGCAAGATGCCTGACAAGAATCTGGCAGCGTGGCCGCAAGTCCAGAGCGTCATCCGCAAAGACCCAGCTATCGAGGCAAAGGTCGCGACCATCGTCGCAGGCATGACGCTGGAACAAAAAATAGGCCAGATGACGCAACCGGAAATCAAGGCCATTACACCGGATGACGTACGCCGCTATTACCTGGGCTCGGTCCTGAATGGCGGCGGTAGCTGGCCAGACCGCAATAACAAACATGGCACGGCGGCAGACTGGGTTGCCCTGGCAGATAAATATTATGAAGCTTCGATGGCGACTGACATGGCAGTCAAAGTGCCCGTGGTCTGGGGCATAGATGCGATACATGGCAATAGCAATGTGTATGGTGCGACCCTGTTCCCGCACAATATCGGGCTGGGAGCCGCGCATAACCCGCAACTGGCGGCGCAGATAGGCCGTTCCATGGGCAAGTCTGTGCGTGCCACCGGCATCGCCTGGGTGTTTGGCCCTACGCTGGCGGTAGTGCGTGATGACAGATGGGGGCGCACTTATGAAAGTTTTTCTGAAGACGGTGCACTGGTGCGCCAGTATGCGGGTGAATATGTCAAAGGCTTGCAAGGCTCCTTCATGGATGATGGTAATGTGATTGCCACTGCCAAGCATTTCATGGGCGATGGCGGCACTGACCAGGGCAAGGACAGGGGTGTGAATCTATCTACCAATGCGCAGATGCTCAATACGCATGGGCAAGGCTATCTGACTGCCCTGGCCGCAGGCGCACAAACCGTCATGGCATCCTACAATAGCTGGAACGATAAAGCCTCAGGCGCAGATTACGGCAAAATGCACGGCAGCAAAGCACTACTGACAGATGTACTCAAAACCAAAATGAGTTTTGATGGCTTTATCGTCACCGACTGGAATGGCATAGCAGAAGTACCCGGCTGCCGCAATGACAGTTGCGCGCAAGCGATCAATGCCGGTATAGATATGGTCATGGTACCGGATGACTGGAAAGCCTTCATCAGCAACACCATTGCCCAGGTCAAGTCTGGCGAGATACCCATGAGCAGGATAGATGATGCAGTAACCCGCATCATCCGCGTCAAATTACGCACTGGTCTGTTCGGTAAAAAGCCTTCTGACAATACCTATGCAGGCAAGCAGGATGCCTTGCAAGACCGCGAGCTGGCCAGGCAGGCCGTACGCGAATCTCTGGTCTTGTTGAAGAATGATGGCGCGACTTTGCCACTGGCACGCAACAAGAAAATCCTGGTGGTAGGCAAGACTGCGGACGATATCTCCAACCAGACTGGTGGCTGGTCACTGACCTGGCAGGGTACGGATAACAAGAATGCAGACTTCCCGAATGCTGATTCCATAGTGACAGGCATCAAGGCAGCCGTAGGCGAAGCCAATGTCGAGTTCAGTGCTGATGCCAAGGGTGTAGATGTCAGCCGCTTTGATGCCGTGATTGCCGTCATTGGCGAAACACCGTATGCAGAAATGTATGGTGACATAGGCCCCTCTGGTAACTTGCGTCATAGCAGCCGCTACCCGGAGGACCTGGCGGTGCTGCAGGCAGTGTCTGGCAAGGGCAAGCCGGTAGTGACCTTGTTTGTCTCTGGCCGCCCGCTGTATGTGAATGACCTGTTGAACCTGTCTGACAGCTTTGTCGCTGCCTGGTTACCTGGTTCAGAAGGCAAGGGCGTGGCCGATGTCCTGTTCCGTGCTGCAGATGGCAAAGTGGCGCATGACTTCAAGGGCACACTGTCGTTCTCATGGCCAAAATCTGTTTGCCAGACCAGCCTGAATTTTGATGAGGCTAACTATTCACCTCTGTTCAAACTTGGTTATGGTCTCAATTATTCCAGCAAGACAAAAACAGGTAAGCTCGATAGCAAATATCCATCCGGTGGTTGCGGCGTGACAAATGCTTATCCAGTATTCAATCAGGCTGACCGTGCGACTTATCCTCTGTATGTTGTCAGTGGCAATGAGCAGCAGGCAGTGGGAGCAGACCTGAACCGTGTACTGAATATGAAAGGCATCAGCATACAAACCTCGCAAGTGAACAGCCAACAAGATGCCAAGCTGATTAGCTGGAGTGGTGCAGCGCGCGTGGAAGCGCGGGCGGCGCAAGGCAAAGCCATACCTGCCTTCGCCACAAAAGATGGTGCATTGAGTTTTGACACTATCGTAGCTACTGCACCTGCAGGTACGGTTAGTTTGTCCATGCATTGTGGTAATCACTGCAGCGCCAGTGTGGATGTGACCGAAGCCTTCAAACGCCTGGCTGGCAAAAAAGAAAAACAGACGATCAAAGTTCCCTTGTCCTGCTTCACGACCAAAGGCGTCAAGCTTAACAGTGTGGATGTGCCATTCAGCATCAGCAGCACAGCCGCTTTCAGCGCTGCCTTTACGAATATACAGATAGTTGGTGGCGCAGCCAAAGAACCGGACGCCTTGAATTGCGCAGAACTGAAATGATGTCCAGTCAGAAGACCAATCAGCTTTACCCGCGCCTGCTGGCCGATATAGGCGGCACTAATGCCCGCTTTGCGCTGGAAACCGCAGAGCGTCAGTTTGAGGCAGTCAGCGTGCTGGCTTGCGCTGACTATCCTGGTTTGCCTGATGCAATTAAAAGCTATCTCGCCAGCGACGCGGTCAGGCAGGTACAGATCAGGCATGAAGCACGGATAAGAAATGCAGCCATCGCTATCGCCAACCCCATTGATGGCGATAGCGTGCGGATGACCAATCATCACTGGAGTTTTTCCATCTCTGCGGTACGCGCGCAACTCGATTTCAGCAGCCTGCTGGTCATCAATGACTTCACTGCACTTGCAATGGCCTTGCCCTATCTCGATGCCAGCCAGTTGCAGAAAATTGGTGGTGGTGTGGAGATGCCGGGCGGCACAATAGGGTTGATCGGTGCTGGAACGGGGCTGGGTGTGTCCGGCATTATCCCCTCTGGCAATTCCTGGGCAGCTTTGTCCAGTGAAGGCGGGCACGCCAGCTTTGCACCAGCCAACCGTGAAGAAATGCGCATACTCGAATCGCTGTGGCAGCAATATGAACATGTCTCGGCAGAACGCCTGTTGTCAGGCAAGGGGCTGGAATTGATTTGTGCCGCTATTTCTGGCAAGACGATGGACGCCGCGGATATCACGCGCCGCGCACTTGATGGCAGTTGCGCAGATTGCCTGCGCACGGTTGAACATTTCTGCGCCATCCTTGGCAGTATGGCAGGCAATGTCGCGCTCACACTTGGGGCGACTGGCGGCATGTATATTGGTGGTGGCATCGTCCCCAGGCTGGGGGCTTTGTTTGCCGTATCGGCATTTCGTCAGCGCTTTGAAGCCAAGGGGCGGCTCAGCAGTTTTCTGGCGCAGATACCGACTTATCTGATTACTGAAGAATATCCGGCTTTCCTCGGTGTATCAGCCATGTTGGCAGATCATCTTGGCAAGCAAGAAAAAATTTAATAAGGAGCTACATCTTGGAAACTTCATTACCGACAACCGCTGCCGTCACATCTGACGGCAATGCCAGAAGCCAGACCAGCTCTCTCGTCATTGTGACGATTTTATTTTTCATGTGGGGTTTTTTGACCTCGCTCAATGATGTGCTGATTCCGCACTTGAAATCCATTTATACCCTCAGTTATGTACAAGCGACGCTGGTGCAGTTTTGCTTCTTTGGCGCCTACTTTATCGTGTCCTTGCCTGCCGGTATGCTGATCAAAAAAATTGGCTACCAGCATGGCGCAGTGACTGGCCTCGTCATTGCCGCTACTGGTTGCGCCATGTTCTACCCTGCATCCATGGGCAGTTATGCGCTGTTCTTGCTGGCATTTTTTGTACTGGCATCTGGCATCACGATTTTGCAAGTCGCTGCCAATCCTTATGTCACAGTATTGGGGGAAGCAAAAACAGCCTCCAGCCGCCTGACCTTGACACAAGCTTTTAATTCCCTGGGCACTACGGTCGCACCTATTCTGGGAGGCATATTGATTTTGTCTGGTGCTGCACTGACAGCAGTAGAGATCAATCAATTGCCAGCAGCAGAACAAGTTACATATCGGGCCAGCGCCGGTGCCGCAGTGCAAATGCCCTACCTGATGCTGGCGGGTGCCTTGCTGTTGCTGGCAGTCTTGTTTGCTTTTGCCCGTCTGCCTAAAATTACACATGTGGAAGAAGCCGGTGCCGCAGATAGCAGCGCCAGGACATCGGTGCTTTCACACAGTCATCTGCTGATGGGGGCGATAGGTATATTTCTGTATGTAGGTGGTGAAGTCAGCATAGGCAGCTTCCTCATCAATTTTCTTGGTGAATCTGACGTCGGTGGTCTGACACCAGCCGTTGCAGCGCATTATGTGAGCTTCTACTGGGGCGGCGCCATGGTGGGGCGCTTTATCGGTTTTGCGGTCATGCGTAAGGTCAGCCCAGGCAAGACCCTGGCATTCAATTCTGCGGCTGCCATCATCCTGATCCTGACGGCGATCTACAGCCATGGCTCAATGGCCATGTGGGCGATACTGGCAGTTGGTTTGTGCAATTCCATCATGTTCCCTACCATCTTCAGCATGGCCCTGAACAAACTTGGGCCTTTGACAGGGCAGGGCTCAGGTATTTTGTGCATGGCAATAGTTGGTGGTGCCCTCGTGCCTTTCCTGCAAGGCTATCTGGCTGACAGCATAGGTTTGCACACATCTTTCTATGTGCCTGCTGCCTGTTATACCTTCATCCTGTATTTCGGCATACGCTATGCCGGTATGTATTCAACGAAAGCAGACTAGTCACTTCTTCCTTACAGGGGAGATTCGGGAGCTTTGTGCTCCCGTTTTTTTATTTCCCTTGCGCTCAATGGGTATCATTTTTCATGATACCCCTATTTTAATTCCATATTTTCCACAAGCGCCTATTCGACCTACACTGTTAACACAGCAGATTTCAAAGGAAGTCGAAGAAGCGCTGCAGCGAAATTTCGAAAGCTTCTTTTGATGTCTCTTTGATCCGGACAAAAGGAAATTCAGGCATGGCCGTTGTATTTGACATAATCAAATACGACAGGCGTAATGTCTTGACATCGAATTTTGTCCAGGATTCGAATAAAATGGTAGTTATCACTACCAACGCAACGAGAGCCTATCTCTGATACCTCGCTATAGGCTCCGAGCAAAATTGTGTCTTACCGGATACAACGCATGCTCTTTGCGATCTAAATCACAAATTTTGGAGCCACCTTATGTCATCCGACACCACCCTGGAGTCTGCTGGACTCTCGTCCCTGCCGTCCGCCAAAGAAATCCATACTGAGCCTGTCCAGGATGCGCTCGAAGCCAGCCAGATTACTAGCCCCCCGCAATTGAACGATGTCCAGCTTGATGACAAGTACACATCAAATAGCGGCACTATCTTTCTGTCCGGCATACAAGCCCTGGTACGTTTGCCTATGATGCAGCGCCAGCGTGATCTGGCTGAGGGGCTGAATACGGCGGGATTTATTTCCGGCTATCGTGGTTCCCCGCTGGGTGGTCTGGATGAAACATTGTGGAAAACCAAAAAACTGCTGGAGCAAAACCATGTGCAGTTCGTGCCTGGCGTCAATGAAGACCTGGCCGCAACGGCAGTTTGGGGCTCGCAAACAGTAGATTTGATAGGCCCGGCCAAATACGATGGTGTATTTGGCATGTGGTACGGCAAAGGCCCTGGCGTCGATCGTAGTGCTGACGTATTCAAGCACATGAATCATGCGGGCACATCCAAGCACGGTGGTGTCCTGCTGGTGGCCGGTGATGACCATGGCGCTTACTCTTCAACGCTGCCACATCAGTCCGACCATATTTTCTCTGCCTGCATGATACCCATGCTCTACCCCAGCAATGTGCAGGAATACCTGGACCTGGGCCTGCATGCATGGGCCATGTCGCGTTTCTCTGGCTGCGCCGTTGGCTTCAAGGCGCTGGCAGATACCGTGGAGTCCACTTCCTCGGTGGATGCCGACCCTTTCCGCCTGCAAATCAAGATACCGCAAGACTTTGTCATGCCTGAAGGTGGTCTGAACACCCGTTTGTCTCTGGATACCCTGGGCATACAGGCGCGCAAGCAGGAAGCCCTGATGCAGGATTACAAGATCTATGCAGCCCTGGCTTATGCCCGCATCAACAAACTCAACCATGTCACCATAGACAGCCCGACTGCGCGACTGGGCATCGTCGCCTCTGGCAAGTCTTATCTCGACGTGCTGGAAGCGCTGGAAGAACTGGGCATTGATGAAAAATTCGCTGCCGAAATAGGCATACGCCTGTTCAAGGTATCCATGCCCTGGCCGCTGGAGCCTGATGGCGTGCGTGAATTCGCCCAGGGTCTCGATGAAATTCTGGTAGTCGAAGAAAAACGCCAGATGGTCGAGTACCAGCTCAAGGAACAACTATATAACTGGCGCGACGATGTGCGCCCGCGCGTCATTGGCAAGTTCGATGAAAAAGGCGAATGGGTACATCCTCGTGGTGAATGGCTGCTGACTTCCAAGGCTGATTTTTCGGTAGCACAAATTGCCCGCGTGATTTCATCTCGCATCGCCCGCTTCCATACCAGCGACCTGATCAAGGCACGCCTGGCATTTTTGGAAGCCAAGGATGTCGTCCTTAGCAAGCAAGTCAATACACCGGCACGCCCCGCTTACTATTGCTCAGGCTGCCCGCACAATACCTCCACCAAGGTGCCGGAAGGCAGCCTGGCACTGGCTGGTATCGGTTGCCACGTCATGGCAACCGCGATTTACCCTGAATTCAATAAACTGACTACCCATATGGGCGGTGAAGGTGCGCCGTGGATAGGGCAGGCCGCATTCTCGACCTTGCCGCATGTATTCCAGAACCTTGGTGATGGCACTTATTTCCATTCCGGGTATCTGGCAATACGCGCAGCCGTTGCTGCCAAGGTCAATATCACCTACAAGATTTTGTATAACGATGCCGTGGCAATGACGGGTGGTCAACCTGTTGATGGCATCATCAGTGTACCGATGATGGCGCAACAGATGGCGGCAGAAGGTGTCAAGCGCATCGCCCTGGTGACTGAGGATTTGTCACGTTACACAGACCGTTCCAACCTGCCCAGCTTTTTAACCCTGCATGACCGCAAGGACATGGATGCCGTACAACGCGAATTGCGCGAGATACCTGGCGCAACGGTGCTCATTTATGACCAGACCTGCGCCGCCGAAAAACGCCGTCGCCGCAAAAAAGGCGAATTCCCTGACCCTAATCAACGCATGTTCATCAATGAAGCAGTCTGTGAAGGCTGTGGCGACTGTGGCGTGCAATCCAACTGTACATCCATCATGCCGGTGGAAACAGAATTTGGCCGCAAGCGCAGCATAGACCAGTCGTCCTGCAACAAGGATTATTCCTGCGTCAAGGGTTTCTGTCCAAGTTTTGTCACGGTAGAAGGTGGCAAGCTGGTCAAATCCAAGACAGGCACGGCAAAGACCGATGATTTCGGCGCACTGCCAGAGCCACAATTGTCTGCCTGTGAAAGCTCTTACAATATCCTGTTGAACGGCATAGGCGGCACTGGTGTGATCACGGTCGGTGCCTTGCTGGGCATGGCGGCACATCTGGAAGGCAAGGGCGCGTCTGTGCTCGACATGACAGGCATGTCGCAAAAAAATGGCTCGGTGACTTCGCATATACGCATCGTCAACCAGGCTGGCAAATTGCGTGCACAGCGTATTGCGACTGGCGAAGCTGACCTGATCCTGGGTTGCGATATTTTGACAGCTGGCGCACATGACGCAATTTCCAAAATGCGCGCAGGCCGTACCCGCGCTGTCATCAATACCCATGAACAACCAACCGGCCCGTTTGCCAAGAACCCTGACTGGCAATTCCCGCTGGAATCCGTTGAGCACCTGATTTCTGAATCAGTTGGTGGCAATGTTGATTTCATCAATGCCACCAAACTGGCAACCGCATTGATGGGCGACTCCATCGCCACCAATTTGTTCATGCTGGGCTTTGCTTATCAGAAGGGCGCAATACCGGTATCTGAAACTGCCTTGCTGCGCGCGATAGAACTGAATGGTGTGGCGATCGAGGCCAACAAGAAAGCCTTCCTCTGGGGCCGCCGCGCTGCTGTAGATTTTGCCCGCGTAGAAAAAATCGCCATCCCTGGTCAGCCTGTCGTCATCCAGATGCCGCAAAGCCTGGATACGCTCGTCAAGCGCCGCATTGCGGTATTGACGGATTACCAGAACGCCGCTTACGCCCAGCAATATGTTGATCTCGTCGATAAGGTCCGCAAGGCGGAATCTGCATTAAATGCAGGTAACAAGTTCAGCATGGCTGTCGCCAAGTACGCCTTCAAACTCATGGCCTACAAGGATGAGTATGAAGTCGCACGTTTGTATACCAATGGCGATTTCACGGCAAAACTCAAGCAACAGTTTGAGGGCGACTTCAGCCTGAAATTCAATCTGGCTCCTCCTATCTTTTCAAAGAAAGACGGGCAAGGTCATCTGGTCAAGGCGCAATATGGTTCCTGGGTCTGGCAGGCATTCAAGCTGCTGGCCAAACTCAAGGGCTTGCGTGGTACGGCACTGGATATTTTTGGCCGCACAGAAGAACGCAAGGCCGAGCGCGCCCTCATTGTTGAATACACTGCACTGATGGAAAAGCTGGCTGCTGGTTTGAATGCAGACAATCTGGAACGCGCTATTGCTCTCGCGAGCCTGCCTGAAAAGATACGCGGTTATGGCCATGTCAAAGAAAAGGCCATGCAGGCGTATCATGCAGAGAAGGCAGTTTTGCTGAAGCCTCAAAATACAACAGTGATCAAGGAAGTGTCGCGCGTAGCCTGAACTGTGATGATGCAAGACTCACTTTATATAGAAGTGAGTCTTGCAGTGCATGTTGACTATTTTCTGCTGAATATTTGCTCAGTAACCGACCCCATCCTGGTGCAATTTTAATATGCTAAAAAAGCTCTTTTTTGTATTGATGGCAGTATCTGGCTTATGCGCTAGCGTTGCTAATGCAGCGCCAGTTTCGACTTTTCGTGTCTTTTTTCCCAGACTGGTGCTGGCTGTAGAAGATGGGGAACGTGTCACTCAGCTCAAACTGACACAAACCTGTGGAGAATTCTGGGGCCTGTCAGGCATACCCAAAGACTGGGGTGTAGAGATTGTCAGCCCCAGTTCTGGTAGTGCCAGTTTGCATGCCACTGCTGGTCATGGCGCTTCAAGCCTATTTGATTTGAAAAAATGGAATGGGGTAATACAAATATCAGGGACTCATTCCAGATGTCAAGACTTGAACGCAGTCATTACGACTGAGGCAGGCGAGCGTCGCAAGGAATATTATTTTTCCGGACGTGAGTTGCAACTACGTAAGTAAACGGAGTAAGAAATGCATATATTGCCAATTCATTAATGTCAAGAGTTGTATGGAATCGATGAATTGTCTGAAAAGCATGATCACAATTTTTAATTGACGTTTACGTTAACGTCATATAACTTAGCCTAACCCAAACATAGTGATTGTTGTTAAATAGCAATAATCATTGTGGTAAAACAAGACCGATGAGGAAGACATGACTGACCTGTCCGTTGCCCAGAACCTGACTGAATACAAACCTGCCAACAAAGTGCGCTTTGTTACCGCCGCTTCCCTGTTCGATGGCCACGATGCCTCGATCAATATCATGCGCCGCATTTTGATGGCGAATGGTGCAGAAGTGATCCATCTGGGCCATAACCGTTCGGTAGAGGAGATAGTCACAGCCGCCCTGCAGGAAGATGCCCAGGGCATTGCCATTTCCAGTTACCAGGGTGGCCATGTTGAATACTTCAAATACATGATAGACCTGCTCAAGCAACGCGGCGGTGCGCATATCAAGGTGTTTGGAGGTGGCGGTGGTGTCATCGTGCCGGAAGAAATCGCCGACCTGCATGCCTATGGCGTGACCCGTATTTTCAGCCCTGAAGATGGCCAGCGCATGGGCCTGGTGGGCATGATCCTGTCGATGATACAGGCTTGTGACAGTGACCTGTCCGGCTATGCACCGACAACGTTGTCCGTATTGCAGCAAGGCGATATCGCCGACAAACATCGCCCGCTGGCGCAATTGATTACCGCGCTGGAAAATGACAAGGTCGCGCCAGAATTGCGCACGCAATTGATGGATGCGGCAAAAGCCAGCAAGACACCAACCCTGGGTATCACGGGTACTGGTGGTGCAGGTAAATCTTCACTGACAGATGAACTGATACGCCGTATACGCCTGGACCAGGATGACCATCTGAACATCGCCCTGATTTCCATCGACCCGTCGCGCCGCAAATCTGGCGGTGCCTTGCTCGGTGACCGCATACGCATGAATGCCATCAACCCATGGAAGGGCAAGCTCAAGGTTTTCATGCGTTCACTGGCGACCCGTGAAGCAGGTTCAGAAATTTCACAAGCTTTGCCAGATGTCATTGCTGCCTGCAAGGTCGCCGGTTTTGACCTTGTCATCGTCGAGACTTCAGGCATAGGCCAGGGTGATGCGGCGATCGTGCCGCATGTTGATGTATCGATGTATGTCATGACACCAGAATTTGGTGCAGCATCACAACTGGAAAAAATCGACATGCTCGATTTTGCCGATTTTGTCGCCATCAATAAGTTCGACCGCAAAGGTGCACAGGATGCCCTGCGCGATGTCGCCAAACAATACCAGCGCAACCGCGAATTGTGGACACAAAAGCCAGATGAAATGCCAGTCTATGGCACGCAGGCTTCACGTTTCAATGATGATGGCGTGACTGCACTGTATCAAGGTATATTGCCAGCACTGGTGCAACGTGGTTTGCTGGCCAAACCCAGCAAGCTGGCAGCGATCAGCGTCAAATATTCCAGCGCCAAGAATGTCATCGTGCCACCGGCACGCAGCCGTTACTTGGCTGAGATTGCTGATACGGTACGCGCCTATCACAAGAATACCGGCAAGCAGGTCTTGATCGCCCGTGAACGCCAGCAACTGCAAGAGACCAAGCGCATGCTGTCAGTGGCAGGCAAGTCTACTGATTTTGATGACTTGATCACTGATCGCGAAAACCGCCTCGATGGCGAATCCAAAAAACTCATCAGTATGTGGCCGGACATGCAGGCTGCCTATGCGGGTGATGAATATGTCGTCAAGATTCGCGACAAGGAGATACGCACCCGTCTGGTACAACAGTCCTTGTCCGGTACAAAAATTCGCAAGGTGGCTTTGCCGCGCTTTGTCGATCACGGCGAAATCCTGCGCTGGTTGATGCTGGAAAACGTGCCTGGCTCATTCCCCTTCACAGCCGGTGTATTCGCCTTTAAACGTGAAGGTGAAGACCCTACCCGCATGTTTGCCGGTGAGGGTGATCCTTTCCGTACCAACCGCCGTTTCAAGCTGGTGTCGCAAGGCATGGATGCCAAGCGCCTGTCGACTGCTTTTGACTCTGTGACTTTGTACGGGGCGGACCCGGCAATACGTCCTGATATCTACGGCAAAGTCGGCAATTCCGGCGTCTCGGTCGCGACGCTGGAAGACATGAAGGTCTTGTATGACGGCTTTGACCTGTGTGATCCGGCGACATCGGTATCCATGACCATCAATGGTCCGGCACCGACCATACTCGCTTTCTTCATGAATACTGCGATTGACCAGCAGATGGAAAAATTCCGCGTTGATAACAAGCGCGAACCAACTGCCGATGAATCCGCCAAGATACGTGCCTGGGTATTGCAGAATGTGCGCGGCACAGTGCAGGCAGATATCCTCAAGGAAGACCAGGGACAGAACACCTGCATCTTCTCGACAGAATTCTCGCTGAAGGTCATGGGCGATATACAGGAATATTTCGTCCATCATCAAGTGCGCAATTTCTATTCGGTCTCCATCTCCGGCTACCATATTGCTGAAGCAGGCGCGAACCCGATTTCTCAACTGGCGTTCACATTGTCGAACGGCTTTACCTTTGTCGAAGCCTATCTGGCACGCGGCATGCACATTGATGATTTCGCAGCCAATCTGTCCTTCTTCTTCAGTAATGGCATGGACCCTGAATACACAGTACTGGGACGCGTGGCACGCCGTATCTGGGCAGTGGCCATGCGTGACAAATATGGTGCGAATGACCGCAGCCAGAAACTGAAATACCATATCCAGACCAGCGGCCGTTCCCTTCATGCACAAGAGATTGATTTCAACGACATCCGCACCACACTGCAAGCCCTGATTGCGATCTACGACAACTGCAACAGCCTGCACACCAATGCCTATGATGAGGCCATCACCACACCGACTGATGAATCAGTACGCCGTGCCCTGGCTATCCAGCTCATCATCAACCGTGAGTGGGGTCTGGCGAAAAACGAGAACCCTATCCAGGGCAGTTTCATCATCGAAGAGTTGACCGACATGGTAGAAGAAGCCGTCATGCAAGAGTTTGAACGCATCGCTGAACGCGGTGGTGTACTGGGCGCGATGGAAACCGGCTATCAGCGCGGCAAAATACAGGAAGAATCCATGCACTATGAACACCTGAAACATGACGGCACTCTGCCCATCATCGGTGTGAATACCTTCCGCAATCCTAAAGCCAATGACACGCCGCAAAAAATAGAACTGGCGCGTTCTACTGAAGAAGAAAAACAATCGCAATTGCAACGCCTGGCGGATTTCCATAGCCGTCATGCCGATGTGGCACCGAAGGCCCTGGCGGCTTTGCAGCAGGCGGCGATCAATAATGAGAATGTGTTTGCCAAACTGATGGATGCGGCGCGTGTCTGTTCGCTGGGGCAGATTACGACTGCGCTGTTCGAGGTTGGAGGACAATACAGACGCAACATGTGATGACACGCTGATAAATCCATTAAGCGGGCGCATTACTGCGTTGCAAATGCTCGCAATACCGACGTATTGCTGTGCTTTGCGCCTTGTACTGCATCCCACTGAATGAATTTCTCAGCGTGCCACGGATACGGTTTGCTGGTGGGCGGCGCTACGCGCGCCTTTGTAAAGCTTGATGCCTAATGAATTTCTTGATGTCCCTCGAAGTCCAGAGAAATTTCATTCGTTTAAAATATGAAATTTTGAGGATAGCTTTATGGACTTCGAATCAGTTTTCAAAACGTGGTTGGGCTTATCTCTTGCAGAAACCACTTCAGTTGAAATCAAAGCATACTCATTTAATTTGTTTGAAAATGCTAAAAATCAGAATTCAAAATTTGGCATTGAATTGATTGGTGCCGGTAGTTTTGATTCTGCTGACGCTGACTGGGCTTGCGATGAAGTGTGGCAGCCAGAAACCAGGGCAATTGATATACCTTTGTCTTTTTCAGGTCCCGAATGGGAAACCTGTTTATCCAGGATTGAAATTCTTGTCAGCACTTATCTCAAGCATGAGGCGGCAGCTAAAGTCTTGTTGGATAGTCGAGCTGTAGGTGTTGGTTTTGTAGATGGTGACCTATCGCTTTTGTGGCAGTCGCAATAATTCTTACTCGCGAGTGCTAAATGCTATCAGCAACAAATAATACGTGTGATTCATAAAAGCCCGGAACTTTCCGGGCTTCTTTGTTTTTTGCTCAGCGCCATTTATTGCTAGAATACCCATCTACATTTAATCTGGTCATGGCTGCGGTCTGCGGCTTTCAGGAGTATTTCATGCGTACCATTCTCGTTTTAGCTTGCGTCTCTATTCTTGCTGCCTGCAACAAACCTCCAGAACCCAAGGTGGAACCTAGTGCTTCGGCTAATTTTCTTTCCGAGCAGAAAGCGCAGCTGGACAAGGCTAAAGAGGCGGCGCAGTTGATGCAGCAGAAGGCGGATGAACAAAGGACGATTGTTGAGGTCCAAACGGGTGGGGCTGCTGCCAAGCCTGCGAAGGGTGATGCGGGCAAGTAATACTATTGCGAGGCACTTCGCAGCAGGCTGGTAAGCAGTGTGTGTTTTTCCTATGGGAGTAATTCATGTTGATTTCTTTTCGTCGTCTTGCTTTGATTGCCTGTCTTGGCCTGCCATTACTTGCTCATGCGCAATTGCCTGTGCAGGCCAATCCTGATCATGAAGCCATGTTGTCCAGTGCGGATACGCGGCTGGCTGCGAATAAGCGGCTGGTGTATGACTTTTGGCGTGAGGTGTTTGAGGGCGGTCACATGGAGCTGGCAGACAAGTATCTGGCCGAATCCTATATGCAGCACAACCCCGGAGTGGGGACCGGGCGTGCGGCATTTGTCGAGCTGTTTAGCAAATTCGTCAAACCCAAGGACATACAGGCCAGGGTCAAGGCCCCTTTGGTGGCGATTACTGCTGAAGGCGATAAAGTGATTTTGAGTTTTGTCAGTACCGTGCCAGATCCCAAAGATGCCAGCAAGAAATACACGACGACCTGGTTTGACATGTTCCGCATAGAGAATGGGAAAATTGCAGAACACTGGGACCCGGCTTTAAAAGACAGTCATTGAGAGGCATAAATAGTGTTGCATAAGAATTTGATTGCTGAGGCGGCATCTTTGCCAAGCGCCTGGCGTTCTGCCATCCTGGGCAAGGCTGGCGGTGCGCAAGTCAAGGTCTTGCGCATGGATGAATGTGATTATCCTGATGAAACCCATGACTTTACTGAAGCCTTGCTGGTGCTGGATGGGCAAATGAATCTCGACATTCACGGCGAGATTGTCGCTGTCAAAGCGGGTGAGTTGTATCTGGTGCCTGCCCATACTCCGCATGCCGTGGCAGCAGGAAGTAAGGGAACATTGGTTATCATTGATCAATAGATGTTTATGCTGGAATGAGTTTTGGCGGTAGCTTGTGCGCTTCATCCCCTTTTTAAACGGAGGCAGCATCATGCAAAAAATCACCCCTTTCCTCTGGTTTGATCATCAGGCTGAAGAAGCCGTACAGTTTTATCTCGACATATTCAAGGATGCAAAAATTCTCAGCATAGCCCATTATGGTGAAGGCGCACCCCTGCCCAAAGGGACAGTGCTGACCATCAAGTTCACCATGGCCGGGCAGGAGTTTGTCGCCCTCAATGGTGGTCCGCATTACAGCTTCACTCCAGCCATTTCTTTTGTCATCGATTGCGAGTCGCAGGAAGAAGTCGATTATTACTGGGACAAATTATTGGCGGGCGGTGGTAAAGAAAGCCAGTGCGCATGGCTTACTGACAAATACGGCATTTCCTGGCAGGTCGTGCCGAGGGCATTGATCAATTATCTCAATGATGCCGATCCGGCCAAGGCGCAAAGAGTCATGATGGTCATGTTCCAGATGAAGAAAATCATCATTGCCGACCTCGATAAAGCGTACGCAGGATGAGTTTGTAAAAAATGTAAATTTTGTAAATATTTCTACCTATATCCAAGTTTTGATTTTATTTATGTAAGATTGTCAGACCCCAATTTCAGCGTATGTATTGCTATGCATTGCTATGAATCGCTGATTGCCTGTCTATAAGCCACTTACATCCAAAGGTAAATAAAATTGAAACTACCAAAGCCATTGATTGCTGCGTCTTTTTTATTCGCCATGGCGGGGTTTGCCATGGCTGAGACCGTCGTCGTGAATCCTTACGGTAAATACCTCGAAGGTGAGGATGTGGAAGTGGAAATGGCGCAATTTGCTGGCAGAAATCCAGATGGTTTGTATGATATTTTGCTGAAGATGAAGGGGGCCGCGGCATTCAATGCCGGTATCGATGGCAAGACCATCAAGTACCGCGCAGTACATGGCGGTTCGGGTGTGGATTATCAACTCAATGGCAAGACACGTATGTCGCTAAGGCAAAATTCAGGTGGTTCTGCTTCGACTTATCAAGTGTTCCTCGATGGCAGAACAATTTCCATCAATGAGGTAAAAACAAAATCACAAGAAGTGCGCCCCCTGCATTTGCTGACTGCTTCGACGGAAGCGACGAAATAAGCTGCTCTAGCTATTTTAACCCTAAGCTATATTATCAATGCCTGTCCAGATGACAGGCATTTTCTTTTGCCTGCTTCCGGTGACGACGTCCAGCATATAAATACATTAATAGCTAAAATAGCTGCAATCTGTGTGCTGTCATTTGGTGGCACATATCGTTCATTTACAGGTCACTGAACGTTCACACAGCGTTCACATAGCGTTGCATGAACGAGCATGTCTCACCGGAATCATATGCATACCAAAAAACTTTTACTGAATTTGTTTGAATACAAAGCCTGGGCTAATACCGACTTGTATCATCTCATGGGAACTGTATCGCCAGGCGAACATGCGCGTGAGCTGCATGATGCAATAAGAATACTCAATCACATCTACGTGGTAGATCAGATTTTCATCGCCAATCTGCAAAGCGAGCAGCATGGCTTTACCGCCTTGAACACCAAAGAAACACCCACACTGGCTGATTTGCAGCATGGTGTGCAGCATGTTGACCGCTGGTATATAGACTATGTCGCAGCCCAGCATGAAACCAGGTTTGCAGACGACATACGCTTTAGCTTTGTCGATGGCACCCCTGGCTGCATGTCACGTGGCGAGATGTTATTGCACGTAGCGACTCATGGTAATTATCACCGGGGGGCAGTGGGCCGCATCTTGTTCCAGATTGGCAAACAACCGCCAAAAGATACGTTGACGGTATTTTTAAGCCGCCAGGCCGTGGATAAGCCTTGATGGCAATACGGCTTGCCAGCGAAAAAGATGCCGCCGCATTGCAGGAAATCTACCGGCTCTGCATCATCGAAGCGACATGGCAAATCCGCCCGTCTGAGACTATTCCTGATTTTGCGGCGGTTTCCTGCGGTGAAACCATCTGGGTCGCGGTAGATAGCAGCGACCAGGTGCTGGCTGTGCAGGACGAGCATGCCTACATCCACCATTTATATGTGCACCCCTTGGTGCAAGGTCAGGGAGCAGGGTGGGCTTTATTGCAGCATCTGCAGGCGCACCTGGCATGTCCATGGCAACTCAAATGTGTGGCAAGCAATCATGCTGCCATGGCATTTTACCGTCACCTGGGTTGGCGTGAACTGGAGAAGGAAACAGGAGAAGACGGTTCTTATTACCTGCTTAAATTTGTTTGACTATGAAGCGTCATGGATATAGCAAGATGCATGTTGCCGGATAGCACGGTTGTGGCAGAAGCTGTTATTCTGTTGCCCACAGGATTTGCTGCTTGTAGTCTGGTCGGGTTTGATGAATACTCGAATATGCGCCGTATTTCCTAAAAACACTGTTGGTACTGTTTTCAAATCAGTCAAGGACGTCTATGCCAGGCCAAGTGGAATTATCCAGAATTGCTCTATACCGCGCCATGGTAGAGCAAGCTTTGGATGCGTTGCTGGTCATGGAAGGTGGTGTTTTCATTGACTGCAATCCCAGTGCCGAGAAAATGTTTGGCTTTTCAAGAGAGCAATTACTTTCCAGTGCGCCTGTGGATTTATCTGCTGCCACACAATTTGACGGCCAGGATTCCCTGGTTGCCGCCAACCGTTACATCGAGCTGACCCTGGCGGGGCAGCCCCAGCGCTTTGAATGGGCTTCACGCCGGGCTGATGGTAATTTATTCACCTCTGAAGTAGCTTTAAACCTTCTTGAAGACCATGGCAGGCGATGCATTATTGCTGCGGTACGTGATATTTCTGAACGCAAGCAGGCCGAGCTGAAGGCGCGCAAGAAAAATGAAAAGCTGCGTGTTTTACTTGAAAATTTTCCCGGCGGCGTCTCCCTGATTGATGAAAATCTCAGGTTCGTCGCCTGGAATGAAGAATTATTGCGCATGCTGGACTTGCCCGCGGCGCTGTTCGAGGGCCGGCAGCCGCTGGTCAGCGAGATATTCGAGGCCAATATCAGGCGCGGGGAATATGGTGAATTCAGCAGTGCCAGCGATGAAGATAAGCTGGCCAAGCTCATGGCCATCATACAAAGTGACAAGCCCTATTCCTATGAGCGCATACGTTCTGATGGCAGCATCATTGAAGTGCGGGGTGTCCCGGTAGATGGTGGTGGTGTGGTTACTACCTGCCTCGATGTGACGTCCAAACGCCGTATAGAAATCGAATTCCACAAACAGTCATTATTCCTCAAGGCAGTGCTGGAACACATGCCCCAGGGCTTGAGCGTGTTTGATGAACAACTGAAACTGTATTTATGGAACCAGGGCTTCCTCGACGTGCTTGACTATCATCCTGATGCGATCTACGAGGGCGTGCCATTTGAAGACTTATTGCGCATCATGGCGACGCGTGGTGAGTATGGTGAAGGTGATATAGAAGAACTCATCAATACCCGCCTGAGCCTGGCAAGACAGTTTCAGGCCCACCAGTTTGAGCGCGTAAGGCCAAATGCCCATACCCATCTGGTGCAGGGCAGGCCTATCCATGAAAACGGCAAGCTGCAGGGCTTTGTCACCACTTATACCGATATTACTGAACTCAAAAAAGTACAGACCGCCTTGTCGAAAGCCAACGCGCTGCTGGAACAGAATATCGCAGAGCGCACCAAAGAACTGCGCCATACGCAGGATGATCTGATGCGCAGTGAGAAACTGGCTGCGCTGGGTTCGCTGGTGGCAGGTGTAGCGCACGAACTCAATACTCCCATCGGCAATAGCCTGCTGACGGCCAGTACCCTGCAAGCCAAGACCCAGGAGTTTGCGCAAAAGATTGGCGATGGCAATATCCGTCGCTCCGACCTGACAGCCTATCTGCAGGCCGCGCAACATGCCAGTGAGCTCATCGAACATGGCTTGAACAATGCGGCTGACCTGGTGGCCAGCTTCAAGCAGGTGGCAGTAGATCAGGCGAGTTCCAAGCGCCGCCGTTTCCAGCTCAACAAGGTTTGTCATGATGTGATTGCCACCATGATGGCCAAGATACGTCAGGCAGGCCTGCAGATCAGCGTGGACATACCCGTTCACATAGAGTTGGACAGTTTTCCGGGGCCGCTGGACCAGGTGATCTGCAACCTGATTGACAATGCCATCCTGCATGCTTTTGAGGGCAAGCCTGATGGTCAGATCTGGATCAGTGCCACCACGCTGGGCCAGGACAGGGTCGAACTGCGCTTTGACGATAATGGTGTTGGCATACCAGCAGAAAATCTGGGGCGTGTATTTGATCCCTTCTTCACCACCAAACTCGGTCAGGGCGGCACCGGACTGGGCATGAATATTGTCTATAACATCGTCACCAGCCTGCTCGGAGGTGATATCCGTATAGAAAGTGAGGAGGGGGCGGGCACCAGTTTCATCATGCAAATCCCCCTGGTCGCGACCGTTAACGATAGTGACCCCGCTGACTAAGCTACTCGGGTATTACCAGTTTCAGGCAGGCGGTCGGCTATACTGCTTCTCTTTTTGCATCAGGAAAACATCACATGTCCCAATCTCCCGCCTGCCCGGTCTGCTCGATGGAAAATACTTATCCGGATGGCGATAATTATATTTGTGCCGATTGTGCACATGAATGGCCCATGCAGGCTGCCACCAGCGCGGACGATAATGATGAGCGCATAGTCAGGGATTCAAACGGCAATGTACTGGCAGACGGCGACGCTGTTGTCCTCATCAAGGACCTCAAAGTCAAAGGCTCATCGACCACCCTGAAGATGGGTAGCAAGGTAAAAAGCATACGCCTGGTCAGCGGCGACCATGAAGTCGATTGTAAAATGGATGCAGGCAATTTCATGTTGAAGGCCTGTTATCTCAAAAAGGTCTGATCCAGGTTTGAAGTAAGTCTGATAGGGAGCAAAGCATGCGGCACATACTGGTCTATGGCGATTCCATGTCCTGGGGCTTGATCCCGACGACGCGCAAACGCCTGAATTTTGAAGAGCGCTGGCCCGGTGTGCTGGAGATAGGCTTGAATAGCGCGGACAAACATGTGCGTGTGGTCGAAGATTGCCTGAATGGCCGCCGTACTGTCTGGGAAGATCCTTTCAAGCCAGGGCGAAATGGCTCGCAAGGTCTGGCGCAACGCATAGAAACCCTGACGCCTTTGTCCTTGGTCATCGTCATGCTTGGTGTGAATGATTTCCAGTCCATGCATCAGAATAATGCCTGGCTGTCTGCGCAGGGCTTGGCCGTCGTCATCAATACCATACGCCAGGCGCCGGTAGAGCCTGGCATGCAAATCCCGCCCATACTCATTGTTGCACCGCCTATGCCATATGACCCCAAGGGCATGATAGCGCCCAAGTTTGTCGGTTGCGAAGAAAAGTGTGAGGGCCTGGCCGAAGCTTATAAAGAAGTAGCGGCCGCTGCTGGCTGCCATTTCTTTGATGCTGGCAGTGTTGTGACATGCAGTGAATATGATGGCGTGCATCTGGATGCTGACCAGCACCTTATCCTGGGTTGGGAGCTGGTTGGTGTGGTGTCGTCTATTTTGCAATGAAGTTTGAAATGAAATTTTATGAGCGCTGACTTACATGCGATACAAAACCTGCTTGCCAGGTTCGCCAATAGTTTTGACTTGAAAGACTGGGATTTCTTGAGCGCCTGCCTTGCCAGTTCCATCCATACTGATTACTCAGATTTGCGTGGCACACTGCCTGAGCAGATGAGCAATCAGCGCTATGCAGAATTACGTCGCATCGCCCTGCAAGACTTGCAGACCCATCATCTGAGCGGCAATACTGAAATTGAATTGAACGATGATGCTGCAAACGCAAAAGTCTCTAGCATTATTTTTCGCAAAAATAAAGACGGCCAGACCCTGCATACGCATTGCCTGTATCAATTTGGCTTGAGTAAATCCAGTGGGCAATGGCTGATCAATTCCATAGTCCAGAAAGTATTCTGGAGTGATGGCCAGACTGCGATACATGCCGGTATCGTCAAATAACAAAGCCACCCCTGAGGTGGCTTTGTTATTGCGCTATAGGGCCAGATGTGTCTGGCCAAATGCAAGGTGCTGATCAGGCAAATTGTATCTGCCCATCGTAAATACCTACGAGTGTAATCGCCGCAGAAATATCAGTGGCTGTCACAGCAGACGCAATCGCGATGCCATTCGTGATGGATGCCTCAGGCGTCAGGAAATTCAAGCCCCATTCTACGGCGAACTGATTGGCGACCTTGATTTTATTATCGAGCAAATTGACGACCCAGCCCCAGGTCGCATCTCCTGTGAATGCGCGTGCACCGGCGAGTACGGCACTGACCATCGAGCCACGGCTCTGTATGCCGGTATCGAGTTCATTGAGCCAGTATTTGAGGCCCGCCGCATCCGCGCCGTCTGCCCTGCCCATGGCATTCTTGTAAATGATATTGATAAAATCAGTATTGCTGAGGCTGGCGCTGTAACCGGTCTGTGCCGGGTATTGTGCAGCCGCCAGGAAGAAGGCATCGCCTATCTGTTTGAAGCTCATGCCTCCCTTGAATTGGTTGATCCAGTAGTCGAGGCCATCCGCATCAGGTACGCGGTTAAAGTAGGCGACATACAATTCTTCCAGCGCCTTCAATTCTGTTGTCTTGATGGTATGCGCATTGTCATACACGGTGGTGTTGACGATATAGTCAGTGAACTGGATTTTTTCTACATTGTGGGCAGCCCAGTAAGCCGCATTCTGGTTACCCAGCAACATGGTGTTGTTGCCGATTTCCCAGACAAAATAACTGCCGCCACCTGTACCGAGTTTGGCACTGATGACCAGGGTATCGGTGCCCGCTCCGCCATCAATGTAGTCATAGCGCACAGACTGAGGTGCACTCAGGCCTATCGTATTATTGCTGCCATCAAACTGGTAAATAGTGTTATTGGCATTCAGGCTACTGCTGGCACCGCTGACATTGATGATGGTTTTATCCATCGTGGTGGTTTCTGTTTGCTGCGTGGTGTTCAGGTTTTTGCGTATGTAGCCGGTATTGTCTATGGTCGTCAGGCTCAGGCTGGCACCAGCCTTATAGGCACCGGAACCATACGCATCAAAGTAGAGCTTATCGGTGGTATTGACAGTGTTGCCAGCTATTTTCCAGGTGTAAGCCAGCAGACTGGCATCAGGCACTGATGGCTGGTAAATGCCGGGTATGCTGGAATACAGATCGAGGTAATCGCCAATGGCGGCATAATATTTGAGGGCAAAGGCTTCTTTTTCTGGTGCGTTGAAAGCGACACCCAGGTGATTCATTTTTGAGTCCTGGGTCGCGCGCCAGATACCAGTATTACGATAATAACCACCCTGATAAGTGCCAATCACGCCAAGATTGCCGTCCTGGAAACCCAGCCAGGCAGACCATGGTATGCGGCTTAGTGAATCGGTCACGTGCGGGCTGGCCAGGAAGCCGGGATCGGTCAGAGGGTAGTTGCTGGCAATTGCGGTATCGACATATTCGTCCTGCAAGCCAGCAAAGCTGTGGCCTATCTCATGCAGTACGACTTCGGCGGATGAAATATTCCCGGCAGATGCCCAGGCGATGGAACCGCCAGCGCCGCCATAAAGTGCTGTATTGACCAGCACCACGACCAGCTCATGTGCATCACTCGCTACGGCACTATTGACATAAGACGTTACCTTGGAAAAGTCACCATACAGCAAACGCCCGTCACTGCCATGCTGGCTGACATCAAAATAGGTATTGACGCTGATATTCTGGTTGGGCTGGTCAGTTCCTGATTGGGTTGAGGCGACAAAAATGGCACTGGCATTAAACAGGTTCTTGTACGAAGAGAATGGCGCATTCAGTTTGGCATTCGAATCACCCAGCATATTGTCGAGGAATTTTTGCGCATCTGCCAAAAACTTGGCGCGCTCGGCAGCCGTATAACCTTCAGCAACGAAGACGATATCAACGCGGTTTTTGCTGCTGCCGGTATTCAGTAAAGGGGTGACGTCTGCCATGATGGGTGAGCCTTGTAGATAGAAGCGCACTTTCCTGTGGGCCAGTTGATAATTGCTGCCTTGTCAGGATGTACTTGATAAATATATTAACAAAAACGACCAACTGCTATCGTACAACAACGTGTATGTAGAAAGACATGTATTTCATGTAGGGAATTGCAACAAGTGTTGCAAAATTGAACGCGGGCATGGATGGTTCAACTTCTGGCATGGGCAGGCTAATGAAACAAGTGAGCCCAGTCCTTCCCAGTCCTTCCCAGTCCTTAATAGACATCCCGTTTGTACAATCCCGCCTCAGCCATCTGCTCCAGTTTATCCAGACCCAGCATATTACTCAAGGTCTGGTGCACTTCTTCTGCCATGCCTTGCAGGCTGCCGCACACCAGAATGGCTGCGCCCTGTTCTACCCATGCCACTATGTTTGCCTGTTGTTCTTGCAAGGCATGTTGTACGTAGCGGCGTTGGGCCTGGTCGCGGGAAAAACACAGGTTCAGTTTGTTAAGCACACCACTGGCTTGCCAGTCCTGTATTTCCTGACGATGGAAAAAATCATGCGCCTCGTTTCTTTCACCAAAAAACAACCAGTTGCGTAAATGACCACGGGTAGCACGCGCCTTGATATGCGCACGCAAGCCTGCCAGTCCGGTACCGTTGCCTATCAGTATCAGGGGATGGTCTTGCGATGGCGTGTGGAAGTTACGGTTTTCACGTATGCGCAGTTTGATGGTTTGTCCGATTTCTGCATGGGCTGTCAGCCAGCCGGAGCCTATGCCGAGGCTGCCATCCGGACGGCGCATTTGCCGCACCAGCAGTTCCAGTTTGCCATCGGCAGGCAGGGAGGAAATCGAATATTCACGATGCGGCAGGACAGGGCGCTCATCAGTGGTATTGTCATTCGCTGTCTGGGGTGGATAGTCAGGGCCAATTTCTGCGATGTCACCGGCTTGCCAGATATGTTCACTGCCATTGGTGTTTTTTGCCGGGATACAGGCGATGCGGTAAGCAGGCCCGCCGAGGCTGCCAGGATTGAGCAATTCTCTCTCGGTTAATATCCATTCCTGATAAGCCGGTTTGCTCCAGTCTGCCATTTCTGTATGGCCGCTGAGCAGGCCCAGATAGTGCTGCCAGTGCCGCAAGGCTGCTTCATCTCCATTATCGACTTCTATCATGTCAAACAGGCTATGTGCGTGCTGGTGCTTGAGCCACAGATCTACCCTGTGCGCAAAAGCGCAGAATTGCTGATAATGCCTGTCGCCGAGCGCCAGTACGGCGAAATGCAAATGCGATAAATCGATTTTCTGACTCATGGTCAGACGGGTAAAGGCCGCTGCATTGTCAGGCGCATCACCTTCACCGGTAGTGCTGAGTATGAATAAGATGCGGCTGGTCTTGTTTAAAGTCTCAGTTTTGATGGCAGCCAGGCTGCTGACTGCAACACTCATACCGGCATCCTGCAGATGCTGTGCAGTTTTGACGGCAATCTGTTCTGCAAAACCAGTCTGGCTTGCATACGCGATCAGGATGTTTTGTGCATGCGCCTGATTCAGTTCAGTACTAAATCCATGATGCTGCGTGGCCAGTTCATCTTTATGCCTGCGCAGGGTCTGCAGGCAAAAACTCAGATAGCTGATAGCGACCAGTGCAGTGCTGTATTGTTTTTGCGCAGGAGAAGGAATAAAAAAGCTGACCAGACACAGGAATGTCAGGGCCAGGCTGATACGCTTCATCCAGCTTAAAGAGGGCAGGCGCATACGTGCTTAATCCAGCATGGCACTCAGGGCCCTGCTCATTTTTTCTTCAAAACCAGACGCGGTTCTTTGCAGGAACAGGGCGGCGATCTGATGTTGTTCGGCATACGCCAGACCGGCAGCGCAACCCAGCACCGTCAGCGCAGTAGCCATCGCATCTGCCACCATGCATTCAGGGTGCAAGACCGTGACCGAGGCAAGATCATTGTCTGCCGGATAACCCGTGCGCGGATCAAGCGTATGCGCATAGCGACGACCATCCTGCTCAAAATACTGGCGGTAATCGCCAGAAGTCGCAATCGACAGGCCATGCAGGGCGACCAGATATTCCTTGTCCAGTTTTTTTGTATTTTCTGCAGGGCTTTCTATCCTGACCCACCATGGTGACTGGTCTTTTTTCATACCTAGTCCGCGTAATTCTCCACCGAGTTCTATCAGGTAACTGGTGATTTTATTCGCATCGAGATAGCGGGCGATCTGGTCCAGCGCAAAGCCTTTGGCAATTGAGGATAAGTCCAGCGCGACGCTGCTGGTGCCCGTGCCAGTCTGGCGTATGCGCTGGTTCAGATGATCCAGTTCCAGTGATTTCCAGTTGCCGCAGCTCAGGGCAAGGTCGATCTCGGTTCGTGAGGGGGCGTCTTCGCGTTTGCCCGCAGGGCCAAAGCCCCACAAGTCAACCAGTTTGCCTGCGGTGATATCATAAGCCCCGCCTGTTTGCTGGGACAGGTACAAACTGTAATCGACCAGCTTGAAAA
Source organism: Undibacterium sp. TC9W (assembly GCF_049339865.1). NCBI lineage: Bacteria > Pseudomonadati > Pseudomonadota > Betaproteobacteria > Burkholderiales > Oxalobacteraceae > Undibacterium > Undibacterium sp. TC9W. The sequence goes on along the minus strand of NZ_JBMPPJ010000008.1, from coordinate 148,944 downwards.
ATTCTGCTGGCAAGGATTGCCAGCTATTGGCCGCTGCGCGGTTGAACTCGCATAAATATGAGGATGGGTCCCAGGTACTCATCTGCATGACGACCTGGTTCAGCTCGGCTTCTATACCCGCCTGCAATTCGTGCACATCGTGGGCTGGCAGGCAGAGTAGCTGCACAGTCCAGTTGGTGCCCATGCTCAGCCCACTGAGTGTATGGCTGATCGCATGGGCGGGCGGGATTTGTGGTTCCGCCACATCCAGCGGTATAAAAACACGACGCATATTGCTCAGTATTTGTTGCTAAGTATTGATAATGATTATTGAGGCAAGACTTCCAGTGTGGCTACATAGCTGGCTACCCTGGATTTGGCCGGGGCCTTGACTTGCTTGTCGTCCTTGATTTCTGCTTCCATCCAGTACATGCCTGCATTTGCCCAGGTCACGCTGAATTTGCCATCATTATCTGTCACAAAAGTTTTTTCATCGAGCTTCTGGCGGTAACGTACGCCACCAGCTATCAGGGTGACACTGACCTTGGCTGCCGGTTTGCCATCCAGGGTCAGGCGGAATTGTGCTGTTTCGCCGGCGACCAGATCATTCGGGTGAGTGGCACCACTCAGTTCCAGGCCACTGCCGGTAATTTCCATCGCCTTGCCACCGGGTTTGCCATTGGTGACGAAGGTTTCAACGCGGCCACTGCGTTGTGTGACTTGCAGTTCTTCTGCATTGGCTGGCACTTCCTTGGCAAAAGTTTCTGCCGTACCGCGCCAGCGCTTGACCTTGCCTTCTTCCTTGTAACTGGCAAACAGGCCTTCATTCAACAAACCAATTTTATAGCTGCCAATCTGGCTGAGCTTGACATCGAAACTGCTGCGGTATTTGCCGGTATTGGCATTTTCCGGTTTCAGCGCAGTGCCGTCTGGTGCTGTGATAAACAGATTATCAAGCTTTAGCGCATTGTGATCAAACACAAACACATCGGTAGCAGCAGCTGCATCGACGGTCACCCATGGGGTATTGCCAGCCACCACAGTTGAGGACGGCACCAGGAAGGCGCGGTGCGCCTGCGCCGTGAATGCTGCGCAAGCCAGTGCCGAGAACAGAGCGATTTTTTTAAAATTTTTCATGATTATCCTTGAGCCAGTCTTATTTGATCGTCACAGCAATAGTTCCCAGCTCATGGCTACCCTGGGCTTTGAGGTTTTGCTCGCCTTTGGCTTGCCACTGGAACGGAACTTTAACCACTTCACGGCCACCGCCCTCACGCGCAGCTTCAACGATAAGCTGGTAGTCACCTGCTGGCAGTTTCGCCAATATACCCTTGTCACCGGCAAAACTCAGGGTTTGCTCACCGGTAGTACGGGTAGCTCCACTGACGCCTTCGACCGGCATTTGTAATTCACGGCCACTACGGCGCCACCACTGACGCAAATCCTTCAACCATTTCGTACCTTCATTGTCGCGCTTTTTCAAGTCATACCAGACCGACAGGTTGCCAGCAAATGTCTGGTCTGGTTTTTCCAGCCAGATCGCGACATAGGGCTTGTGATATTCAGCCACATTCAAACGTGGCACTTCGACTTTCAAAGTCAGGTCAGCCGCGACAGCATTCATGGCCGGGGCGCCCAGCAGACTGGTGATGGCAAACGGGAGCAATTTACGCATGGATAGACAACCTTATTGAGAACAAAGTAAGAACAAAGAATGAACGGTTTTAAATAACTAGTGAACTGTAACAGTGAAAATCGGAGTGCCTGCCATGTGCGCGACGATCATGGCTGCGTTGCAAATACTCGCGATAGCCCCGCTATCGCTGTGTTTTGCATCTTGCCCTGATGCGCCGGGCACATGTCCTTCACTCTCGATTTCACTGTTAAAGTCCACTAGTGGATAAACATCAGGGCAAGTATCAGAGGTAGCACCAAACCAAACACCACCACCGGCCAGGTACTGGGGCGTTTGCCAGCGTGCATCTTCAGCAGGAACAGGCCAGTCATACAAAAAATCAGGCAGACCACGGCAAAGGCATCGATAAACCAGTTCCATGCTGTGCCGGTATTGCGGCCTTTGTGCAGGTCATTGAAATAGGCAATCCAGCCACGGCTGGTCAGCTCATATTCCACTTCCCCATTGTCCAGTTCTATGCGCAACCAGGCATCGCCACCGGGTCGGGGCAAGCCTATATACACTTCTTCCGGTGACCATTCCGGTGCCTGGTCACCCAGTTTTACTCCCATGTCTTGTGCCAGCCATTCGCTGACATCGCCGGGGATGGCGGCATCATCGATATTTTTCAAAGCATTCAACTGCGATAACAAGGCAAATGGCAACTTGCCTTCTTTCTTGCTGACCACAGGATGCGCTTCTATCTGTGCCGAATGATTCAGGGTGATGCCTGTCGCGGCAAACAGGATCATCGCAATCAGGCACAGTGCAGAACTGATCCAGTGCCATTGATGCAGGTGGCGCAACCAGAAAGCCCGGCTTTGTTGTTTCGATAAATTGTCCGTACCGGCTTGCATGAATTTATTTTTGTTCATTCTAAATGATAATTATTCTCAATTGTACATGGAGTCGTGTCGAAAAAGCAGTGGGAATTGTACATTTTTGTTTCCGCCTGACAGCGTGATAAGCATTTTGATAACTGTATTCTAAAGTCCACCCAGGCAGTGCGTGATAAACTTTTAGGGATATCAACTAATTTTCTTCATTATGAACGTCGTCATTCTTGCAGCTGGCATGGGCAAACGCATGCAGTCTTCTTTGCCCAAAGTATTGCACACGCTGGCAGGCAAGCCTTTACTGAACCATGTGATCGCCACGGCGCGACAACTGCAGGCCAGCACTATCTGCGTGATCTATGGCCATGGTGGTGAACAAGTACCAACAACCGTTGCCGCTGAAGATTTGCGCTTTGCGCTGCAAGAACCACAACTGGGTACCGGCCACGCTGTTGCCCAGGCTTTGCCTGTGCTGGATATTAATCAAGCTACCCTGGTCTTGTATGGCGATGTGCCACTGACTACACCAGCCAGCCTGGCACGCCTGGTTGCGGCAACTGGTAAAGATAAGCTCGGTATTCTGACCGTCGATATGGCAGACCCCACAGGCTTGGGCCGCATCGTCAGGGAAGATGGCATCATCAAACGCATCGTCGAACAAAAAGATGCGAGTGAGACCGAGCGTCAGATCACAGAAACCAATACCGGCATTATGTCCATACCAACTGCTCACCTGCAAAAATGGCTGGGTAATTTATCCAACAAGAATGCCCAGGGTGAATATTATCTGACCGACATCGTCGCCCAGGCAGTAGCTGATGGTGTGGAAGTTGTCTCGGCCCAGCCAGATGCAGTCTGGGAAACCCTGGGTGTCAACAGCAAGGTGCAACTGGCCGAGCTCGAACGCACACATCAAAAAAATATCGCTCTCAAATTACTGGAACAAGGTGTGGGCCTGTATGACCCGGCGCGCATCGACGTACGTGGCAGTCTGCAATGTGGGCGTGATGTGTCGATTGATGTAGGCTGCGTCTTTATCGGTGACGTGCAGCTCGGAGATGGTGTAACGATAGGCCCGAACTGCGTCATCAATAATGCGCGTATTGCAGCAGGCAGCAGCATCAAGGCTTTCTGCCATATCGAAGATGCCGTCGTCGGTGCCAAATCACAGATAGGCCCTTATGCCCGTCTGCGCCCTGGTGCCGAGCTGGCAGAGGATGTGCACATCGGTAATTTTGTTGAAGTAAAAAATAGCCAGATTGCCGCACACAGCAAGGCCAATCACCTGGCTTATATTGGTGATGCCACCATAGGCAGCCGCGTCAATATTGGTGCCGGTACGATCACCTGTAATTATGACGGTGTGAACAAGTCTCGTACCATCATTGAGGATGATGCGTTCATCGGCAGTGATACACAACTGGTGGCACCAGTGCGGGTAGGCAAGGGCGCGACTTTGGGCGCAGGCACGACGCTGACCAAGGATGCACCGGAAGGCAAGCTCACCGTCTCACGCGCAAAGCAGATCACGATCGATGGCTGGCAGCGTCCAGTCAAAATCAAGAAATAGACATTCATGGTGTAGCGGTCAGCCATGTCAGTCATATCGGCTGGCCGCTACATAGTAATACACATCAAAAAATCAGGAGAATGTTTGCAATAACTGCGCAGCTTTCTGCGCTTGCTGCGCATTGTTTTTGACTATTTCGTTCAAGTATTTTTTTGCTTCATCTGCACGGTTTTTCTCTACTGCCAAAGTCGCCGCACGCATCCACACCGCGCCACGGAAATTCACATCAGTCTGGGCAAACTGCTGGGCGTCGATGACGTCTTTCAGCAATTGCTCACCCTTGTCGTGGCGGTTCATTATTTTTGGTACGGCCAGGTAAGTGCTGGCAGCGACAAAACGTACTTCCAGTGCCACAGGCACGCTGCCATGCATGGCGGGGCTATTGTCCGCCAGTTGCAAAGCCTGTTCTACCATCGCTGTGCCATCTTCCAGTGCCGTGGTTTTTTCGCCTTTGGCGAATTTGTCGAGTGAAGACTTGGCAGTTGCTGCACCGGCATAAGACATCAGCAAAGGATTGCCTGGTTCCTGTTTGAGCAAATTGCTGAAGGTATTTGCTGCTTGCTGGTTAGCTGTTCTGCTGGCATCTATTTCAGCCTGGGACAGTGAATTGATGTAGTCCTGATTCAACCATGCAGTCACAGCATTGGCGACATATTGTTCCTGGCTGATGGTGGGCGTGCTGACCAGTTGTTTGACGGCAGTTTTGAATTCAGTTTCAGAAAAGGCCATGGCATTGCTGGCAAGAGTGGCGATGCCAGCGGCAAGCAAAACGGTTTTGATGGTAGTTGTAGTAAAGAGGTTTTTCATGATGGACTCCATTATGTAAGTAGTTGAGTAAGTAATCTGCGTTGTTGGGACAGCAATGACAGATTAAGGCCTGGCTCCGCAAGCCACCACCGGTATGAGATCAGTGGCAGGAATCTGGTGTGAAGCTTTAAAAAACGGGCGTGAAATGAGTTCTGGAAAAACAGAAAATTTCTGTCTATGGTGTATGAGGGACATGGCGTGCCCACAAGGATGCAATTTCACAACAGTATGATGCCGGTTTGATAAGTGAGCCTGGCATAGAAAGGCAACTGAAAGCTTGTACTCCTTAGCATGTGAACCGACCACATGACACGCATGTTGTCTGCAAAACAAAAATTTCTATAGGAGAACACCGATGAAGAAGTTACTCGGCGCGGCCACGCTGGCATGCATGGCAACTGCAGCGCATGCGCAAACCAGCGTCACTATCTATGGCCTTATTGATGCCAATATCACTTACAACAACAATGCTGATGCCAACAAGGGCAGCCAGTTCAAACTCAATAGCGGTGGTATGAACACTTCGCGTTTTGGTTTGCGCGGTAGCGAAGACCTGGGTGGTGGTTTGAAAGCCATCATGCAACTCGAAGGCGGCGTGCTGCTCGACACTGGTGCCTCTGACGGTGACATCTTTGGCCGTCAGGCCAATGTTGGCCTGCAAGGTGATTTTGGCCGCATCGTCGCTGGCCGTTCATACAGCACCACCTATGATTTCATCCTGCCGTTCGATCCTATGGGTTATGCGCCGCAATATTCCTGGGCAACTTCTGCCGGTGCCACTGGCAACCGTAAAGATGGCATGCTGACTGGTGTGTCCAATCTCTTGAAATACCAGTACGACGGCAAGGGTTACAAACTCGGTGCAACCTATGGCTTTGGTGAAGTGGCAGGTAATACTTCAGGTAATGCCAAATACATTGTTGCTGCCAGCGCGTTTGATGGCCCGTGGGCTGCTGTCATCACTTATGAGCAAAATAATAGTGCGCCTATAGCCAACGGTACTTATGACCAGGCCAAGGTATTACACCTGGGCGGCTCTTATGATTTCGGCCCTGCCAAAGTGTTTGCAGGTTATCGCAACTTCAAGAAAACCCTGGCAACAGGTGCTGCAGACCAGCGCAGTGACACACTCTGGCTGGGGGCTAATTACTCCGTCACGCCAGATTGGACTTTGACTGGCGTTTATTACTATCAGGACATCAAGAATGTTGCTGCCGGTGCAGATGCAGATCCGGGTTTGCTGGTCTTGCGCGCCAAATATGCAATGTCCAAACGCACTGATATCTATATCGCCACCGGCTATGCCAAGGCCAGCAATAACAAGCTGACAGGCGTCTCACGTGATGATGCAGGTTTCGCGACGAATCAGACATCAGCAACTGTTGGTATCCAGCACCGCTTTTAGTCGTATCGCGTGATGCTGTAAAAACCAAAAGCCCTGAACTGCCAGACAGTTCAGGGCTTTTGTGTCTCGATGTGGTTGCTTCAATGCGGCCGGACTTCTTTCTTCAAAGCCGCCATCGCCATCTTCTCAACCAGACCGGGTGCAATCAGTTTCAGCCAGCGTCCCAGCTTGCCCTTGAAGCTCATGACGACGTCACGGTCACCACGTTCATAGCCACGTATGATCAGCGATGCACATTCTTCTATCGACATCGCATCATCTTCTTTCAAGCCACTCTTGCCTGCTGCTTCACCCGCCGCGTTATAACCGTGATAGCGTATCTGGGTAGCCACCACGCCAGGGTAGGCCACAGTCACCCTGACGCCAGCTTCTTTCAGTTCTGAACGCAAGCTCTCAAAAAAACCGCCCATGGCAAACTTGCTCGCGCTATACGCGGTGCGGCCCGGTACACCGATCAGGCCTGCCAGGGAAGATACCGCGACGATGGTGCCGCGTGATTTTTTGAGGTGGGGCAGGGCAGCATGGGTACACCAGACACTGCCCCAGAAATTGATGCGCATGAGCTCTTGGTACCAGCCCAGGTTATCCACTTCTTCGAGCAGGGCCTGGGCAGATTTACCCGCATTATTGATGAGCACATCGATACTGCCAAACTGTTCCACTGCTGCTTCTATCAGATGGCGGCAATTGGCTTCCATGCCGACATCGGTTTTTACTACGTGTGACACAGCACCAAAGGCCTTGCATTCTGCAGCCACTTTCTTGAGTGCTTCTTCATTGCGCGCCGCCAGCACCAATGCCAGGCTGGGCCCATATTTTTTAGCCAGTTGACGCGCGATTTCTGCCCCTATTCCATCTGAACTGCCAGTAATGACAACGACCTTGTGCTTTGCCTTCATAGTTTGTAGCTTTCATCCGTTCGATCAAGTTTGCGTATCAAGGAGGGCCAGACAAAGGCACCACCCAAACCACCAGTCTGTACGCGCATGGCTTCTGCCACCCCTTTGACGATAAGCGGGTTCACATGTACCAGCTCACCCCCAGCCTGCGCTGCCAGCTGTATCTGGCAAGTTGCTTCAAAGGTATACATCGACAGGAAGGCATCGGCGATCGACTTGCCTGCTGTCAATAAGCCATGATTGCGCAACATCAGGAAGTTAGCCTGTCCCATGTCAGCTTGCAAGCGCGGCTTTTCATCTTCCCTGAAAGCAACGCCCTCATAATCATGATAAGCCAGCGATGCCAGCACGAAAGTTGATTGCTGCGATAGCGGTAGCACGCCACATTTTTGTGCGCTGACAGCAACACCGGCACGTGTATGCGTATGCAAAACACATTGCACATCTTCCCGTGCAGCATGTACTGCACTATGAATGACAAAGCCAGCCGGGTTCACCGGAAACGGTGAATCAATCACCTTATTGCACTGCTGATCCACCTTCACCAGAGAGGACGCTGTGATTTCATCAAACATCAGGCCATAAGGGTTGATGAGGAAATGATGCTCAGGCCCAGGTATGCGTGCACTGATATGGGTAAATACCAGATCGCTCCAGCCATACAATGCGACAAGGCGGTAACAGGCGGCCAGATCGACACGTACTTGCCATTCTTCTGCGCTGACTTGATCTTTGACTGAGGGGATATCCATAATGTCTCCAGTGTTGTTTTTTTGTGATGAGGGCTTACACAAAAGTGCCCCAAAGCGTTGCAGCTCCCGCATCTGGCAATACCCTGTACTAAAGTACTGTCTTCGTCGCTACGGTGTAGTTGGGGTTTCAGACAACATGTTGTCTGCCAACGTAACGAACCGCTCCTGCAAGAGCGGTTTCCCATAGCGATAGCCTTGTTGGGACAATTTTGTGTAAGCCCTATTGATTATTATTTATCGTTAATGGCGCTGACAGCAGCTTTGTAGATCGTATTGCGCGGCTGGCTGAGCAGCTTGGTCAGCATGGGTTCAAATTCCACCAGCGGAAAAGTTTCTGCATGCGCATCAAAAGACGGGTTGTCGTACAGTGCGCAAAATTCTGCCGTGCGTTCAAAATGCGGGTGCGCCCGGAATTGCTCGCGCATATCTCTGTCCATGCCTATGTGATGGAAAAAATAATTGCCCTGGAAAATGCCATGGTGTTGCACCATCCACAGGTTTTCTTCGCTGACAAAGGGTTTGAGTATGGCAGCCGCAATATCGGGGTGATTGAATGAGCCCAGCGTATCGCCTATGTCATGCAGCAAGGCGCAGCACACATATTCATCATCACGGCCATCGCGCAGTGCGCGTGTGGCGGTTTGCAGCGAATGGGTGAAGCGATCTACCGGGAAACCGCCATAATCGCCTTCAAGCAGGCGCAGATGTTTCATCACGCGGTCTGGCAAGCCCTGTACAAAATGCCTGAACTCCCCACCTATGATTTGCCAGTCTTCCTGGGTACTGTCCTCCATGCGGACAAATTGCGCACGATGTTGCATTTGCATACTCCTTGAAGTGAATATTTAGAACTCATTTCATAAATATGAATGAGATGCGTTCTAGTCATAACAGCCATACCTTAAACGCAGTTTTCAAGCCTAACTGTCAAATACTTTACAATTCAGCTCATCTATTCATGCGGGCAATTATTCTTTCATGGCATCACAAGCAAACCTGATGAGCATCTTGCTGGCCGACCCCTGGTTTGCCAGCCTGCCAGTGGCGGACCGCAAGACCATGTTAGCCTCTTGCGAACATTTGCGCTTGCGGCCCGGTGAAATGTTGTTTCGCCAGGGCGACCAGCCCAATGGCTTTTATGCCCTGCTCAGCGGTACGGTGAAGATGTCCACCCTAAGCGCTGAGGGGCGAGAGGCCATCCTCATCTTCCTAGATGCTGCCACCTGGTTTGGTGAAATTTCCCTGATCGATGGTGAGCCGCGTACCCATGACGCCACTGCACTCAGTGAGGTCGAGCTGCTGGTGCTGGAACCACCAGTTTTTAACATCCTGATGCAGCGCAATTCCTTTGCCACCGCAATCACCCGCATGCTGGCAAAGCGCATACGCCTGTTATATGGCATAGTTGAAGATGCTGGCCTGCGTTCAGTACGGGCCAGGGTGGCGCGTCGTTTGCTGTTGCTGGCTGAAGTAGCGAACCGGCAACAGGATGGTCATGCCCTGGTAACGGTTACCCAGGAGGCACTGGCCATGATGCTGGGTATGACGCGCCAGACCCTGTCCAAGGAATTGCAGTTTTTCAGGCAACATGATCTGATCAGGCTTGCCTATGGCAGCATAGAAATACTGTCAGAAAGCAGGCTGGCTGTATTATGTGACAAAGAGTGACTTTCTTGAGTGTAATCTTGCTTGCCGCAAAGCATTGTTATGCTCTATCGTGTACAGAATCGTGATCAAGGTGGGTCTTGATGAGTATGCTGACGAAGTGGCAAGTCTTGCGCGTAGTTCTGCTGTCCTTCCTGGGGCTTTCGCCTTTGCATGCCCGGGCTGCCTGTTCACGTGTGATCAATGCCCCCGTCACCGCACTTGGTTTCAGCGTCGTCGTCAACGGTGACAATATCAGCGGCATCTATCCCGAGATCTTCCGCAGCCTGTCTGGCAAAGAAACTTGCCAGTTCCTGTTTTCGGCAGTGCCGCGTGCCCGCCTTGAAGTATTGTTTGAGAACGGCCAGGCCGATATCCTGTTCCCAGCCATCCGCACAGCCAGGCGCGACGAGCTTGGTCATTTTGTTCCCCTGATTTACACACGGGCCACTCTGATATCCCTGCAATCCGCACGACCTGCCATACGTAGCCAGCAAGAATTGCTGGAACAAAAAAACCTCAAGGTCGTGGTCGTACGTGGCTTTGATTATGGCGAAGCTTATCAGGCTATCATTGCCGAGCTGCAAAAACAGGGCAGGCTCATCGTTGAGGCTGATACCGTATCTGCAGCCAGGGTATTGAAATCAGGCGTGGCTGATTTCTCCATCATGGCACCGTATATTTTTGCCGGGGCAGTGCAGGGCGATACCAGGGTAGAAGACATCGCCGACAAACTCAGGTTTGACCCCCTGCCTGAACTGCCCTGGAGCGACAGCGGTATCTACCTGTCAAAGAAAAGCCTGAGCCAGGATGACCGCAATGCCCTGCAAGAAATGATGGAAAAGGCCGCCCGTTCAGGTATGGTCTGGAAAGGCTTTTCACGTTACTACAAACCCGAAGTGCTGAAAGAAGGCAATCGCCCGCGTTAGCGTTTTAGCCCAGGATCAGGATTATTGGAATCAAGAATATTCAGCGGACAGAGATTAATGGTTTTTCAGATATACAGAACAATATTACGCATGAGCTTGTTTGCCGCCCTGGCGGTGTCCGCTGACCAGGGCTTTGCCGCCTGTACCCGTGTAATCACCGTACCTGTCGCCTCGACAGGGCGTAGCGTTATCATAAGCGGTAAGCAAATTGATGGCATATACCCCGACCTGTTGCGCAGTCTCTTGGAAAAAGAGGCCTGCAAATTTGCACTTAGCGCCGTACCCAGGGCCAGAATGGAACTGATGTTTGAAACCGGCAGGGCAGACCTGCTCATCCCCGCCAGCCGCACCCCCAAGCGCGATGAGCATGGCATCTTCATCCCCATGATCTATAACCGCGCCACCCTGATATCCTTAGACAGCAATCGCCCTGTCATCACCTCGGCACAAGACCTGCTCGACAAAAAAGACTTGAAAGTTGCCCTGGTGCGTGGTTTTGATTATGGACCTGCTTACCAGGACCTGATCAAGGAGCTAAGCAGACAAAAACGCCTGTATCTTGATGCCGACCCACTGTCAGTCGCACGTTTGCTCAAAGCCGGGATTGCCGACATCACCATCATGGCTCCCTCCATACTTGCAGGTGCCATCATGGACGACGGACGCGTACAGGAGATGCTTGAAAAACTACGTTTCGAACCTATCCCCGAATTGCCATGGGGGGATAGCGGAGCCTATATTTCCAAAAAATCTCTGGGTGCAGAAGATACAGCGGCACTCAAGGACATACTGGAACAGGTCGCCAAGTCCGGTATGGTCTGGAAAGGCTTTCAGCGGTATTACCCGGCGAATGTCTTGAAAGAAAGCATACGTCCACGCTGAGAAGGTTTGCCCAAAAACCTATAGCGCGATAGCTGTCTCAAACTTGCTGCGCAAGATAGAAAAAAAACTACGCACATTACGCACATTCGCATGGGTCGCAAACAGCCTGTGCGCCAGCGCATGATAAGCCGCCATGTCTGCCACCTGTATCACCAGCACAAAATCCGGCCCCTGCGACACGCGGTAACATTGCTGTACTGCCCCTTCCTGCGCCACCAGTTGCTCAAATTCCACCAGCTTCTCGGTCGCTTGATGACCGAGCGTAATTTCGACGATGGCCGTCAGGCCCGCCCCCAGCTTGCTGGCATCCAGCAACGCCACCTGGCGGCTGATGATGCCCTCATCCGTCAGCCGCTTGACGCGGCGCAGGCAGGTAGGTGCAGACGCATGTACCCGCAAGGCCAGCTCATGATTGGTCAGCGAGGCATCTTTTTGCAATTGTTGCAAAATGCGTTTATCCAGTTCATCCAGCTCATTGATAGTCAACATGTGATTGATAATTCCAAATTTTCTTATATAGTGAAATAATAGTTCAAATGAAAAATTGATGTTCTATAAATTTCAATAATAGATTAATTTTGAAAGAAAATATCAAGCCATCTGCTTTAGCATGAACACATATTCATTCTTTATCAGAGGTCACCATGTGCGGTATCGTCGGCGCAGTCGCTCAACGCAATATCACCCCCGTCTTGCTGGAAGGCCTGAAGCGGCTTGAATACCGTGGCTATGACTCTTGCGGCGTCGCCCTGCATGTAGATGGCCACCTGCAACGCTCACGCAGCACATCGCGCGTGGCAGACCTGCAGGCACAGATAGACCAGTCCGGCCTCGCTGGTTTCACCGGCATCGCCCACACCCGCTGGGCCACGCACGGCGCACCATCATCATCCAATGCCCACCCGCATTTCTCGCGCGAGCGCATCGCCCTCGTACACAATGGCATCATAGAAAACCATGAAGAACTGCGCGCAGAACTGACACAGGCTGGCTATGTCTTTGAAAGCCAGACTGACACCGAAGTCATCGCCCACCTGATAGACCATCTCTACCGCGGTGACCTGTTCGAGACCGTGCAAATCGCCATCAAGCGTTTGACAGGTGCATTTGCGATTGCCGTATTCTGCCGCGACGAACCACACCGCGTCGTCGGTGCACGCCAGGGTTCCCCACTGATCGTCGGCGTAGGTCAGGGCGAAAACTTCCTCGCATCCGACGCCATGGCACTCGCAGGCACCACAGACCAGATCATCTATCTCGAAGAAGGCGATGTCGTCGATCTGCAACTACAAAAAGTATGGATAGTCGACAGCGAAGGCAAGTCCGTCCAGCGCGAAGTAAAAACCGTGCACGCCCACAGCGGCGCAGCAGAGCTCGGCCCTTACCGCCACTACATGCAAAAAGAAATCTTCGAGCAGCCACGTGCAATTGCCGACACGCTGGAAGGCGTCATCAGCATCATGCCCGAACTGTTTGGTGACGGTGCCTACAAAGTCTTCAAGCAAATAGACTCGGTATTGATACTCGCCTGCGGCACCAGCTATTACGCTGGCCTGACTGCCAAATACTGGATAGAAGCAATCGCCAAAATCCCCGTCAATGTAGAAATCGCCAGCGAATACCGCTATCGCGAAAGCGTGCCCAACCCCAATTCACTCGTCGTCACCATATCGCAAAGCGGCGAGACCGCAGACACCCTGGCCGCACTAAAACATGCACGCAGCCTCGGCATGTTGCACACCCTCACCGTCTGTAATGTCGCCACCAGCGCCATGGTGCGTGAATGCGCCTTGTCATACATCACCCATGCTGGTGTAGAAGTGGGCGTCGCCTCCACCAAGGCTTTCACCACACAACTGGCAGCACTCTTTTTGCTGGCACTGTCACTCGCACAAAGCAAAGGCCGTCTCAGCGAAACTGACGAAGCAGAACACATACGCGCCCTGCGCCACCTGCCCGTCGCCATCAGCGCCGTGCTGGCACTCGAACCACAAATCATCTCCTGGGCAGAAGAATTCGCCCGTAAAGAAAACGCACTCTTCCTCGGTCGCGGTCTGCATTACCCCATTGCCCTCGAAGGCGCATTAAAACTCAAAGAGATTTCCTACATCCACGCCGAAGCCTATCCAGCAGGTGAACTCAAGCACGGCCCCCTGGCCCTGGTCACCAAAGAAATGCCCGTCGTCACCGTCGCCCCCAACGACACCCTGATAGAAAAACTCAAATCCAACATGCAGGAAGTCCGCGCCCGCGGCGGCGAACTCTACGTCTTCGCCGACGCCGACTCCCGCATCACCTCCAGCGAAGGCGTACATGTCATCCGCCTGCCAGAACACTACGGCAAACTGTCACCCATATTGCACGTGGTGCCACTGCAATTGCTGGCCTACCACACCGCACTTGCGCGGGGAACGGACGTTGACAAACCACGCAACCTGGCAAAAAGCGTGACTGTTGAATAAGGCCGGACATTGAGTTACATTGCCATGATCATCAGGCCCCCATTTTTGGAGAAGCAGATCATGGCAAAGTACCTCATTTCCTTCCCCAGTGCTGCAATGAAAGTACCCGACAGTGAGATGGAGACAGTAGGGCGAGACGCCCATGCCGTGATACAGGAGACCAAGGAAGCAGGCGTCTACGTTTTCGCTGGCGGCATTGATGAAACAGCGCCGCCCGTCCTGGTATCAGCCAATGGCGCAGTCGCTGAGGGCGGCTACCCTTGGGCACCCCTACTCAGTGGCGGCTTCACGGTACTTGAGCTTCCTACAAGAGAAGACGCCATCGCCTGGGCCGCACGTATCGCCAAAGCCTGCCGCTGTGATCAGGAGCTCAGGGTGTTTGGGTTTGATCCTGAGTCGTGATAATCTGATTACAATCTGTATGGAGCGTGCGTCAACGGGGGCAGTGCAATATAAAGCGCAGCGCAAGAAACGGGATCTACTCTAGTACATGAGTATTTTGAGCCGCGCATGAGACCTAATCACGTGCGCACATTAAGACCGAAACAGGTTCTTAGACGCCAGAATCTAAGTAATTTCGCGTATCTAGCAGATATGCAAGGTGCTATCCTTATCGTCATCAGCCGAGTTCGGCTAAGAGCAATCGCTACTGGAGCACAATCTCATGTCTAACATTGCAAAATTCGGCCTTAGCACTCCCTACGACTTGTACGAGAAGCTAAAATACGACGCCCAATTGCTGTTGCGACAGCGGGAAGAGAATGCTGAGGAACACCGCCTGGAAGAGTTTGAGGCGTTCAATTTCTTCGTGACAGCATGGCATCTCTACAAGGATTGGTTGCAAGGCGTGAGCAAAGATAAACCTAAGCATTCGCTTCAAAAAATTCAAAAGGCAGCTTCGGAATTTAGGGAGATCAAAGATGTCATTAGGAACATTGCCAATGGCAGCAAGCATTTCGAGTTGAATGAACCTGCGAAGGTTATCTTGGGTGATCGTGAAATTAGCTCTGTTTATTCATGGTTTTTCGGACCTCAATTTGCCATTGATACGAAATCGTTTCATTTTTTGATGTACGAGTTGGTGGATATAATAATGGCTTACTTTGAATGGATTTTCGACGACTCAAAGCAGGTCGCTGTGCCAATAGAGATAATTGAGAAACTGAAAAAAGCGCGTGAACTTCGTACTGAACGAAAGAAATACACCTCAATTAAATGATTTTGATATGACTAATTCTGCTGCTTCTGTACCAGCCGTAACTTCTGCGTGGATGATATATGTGCCGGTAATTTGTGCCCTTATTGCTTCATCCGTGACGATTATAGGTATCGTCCTAAATAGTTATTTTGCTCGTAAGCACAAGAAGGAAGAGCAAGCGTATACGATTAAAAAGGAAATATTTTTAGGATTCGCCGAATACATTTCGAATTCAATGATGTTATTGCAAGCGGTGGCTGATCCAGATTCCGAAGTGCATTCAGTGCTTTCCAAGTATCGCGAGCAAGCCGGAGTGATAGGGAAAATGTACGTAGTTGCTGAACCAAATCTGTTACTGGAGGCAAGATCCCTGGTAACAGAATTAGAGACATATGGTTCTGAATTGGTGGCAATTCGTCGAGGAATGGATAAGATTAGTTTGAAGGTCGCTAACTTGAAAGAGTCGCATACTGAAACTTCAAAAGCTCTCGACAATCTTAATGAGCATCGCCTATCGCTCTTTAGGTCCGGAACAATTTTGGCAGAGAGTGTTCAGTCAGCCCATCAGTGGGAGTGCGATTTTATTATGAAACGATTAGATGACCTTACTGACATGCTCTATAAAGCAGAAGTTGAGGCATATCACTTTGCATTAAGTCTTTTTGAAATGGGTGCCACTGCTTCTCAACAGGTGGAAGAGAAGACATTTATTGTGTTGCGATTAATAAAGGAGGAATTGAAAATTCCACATCAAGCTTTCACCTATGAAGAAGCGGTCAAAACACAGCATAAAAAAAGAACTGAATCTGCGAAGAAGTTAGTCCAAATACGAAAAGAGTCTACGGCTAAAAGCTGATTTAAGCTTTATTTAAGTTCTGAGCTTCTATAAATAGATGTTCTCAATTCTGAAAGATTTGCCATATTCATCATCAAAGGAGGAAGTACGTACTGTGATCTTCTTAAAATAGTTTCATTGTCAAAAATAAAAACATACGGACCGCGTGCAATTTCAGCTTCTTTCAATATTGATGTAACAAGAGTGCCCCAATATTCTGGAAATGATTCCTCTTTGTTGTAAGTCTCTACGCCAATAGCTCCCATAATATCGACATAGTCGATTTGGCATTGTTCAAACAATTTAAAAGCTTTTGCCCGGCTAGATGCAACAAAGTCGAGTCTGGGCGTAATACGAACGTCAAAAAGCCAACGAGGTTTGATGTTTTCTATGATGAAAGAAAATTCATTCGTACGTAAAATATCAATTTCTCTAACAAAAGTCATCTCAGAGGTTTCACTAAAAGAAAATGTGAGTTGTTCGCTTTGTCCATTAACAGGTTTGACAGTTTGATTTTTTCTAGAAGAGTCGCTAACAAGACGCAAGTGGTCACGTGTGGATAAAGTATGCATTATCCTTCCTTTTTATCTAGTAGAAGAGCATTTTCAATTTCTTGATAACCTACCTTTAAAAGGCCAGTGGCTGAATCTGCTTCTCCAATTTGGAAGTCACCATTTTCGTTTTTCAATTTCCTATCCTTGAGGAATACTTGGCGATAAATTCGAGGCGCTACGCCAGTGAATGGTCTGAATAATACTTTGTGCTCAGTTGCGATTGCTGAGCTTGGTGCCATCCAATTTCCTGGGGACTCTGTGATCGCATCTCCATGAAGCTTTAATGCGCGGCTTTTGGGATACGGCTCAATGTATTGAACTTCATCTACGCCAGCCGACACTATGTGTCTTGCACAATAGTGACAAGGAAATGTTGTAACGAATAATCTAGTCGCAACCGTTGTAGCACCTAATCTGGCAGCAGACAGTAGGGCATCCATTTCTGCATGAACTGCTCTACTAAATTCCAATAATTTACCAATCGGTGTCTTCTTTAGTTGTTTTGATAATTCGACTTTATCTGTAACAGCATTTAATGCAGGAATCTGCGAGATTATCTCATTAATTATCTCATCTTGGCTTCGATTACTGCTGCAATATTTATTGACCGCTACGCATCTGTGATCGGATAAATGTTCAGACGGATCGTAATCTCGGAAACTCCCTCCATAAACCCCACCACCACCGCGCGGTACTTCGTTGGTTCCTGTAGATATGATGTTCCCATTTTTATCAAGTAATGCAGCTCCAACCTGTCTAGATAAGCATGCACTCCGCATTTTCGCCCCGTAAGCATGGAACATTCCAGTTTCACTCGGAGTTGGTCGGATTACTTTCTGGTGTGTTATTAGATCAACTAACCTTGCTAATTGATCGGGTACAATCCACTCCGGATTTGGAGTTTTTTTGTCAGCATCTGTAAATCGTTTAGGGGAATTATCTACAAAAAAATCTGCAAGATGAAAAGTATCTGCGACTTTCTGCCCATGTTTTATTTCAGCATCCTCATCTCTTTTCATGACTTCTTGGATTGCAGTTTTTCCAGAAGTTTGGCACTTCTCTTCGGAAAGTCTTTGTTGGCGAATCTGCCCTTCGCAGACTACGCCAACCAAACAAAAAGCATCTTGATATATCGTACGTAATAACTCTACTTCGGCTGGATGTTTCAATGAGTCAAGAATATATGCTCGTTTTTTAGGTCCTTGCGTTTGTTTTATCTCAGTTACAACATCACCGACTGTAGCATTAAGCTCGCTTCGCTTAGTTCTAATTGCTTCAATTAGTGCGACTGCAACAGCGGCATGATCAGTTTTTCTCATTAGATCACCAGCATCTTGTAGAGATTTAACTTTGGTTAGTGCATCGGTAGTTTGTATTGGAGCGTTACCAGTTGAAGCGATCCAAGATGTGATTGCATTACTTGCTTTAATTACATGGGCTTCTACGCCGTACACTTGATTGCTAAGTAAACTGGAGAGGGCATTTGCTACGAAACTAGTCCCAGAGCCTACAGGGCCAACTACGGCAAATACGAGCTCGTTTGCGCTCAACTCACGAAGTGTCTTATCCGCAGCTGTTTTTTGTACAAATGTGATCACTTGCTCTGGACTTGTAGACATAAATTATCCTAATTCAAAGATAGTAATTAATTCTTAGTTGCCCATATCCAATACAACGATACTTAATTAAATATCGATAACAATATCAATTTATCACTAAAAAGAACATGACTTGAAAAAAAATGTTAATTAATCTTTTTGATGGTATTTTTTTAAATTAAAAAGATAACTTAAAGTTGTATAGAGTTGATTGGAAGCAGTTTTAACTCCGAAACCAAATTAATTATAGGTGTGCTGTTGATTGCGAGCGCTATATTGATTTCAGTATTTCCCTTGATTTCATTTTTTTACAAATCCTGTACGGCTAAAACAACGGATAATACCGCCTACACGTTTTTGAACATTATTTTGGAACTCCCCCATGGAAATTAAGGTTAACTTTCTCGATAAGCTTCGTCTAGAAGCCAAGTTCGATGATTTTACGGTGGTGGCTGATCAGCCTATCCGTTATAAGGGGGATGGTTCTGCGCCTGGTCCTTTTGATTATTTTTTGGCTTCGTCGGCCCTGTGTGCGGCTTATTTTGTGAAGTTGTATTGCAATACGCGCAATATCCCTACTGAAAATATACGGTTGTCGCAGAATAATATTGTCGATCCTGAAAACCGTTACGCGCAGATTTTCAAGATACAGGTGGAATTGCCTGCGGATATTTCTGCCAAGGACCGTGAAGGTATCTTGCGTTCCATCGACCGTTGCACGGTCAAAAAAGTGGTGCAGGCGGGGCCGGAGTTTGTGATTGAAGAGGTCGAGAATCTCGATGCTGATGCACAGGCTTTGCTGACCTTGAACCCTACTGCGGATGCAGCGACCTATATCCTGGGCAAGGACCTGCCGCTGGAGCAGACCATTGCGAATATGTCTGGCTTGCTGGCGGGTTTGGGTATCAAGATAGAGATTGCTTCATGGCGCAATATTATTCCTAATGTGTGGTCGCTGCATATCCGCGATGCGCACTCGCCCATGTGTTTTACCAATGGCAAGGGCGCGACCAAAGAGAGCGCGCTGGCGTCGGCCCTGGGTGAATATATCGAGCGCTTGAGTTGCAACCATTTTTATGCGGGTTCGTTCTGGGGCGAAGATATCGCCAATGCGGCCTTTGTGCATTACCCGGAAGAACGCTGGTTCAAGCCTGGCAAGAGAGATGCGCTGCCTAAAGAGATACTGGATGAGTATAGTCGGGAGATTTATGACCCTGAGGGCGAGCTGCGTGGCTCGCATCTGGTCGATACCAATTCTGGCAATGCAGAGCGTGGCATTTGTTCATTGCCTTATGTGCGTCAGTCAGATGGTGAGGTCGTTTACTTCCCATCCAACCTTATCGAAAACCTGTACGCCAGCAATGGCATGAGTGCCGGTAATACCCTGGCTGAAGCGCAGGTGCAGTGCCTGTCTGAAATTTTTGAGCGCGCCGTCAAGCGTAAAATTCTGGAAGGTGAAATCGCCTTGCCTGATGTGCCGCAAGAAGTGCTGGCAAAATATCCTGGCATTGTGGCTGGCATACAGGGGCTGGAAGAACAGGGCTTCCCTGTGCTGGTGAAAGATGCGTCGCTGGGTGGGCTATACCCTGTCATGTGTGTGACCCTGATGAACCCGCGCACGGGTGGCGTGTTTGCCTCATTCGGTGCGCACCCCAGTCTGGAAGTGGCGCTGGAACGCAGCCTGACAGAATTGCTGCAAGGCCGCAGTTTTGAAGGCCTCAATGATTTGCCCCAGCCTACCTTTGTCAGCAATGCAGTGACTGAGCCAAATAATTTTGTGGAACACTTCATAGATTCCAGCGGCGTGGTGTCGTGGCGCTTCTTTAGTGCGAAAGCCGATTACGAATTTGTTGAATGGGATTTCTCAGGTCAGGGCAAGGGTGACAAAGCCAGCTCTAACGCTGATGAAGCCGCGACCTTGTTCGGCATACTCAAGGAGATGGGCAAAGAAGCCTACATGGCCGTATATGATCACCTGGGAGCAACGGCCTGCCGTATCCTGGTGCCCGGTTATTCTGAAGTGTATCCGGTAGAAGACCTGATCTGGGATAACACCAACAAGGCCCTGCTTTTCCGCGAAGATATCCTGAATCTGCATACGCTGGACGATGAGCAACTGGAAGACTTGCTGGAACGTCTGGAGAATAATGAGCTGGACGAGTACAGCGACATCGCTACCCTGATAGGCATAGAGTTTGACGAGAACACGATCTGGGGCCAGCTCACGGTTGTGGAATTGAAGCTGCTGATCAATCTCGCGTTGCAGGACTTTGAAGAAACAAAAGAGCTGGTCGAAACCTTCTTGCAATACAACGACAACACGGTTGATCGCGGTCTGTTTTATCAGGCCCTGAACGTAGTGCTGGAAGTCACGCTGGATGACGATCTGGAACTCGATGATTATGTTGTCAACTTCCGCCGCATGTTTGGCAACGAGCGTATGGATGCAGTATTGGGATCAGTCGATGGCAGTGTGCGCTTCTATGGTTTGACTCCAACCAGCATGAAACTGGAAGGGCTGGACAGGCATGCACGCCTGATAGACAGTTACAAGAAGCTGCATGTGGCACGCAGCAAGGCTGCTGCATCGAACTAAGCTGCTCATGTATGACTGGTCTGCAATGATGTGTTCATTGCAGACCAGGCTGGTGCATATCCACTCACATTTCCAACGTCGAGCTTCAGGCTAAAGCTTTTTCCCCGGCGCGCAGCGTCAAGACCTGTACACCGGTTTTTGTGACGGCTACAGTATGCTCGAACTGGGCGGATAATTTCCCGTCTATGGTGACGACAGTCCAGCCATCATCTTCAGTCTCGACGTCGTGGCGGCCCTGGTTGATCATGGGTTCTATGGTGAACACCATGCCTTCCTTTAATATCAGGCCTGTGCGTGGCCGTCCCCAGTGCAGCACTTCGGGCGGCTCGTGCATTTCGCGGCCTATGCCGTGTCCGCAATATTCCCTGACGACCGAGTAGCCATTTTTCCTGGCATGGCTTTCAATGGCATGGCCTATGTCACCCAGCCTGGCACCTGGTCGCACGGCCTTGATGCCTTTCCATAAGGCTTCATAGGTCACTTGCACGAGCCGTTTTGCGGACGGTGATACTGCGCCGACGAGATAGGTTTTGCTGGAGTCGGCGATATAGCCATTTTTTTCGAGGGTGATGTCGAAGTTGACGATGTCGCCGTCCTGCAAAATTTCTGCCGGGGACGGCACACCGTGGCAAACCGCATTGTTGCGCGAAGAATTCAGCGCATAGGCATAGCCGTATTGCCCCTTGCTGGCCGGGCGCGCCTTGAGTTCATTGACGATATAGCTATCGACGAGGTCATTTACCTGCATGGTCGATATGCCAACCAGGTTCAGGGTGTCGAGGTGGGCAAATACGCTGGCCAGCAATTTGCCGGATTCTGCCATCAGAGCGATTTCTTCGGGGCGCTTGGTCATGCCACTGCCGCCCGGAAAGACTGTGCCTCATCCACCCCGGCAGCGCGTAGCTCGCGCACGACGATTTCGTTAAAACTCAGGGTAGGATTCATTTCGCACAACATGCCTATCTTGATCCAGAAAGCGGCTTGCGCATTGATGGAGCGGCAAGCTACCGCGCTTGCCTTGCGTATCTGGTCGTGCAGATCGTCGTCGATGTTGACTATACCCATGTGGCACCTTTATATATGAAACGTATATGGATTGTATATGCTTCACATGCAAGGATGCAAGCAGCTTTTTGAGTGCAAATCTTGCCAGGGATGTGCCGCCGTGCGATTTTGTCATTGCACTCTGGTCAACAAAGGCGCTTGCCTATATATTCTGGCATAGCAGTTCTGGTGTTTTACTGACAAGTTTGACTGGCAATGAGTTGACGAGAATTCTGCTACCTCCTGCATCCATACAAGAAAGGGAAAGAATATGGGACCGACCAAGATCATGATCATCCGCCATGCAGAAAAGCCTGGCACTTATGGCGCAAGTGTTTATGGTGGCGTCAATTTGCTGGGGGCCAGCGATAACGAGTCCTTGATTACGCTGGGCTGGGAAAGGGCCGGTGGTATCGCCAGTTTGTTCAACCCCAGCTATGGTCAGTTCCAGAATGCAGAACTGGCTGTGCCCAATTTCATTTACGCGTCCAATCCCGCGACTGCTGGTGGCAAGGAGCCCAGCCAGAGACCGTATCAGACTATCTCTGCACTGGCTGCGAAGTTGAACCTGACGCCGAATACTACTTTCGACAAAGATCACTATAAACACAGCGATGGCATGGTCGCCAGTGTGCTGGCGCAATCGGGTACGGTGCTCATCTCCTGGCAGCATGAGGACATCTGGCAGGGGCCGGGGCAGGATTCGGTGCTGAACGAATTGCTCAAAAAGACAGGCACGGCCAACTTCTCGAATTTACCGACGCAGCCGTGGCCTGGATCGCGTTACGACATGGTGTTTGTGCTCGACAGGCCAAGTGGCATGGGTGTGTTTACTGCTTTCACACAGGTTCCGCAAATGCTGCTTGCGGGTGATAGTACTGCACCGTTTAAATAGCCTGGCAGTTCGTTATGGCAGATTATTAAAGCCAGCCGGCATCACTGGCTATCCTGTAAGCCTCACCGCGGTTCCTGACGTGCAGTTTGCCGATGGCGTCTGACAGGTAATTGCGTACCGTGCCTTCAGACAGATGGATTTGCCTGGCAATGTCGGCATTGCCTGCGCCTGAGCCTGCCAGGCGCAATACCTGGCGTTCACGTTCAGACAAGGGGTCGTGCGGGCCGTTCCAGCCTTCCATGGCGAGTTCAGGCGCAATCACGCGGCCACCTGACTGCACGGTACGTATCGCTGCTGCCAGGCTGTCTGACGGTGAATCTTTGAGCATATAACCGCGCACGCCGCTGGCGGTGGCACGGCGCAGGTAACCAGCGCGGGCGAAGGTGGTCAGCATGATGACTTTGCAGGGCAGGCTTTGTTCTGCAATGCTGGCGGCCAGTTCCAGCCCTGTCATGACGGGCATTTCTATATCCGTCAGCAAAATATCCGGGCACTCTTGCTGACAGACTTCCAGCGCTTGCTGGCCATTGCTTGCCAGCGAAATGACTTGCATGTCAGGCTCAAATCGCAGCAGGGCGGCCAGCGCGCCGGATACCAGCGCATGGTCTTCTGCAATCACTATGCGTATCATGCCGCACCTTTGACAGGCAGTGAAATTACTATGCACAGACCATTTGCCTGATGGATATTGATGCTGCCCTTCAAGGCGTGTATGCGCTCTGTCATGCCGCTCAGGCCACAGCCTTTTCTGATTGCCCTGTTGGCCTGGACGGTGCCGTCATCTGCGATAGTGAACCTGATATTTTTTGCATCCGACGACAGCGTGATCTTGCATTTGCTCGCCCCGGCATGACGGATAATATTGGTGACGGCTTCGCGCAAAGCAAGGGCGATGACATTTTCCAATGATGGCGGGATGCTACATTGTTCAATCAGGGCAGTCATGTTGACACCGGCTGCCTGCAAGGCTTTTTTTGCTGCATTTAATTCAGCGTTCAAACTGCTAGTGCGACAGTTGCGCACTGTTGTACGCACTTCTCTCAAGATGTTACGCGCACTGTGTTCTATATCGATCAGTTCGTGGGAACAGGCACCTGAATCAGTATTGATCAGCTTGCGCGCCAGGTCAGCTTTTAAGACAATGACTGACAAGGTATGGCCAAGCACATCATGAATATCGCGGGAAATTCTTTCACGCTCTGCGATACGGGCCTTATTGGCGATCTCCTCATGCTTCAAGAGTAATTGATCATCTGTGCGGCTATGCTTGTCGAGCAAGATACTGACCAGGCCAACCGGGATGCAAAACAGCAGCGCTGGCAACAGAAAATCAGAAGGTAACTCCAGGGCGGCATTTGCCATCAGCAAAATTGCAAACACTATCGACAGGCCAGTGCAGGCAGCGCGGGTATTCTCCAGGCGCTGGCACATACCAACACCGACCATGACAAACGCGGCAGCAGCTGCATTGTAAGGTGCCCACAAAATACCTGTCATGGTCGCAGCGATAATGCAGGCCAGCAGGCGATTGCCATTCACCTGCAAGCTGTATTCAAACAATATGATGAAGCCAGCCAGTGTCGCGATGACCATCAGCAGTTCGCCCGTTTGCGGGATAGTGCCAGTGTATTTCAATAAAAAGAAGGCAGGCAGGATCAGCCAGAAAAAGGAGGATGTTTTAGCTTTTTCAATTCTGACATTTGCATCGCGCATCGCATTCTTTGTTTCAGGCAAAGGCACTGCAGATGCAGTGCTAAAGTCGCCGGACTTTTTAAACGCTAAGTTCACTTTGGCATTCCTTTTAAAGCACACGCAAAAAATACATGGCTCAGGCCGCTACCGTCGTGCGTGAGGCTGTGATCATGACATTGGACATCACACCATATACGGTGGCCCATGCATCCCTGGTTTCGCTGGTGAAACGGTCGCCCAGGCCTTGTCCCAGTGTTTTCAGCAGTGCAGCACCGACTGTCTGATAATGTGATTCCTTGACGCCGTAACCGTCGTGGCGCACAGCCAGGCCTTGCAGTACTGGCACCAGATTATCCAGGTCATTGAGCTTGCCAACCGCTGCACCTATCATCTGCATAAGTTTTCTACCCTGCTCTGTCATGTCACCACGGAACATGGGTTTCAGTGATGGGTCTGCTGCAAACAGGTTTTGATAAAACAGGGCGGCTGCCTGTGGCGCGATGGTGGCAACTTGTTTCCACGAGTCTTGTACAAGTGTGACGGTGTGTTGATTCATTTTTAAACTCCGGTTGAAATGATAGATTGGATTTGCTGAAAGTGGATTTGCTGAAAGTGGATTTGCTGAAAGTTTGCCTAGTCTGCCGTGGCAGCCTTGCTTTGGTACATCTGCAAGTCAGCAGCTTGCAGCCAGGCCTTGGGTGGGCCCTGGGATGTATTCACTTCAGCAAAACCAAGCGCAAATTCCAAAGGAATGGCTACCTGCTCCTGTGAAAAATTCATTTGCAAAACAGGTGTGGCCTGCAATAATTTATTGATGATGGTTTGCGTTTCCTGGGCATTGGTATGCGGTAAAATCACGGCAAACTCATCACCACCAAGTCGTCCCAGTATGTCGGTGGATCGCAAATTGTTTTGCAGATACACAGCAACCAGTTTCAATGCCTTGTCGCCAGCCTCATGTCCATAATTGTCATTGATTTGTTTAAAGCGATTCATGTCCAGCACGATCAGCGTGGTTGGTACTGCATAACGTACCCATCTGTCCCATGCCGTATTTAACTCAGTGATAAAACCACGGCGGTTCAACAAACCAGTCAGTATGTCCGTACGGTTTTCAATTTCCAGATCAGAGATAAAGCGCTTCAGACGCGATATTTCTTCCATGAGTGCAGCGGTATTTTTGCTGTCATCAGCACCACGGGGTGCATATTCTTTGTCACTACAAACGGGCGCTGCACAGTCGAAATGTGGCGTATGTTTTTTATAAATGAGTCTTTGCGTAGCTTGCATACAATTTCTTTTCATAAGCGATGAATGATGACCTGCACAGTATTGGCGAAGGGCAGATGCATTGTTAGATACAAGGCTGTGCTTTCCGCATGAATACAAGAAATTTTCAGAAAGTACGGCGCGCTCAAGGATTGTTCAATAGAGTCTGATCATGCCTTAGCATGGGAAGAAGTATGTTGGAGAGGGGATTTTGCAGATAGATACAAGCACTGCTTTTATCGGTAGATACAAAATAAAAAAACGGGGATTTCCCCGTTTTTTTGTGCGTCATCTTATGGAAAAACGCTAATAGAAACCACGCAGATAAAAACAGAATGCAGTCAATGACTGGCGCAGAGGGTCAGTCAGTGGAATGGATGTATTTACGCATACGCCATTCGAGACCAGTGCAATCTGTGGTGTATCGGCTTCTTCCAGTAAGGGCCAGTTGGCGCGGATTTGTGTCTGTATTTCTTCTGCACTGATCTTGCCCGGCAGGGGCAACCAGTAACTATAACCGCCGGGCATATCAGCCAGTTTGACGGTATTGCCCAACACCAGCCGCAGTATGGATAAATATTCACCAGTGCGTGTTTTCAATTGCTGGCGGTATTTGCGCAAGTGTGGCACATGGCTACCCTGCGCCAGAAATTCTGCCAGCACGAGTTGCGATAATTCATTGACACTGCTGGCCGATGCGCTTTTCAAATACTCTATGCGTTCACGCCAGCTGCCAGCTGCCAGCCAGCCTATGCGCAAACCGGGTGCCAGGGTCTTGGAGCAAGAGTTGACGTAGATGACATTGCCTTTGAGATCAAAGGATTTCAGTGTCAGTGGCCGTGCACCATCATGCTGCAGGTCGCCATAGACATCATCTTCTATGATGGTGACGCCATGTTTTTCTGCCAGTCTCAAAAGAGTGCGTTTCACTGGCAAGGGCATCAGTGCACCAGTGGGAAAATGGTAATTGGCGACCAGTAAAAAAACCTTGGGTGGATCTTCACCTTCCAGTATGGCCTGCACCTCTGCCAGAAATTCTGGTGCATCCACGCTGCTGTGCACAGTCACGGGTGTCAGGGTGAAGGTTTCCAGCAGGCGGCTATACAGGACGCTGACGGGTGCCTGCACCAATACCTTGCTGCCAGCCTCGCTGGTTGCACGCAAGGCCAGCAGCAGGGCTTCTGTCGCGCCCTGGGTCACGATCAATTCATCTTCCTTGAGGAAGCAGCCGTTCTCTGCACTGCGTTTGGCCAGTTCAGCACGCAGGCGTGGGTGACCATAGCCCTGGGCATGGCGGGTAGATAAAAAGGGATGGCGGCGTATCACGCTGCCCAGCAGGCTTTGCCACCGTTGTTCAGGGAACAGGTCTTCTGCCGGCCCCCATTTGAGTACATTGGCAGACATGTTTTGCAAATCTGCCTGGGTATGTGCGGCAGGCGCCACGGCTTCTTGCTTCGCTGGCGGTTTAACAAAATAGCCAGCTTTGCCACGTGGTTCAACCAGGCCTTTTTCTTCCAGGGTGTGCAGAGCATTAGTCACAGTGGCAAGACTGAGCTGATGCTGCTGCATGAGTTCACGTACTGAAGGCAGGCGCGCATTGGCCGCCAATTTTTTGCTCAATATCGCATCAGCCAGTTCATCTGCCAATATTTGATACTTGTTCTTTGTCACAAAAAATCCTCAATTTTGCAAGAATTAACCAGGCTGCACGCTGATGTACTAAGGGAAGGGCGGCAATGGAGTCTGATGAAATCGTGCTGCAATATTGCCAGCGATACTTATAACATATCCGGTATGGGCTTGCGTATCAAATCGTAGTTCTGACCGTGCATACTGAAGTATGTATAGGTCTGTGCCGGGGTGCTGATTTCTTCTATGTCAGTGAGGATAAGGGATATACTAAGCAGGAAATCCGCTTTCAAGTTCATACAAGTCCTCAGATTGTTATCCCTAAGTGCCAGAATCTCATAATGACTAAAGCCCCAGCAGAAAAACCGGCTAAACCAGCCCTTTCTTCCCGCGCACCGAATAAAGCCCAGCTCGCAGCGGCTGAGCAATGGTTGATGACTATTCAAGACGATGTAGCCGGGCTGATCACATCTGGCTGGGCGGCAGCCATTGCGGCCCCTGGTGATCTCGCGGTTGATTTTTACCGGCATCTGTTTGCTGCAGCGCCTGCGGTGATTGAATTATTTGCCGGTGACATGACAGAGCAACAGGGCCGCCTGACGCACACGCTGGAAGAAACCGTGGCGCTGGTACATCAGCCTGAACATCTGTTGTTGCTATTGCGCGCATCTGGCGTGCGGCATCATCATTACCAGGTACAGCAAGCTTATTTTGGTGTGATGCGCAATATCTTGATTGATACTTTGGCGACCCGCGGCGGTGCCGGGTTTACAGCTGCACACCGTGCTGCCTGGGAAGGTTTTTTTGATAATATGGCGACCATCATGCAGCATGGCATGGCCAGTGCTGCAAAAAATTAATTGCGGTCTATTTCTGGATGATCAGCTGTTTTTATGAGGCTGCCTTGATACGTTCGCCTGCATTGTATTGCGCGTTTTTATCCGTCGAATCGATCTTGCCGTCAAAGCGTTCAAGCATGGCAAAACTGGCAGCGTCTGCCCCCTTGATCAATTTTCCATAATAAAAAACCTGGCGCGAAGTTTTTGCATATCCCATCGCCAGATACTGCAATGAGGCAGCATCTTCTTTGCTGATGACATCGCCACGGTAATAGACCTTGATGCCATCAACAGCATAGCCTTGTTCTATTGTTTTGAAGTTGTCGTAGCTGACGCCTTTGATACTGCCGTTGACGGTGTAGCCATCGACATAATAAATTTTTGTACGGTCTTTGGCATAGTGGGCGTCTATGGGGGCAAAGGTAAGCCCGTCACTGCCTGCAATTTCTTTTTCGCGATAATAGCCGCGCAATTTGTCTTTGGCAAAAAAATGATCCAGCAGTACAAAGCTGTCAATATCCTGCACTGGCACGATCTTGTCCTGCCTGAACAGATGTGATTTATCCCTGGCCAGATAGCCATCGCTCATCATGCGGAAACTGGCCGGGTCAGCATCCCGTATTTTTTTGATGACTATGCGTTTGATGCTCCAGTATTCTTTGCTGTCGCGCTCGGTATCGCAAAAAAATACCATGGACTTGTCCTTGGCATAGTATTTACTCAGTACCTGAAAACTGGCACTGTCGCTGGCATCATTGCCGTTAAAAATAGGCGTGCCACGGTAATAGGCATAATGCGCATCTTTGGCAAAATAGTCGTCTATTGGCGTAAAGTCGATGAGCGCATGCTGGCTGTCAATGACCACACCGTCGTAATGCCACTTGCCTTTCTTTTTGTAATAGGCGGATTCGTTACCGCAGCCAAACAGGAAAGAAATGATGCCCATCAGGATAATCCAGGGTGGGTATTTTTTGAGTTGCCTTAACATCTGCCTGAATCCGGATTCTGTAAACTGCGCAGATAATTCGTGTATCTTGCCAGACTGCTGAAACCAGTGATGTGATCAGTCTGGGCTAGCTTTTCATTGGCCAGCGAAGCCTGCAATTGTGCGTATTCAGTGTCAGGATCGATCTGGCAGTGGTAGCGAAAGAAGAGATTGGGTTGCTGGCCTGCAAAGTGCTGTGCCAGCTCTACCGATGCATCTATCATGATACGGGGCTCCTGCCATTGTTGGGCCAGCACACCTATTGCCTTGATATGGCTTCCTGAGGATTCTATGACCCAGGTCGCCTTGCAACCGCTGATGGATGGCAAAAATTTTGCCATGCGGATTTGCTCCAGCAAACCAGCCAGACTGGTATTGGCAGGGACGGCAATGTTTTCTGCATGCGACACGGTGTCGTCACCAGCGTGCACGCTGTCTCTGTCTATACGTATATGCAGCATGACTTGTTCTGCTTGCTTGCGCGGCTCTTGTCGCGTATTTGACTTGTGTCGCCAGCCATAGGCCAGGCCCAAAACAGCGAGACATATTATCCAAAATGCCAAGTCAGACATCGTTTTCTCCCTAATGATTTAAGTGTCGATGAAGTGTGGATTGACGATGCCTGATCCCGGCAAAAGGAATCAAAATGCTGCAGAGACGCCGTCGATACGGTCGAGGCGGATGACGATGCGGCTGGCTTGCTGGTTGCGTCCTATGACGTATTTCTCATCCAGCGCAGTAACGACCATGGCGACATTGGTGCCACTGGCATGCACGGTAACGCCCTTGTTTTTCTCTTTACTTTCCAGCAGCGTGGCACGCAGCGGGTCTTTTTCACTTGCAGAACCCGGATCAGCAGCGCCAGCACTGCCAGTAGCGACGACAGAAGTGATGACCAGTGCCTGCAGCAGGTGGGTCAGTTTCAGACGGGTCAGTTTGATCATGATATGTCTCTTTCTTGGTTGCTTGATATGGTTTGGATTAAAGCCTGGCAAGTTTGCACCTGGCCTGTGGTTAGTGATAGATACAAGTCTTGGTCTAGTGAATAGATACAAGGGAATTACAGGAGAAACACAAGGTAAAAATAATGCTTTCTTTCGCACATTTCTTGAATGAATCTGCAAGACAACATTTTCAGGGCAACTGCGCTTGCCAGGTAGAGTCTTTCACAGACCGGGCCAGAACTCAATATGCTTAATGTCATATAAAAAACTGACGGGCGACACTTACTTTACACATCCAGGCTTGTGATGATGCTTGCCAGATTTGAAATTTGTATCTTCATTTTATTGCTGCAGGGTGCATCTTTCATGTGTTCATGTCGCTTCGTCAGGAGAAATAGTATGAAACTGCATCAAAATTTACTTCAAAAACTGTCCAGTGCATTGGCCTTTGGCTGTTGCCTGGCTATCACTTCAGTAAGCGTCATCTCGCTGTCTGTAAAGACAGCAAATGCAGCCACCAGTCCGGCTCGCATAGGTTTCTCATCCAAGACCGTGGGTTTTGAAGCCAGCAATGCACGTAATGCGGGTTCGATGGAGTATGCACTCATAGAATTTATTACCGAAACTGGCACGACAGATGCGTCGGTGGCCATTACGGTCAGCAGCAGTAATCCTGCGTTGATTGCAGTCAGCAAAGTTGCTGTCGCTAATGCATTAGGTAATTATTTGCTGGCAGTGCCTGCCAATTCGCCTTCAGGCAGCGCCACCGTTACGGCCAGCGCGACGGTAGCGGGTGTAACTTATACCCGTTCACGGGTATTTGTCATTACGGCGGCCAGCACCAGCATCCCGCCAGTTTCTGGTTCATCGACTATCACCAGGGCGACCACGCCGACGATGAATGCGGATCAGTCCGGTTGTGCTGCCATCAACTACTATGATGTAGGCGTGGGCAAGACCTATACTACATTGGGCCAGTTACCCTGGAGTTTATTGAAAGGCTGTGACACGGTCAGGATTTATGCCAAGCCAAACAATATGCCGTACCATGAAATGATCTTGATTTCAGCGGGTA
Organism: Undibacterium sp. TC9W; assembly: GCF_049339865.1. Taxonomy (NCBI): domain Bacteria; kingdom Pseudomonadati; phylum Pseudomonadota; class Betaproteobacteria; order Burkholderiales; family Oxalobacteraceae; genus Undibacterium; species Undibacterium sp. TC9W. Next base: position 117,951 of record NZ_JBMPPJ010000008.1, on the reverse strand, counting down.
CCAATCTGACGCCAACTGCACCGAATAAATTCATGCGTGTGATCGGCGTGCCTGACCCTGTGACCGGTGCGCGACCTATCATCGATGGTGCACCAGATGCCCAGGGCAAGCTGGCGACTCAACTGGAGACACTGCCAGGCCAGGCTGCCCGCACCCTGCAATATCATGACAATGCCAGTACCACGCGCGCGCTGTATAAACTGGGCCTGGTCATGGTGGGGCCTCAGGCTGGCTACAACTACAATAATGGGCCAGTGGGTTATATCGGCATCGAAAATCTCGACATACGCAACTCTGTGTATGGCAACTCATTTTCTGATGCACAGGGCAAGAAAACAGATAGCTATGCTGCCTTTGGCACCTGCCTGTTTGTCGAAGCCGCGGCACATCTGGTAGTGAAAAATAATGTCATGCACAATTGCGGTAACGGCCTGTTCATTAATTCCAAAAATGGTACGCTGCTTGAGTTGTCGCAAGATGTACTGATCGAGGCCAATACTTTCTACAACAACGGCAATGCACCTATTGCCAATGTGACTAACGGCTACTCCGAACACAATAGCTATACTGAAGCACGCGATATTATTTTTCAGTACAACTACTTTGGTGACGTGCGCCCCGGTGCTTTTGGTGATTGTTTGAAAGACCGCTCATCCGGCCTGATTGTCCGCTACAACACTTTCGCATCCAGCTGTGGTTTGCAACTGCATCTGATGGATTCTACTGGTGGCAATGCGCTTATCTATGGTGAACCAAACTATGCATCGACCTATGTCTATGGCAATCTGTTTGATGTGACGCCAGGCAGCAATAACACCAACCTCGTCAATTATGGTGGTGACAGTGGCCTGACTGCAAACTACCGTCAGGGCACCCTGTTCTTCTACAATAATACGATGGTGGTAAGGGGAGACGCTACCCATGGCATTTATCCAGAGACACTGATGTTTAATCTGGGCATGCCCAATGCAGTTGCTGACGTCAGGAATAATCTGTTCTATGCATTGCCAGTGACACCAGGTTCGCCAGGTAAAGTACAGGCCATGGCACTGGGCAAGGGCACCGTCAATATGACGAATAACTGGGTCTCGCCCAATGCCGCGCAGTATTGGGTAGGGCATTTGACAGGTGCAGTCGTGAACGGCTGGAACACCAATCTGGGTGCCAATAATAATCCGGTATTGGCGAATGTGGCACAGCATGATTATCGCCCGGCCCTTGGTTCACCTCTGATCAATGCGGGTAATGGATTGGGTAACCTGACATCCAACTTGCTGCCAGTGGCACAACCTGGCGCGGTGATCTTGCGCAAGCAGGATGGCATGATAGACATTGGTGCGTTTGAGTTTTGATGAGGCGATGATTCAGTCATCGTCGATATTGCAGATGTAAAAAAACCCGCTGCTTGCATGACGATTAATGCAAGCAGCGGGCTTTTATCTTGCGCTTGTTCTATGAACAGGTCGTTACTGGATTGCCGCAATATGATCCAGGCGGCATCCATCCTTTCGCGCTTTGATATTGTATCTCCAGCCATTCGCCATGACAGCTTTGTACTGATGCTCCTGCCTCTGCAGGGATTTTTCCTGTCATCGCGCTCTGTGCCATCGGGCTGGCACGCAGGCTGACACTTGCTTTTGCATTGATGCCAGTCAGGGGCGCGTATACCCAACCTTCTCCTTTGAAATATACTTCGCTGGCCACGCCGCTGACCTGGCGAACCCGCAGCCATTTTCCGGCAGAGCCTGTGATTTCCATTTGTGAATCACTGTCTTTGATGGTGGCTATCACCTTGTGTTCAGAACCCGGGCCGCTGCGGATATTGTTGCCCTTGGTGTCAGGGTCAATGGAAAAAACTTTGAGTTTGCATGCGGTCACTTCAGGCTCGGCATGTGCCACATTGCTGTACAGCGCGCTGGTCATGAGTAGTAAACTGCAAAAACAGCAGGCGCTAGTTTTGGATAGAGAGAGTGGCGTATTCATAGTCACCGCAATTGGGTGTAAAGGTATTAAGTGGATGGAAAACCAGCGCGAAAAGTCTAGCATGCTTTACTCACGGCCAGACAGGAATTGCAGCAGATAAGACAATTGAATTGGGTTCTTGCTCTTCAAAGAGTGAAACAGTAGGTAATCGCAGTCATGCCAGTGTTTTTTTCTGATGACAGCTTATACTATGTATCATCCCCAAAAAAATAAATGCCTGAGCAATGACTACCTCCATGACCCAGAAAAAAACTGTCCTGCAAGCCACTGATCTTACTTTTCAATATCCCGACCATTCTTTGTTCACCAACTGGTCGTATGATATACCCGCAGGTATTACCCTGGTGCGCGGTGGTGATGGCCGGGGCAAGACCAGTTTGCTGCAATTGCTGGCAGGTGAATTAACTGCGCAAAGCGGGCAATTGCAGATCGAGGATGCTGCCTTGTCTGCGCAGCCTGAGGCATACCGCAACCAGGTATTCTGGGTAGATCCACGTACTGATGTTTATGATCAAATGTCGGTGCCTGATTATTTCGTTACCGTGCGCAAGGCATATGCCGGTTTTGATGATGCCATATTGACGCAAGCCATAGAAGGTCTTGGATTGACACCGCATATCAACAAGCAGATGTTCATGTTATCGACAGGCAGCAAGCGCAAGGTCTGGCTGGCGGCCGCTTTTGCTGCCGGTGCGACCATCAGTTTGTTGGATGATCCTTTTGCTGCACTGGACAAGTCATCGATAGAATTTATCACAGCCAATCTGAACCAGCTTGCAGCGGATGCTGCTAAGGCCTGGGTGCTGGCAATGTATGTGAGGCCGCAAGGTCTGGCCTTGTCGGGCGTGATAGATTTAGGTGACTGAGCTTGGTAACAGAGTTGATTGACTGAGCTCAGTGCGCTGCATTCGGATAGCTCACAATAATGCTCATATCTTCTGTCCCTGTTTGTTTGATACCCACTACTGCGCCCTTGTATAAGTAGGCGGCCATGCCGGCTTTCAGGGTGGCAGTCTTGCCATCTGAGGTCACGCTGCCTGTGCCAGAGAGCACATAATAAACTTCGTCATGGGCTATAGGGTGCAAACCTATTTCTGCGCCAGGATGCAGTATGCGTTTCCTGAATTCCATGCTGCGCGGTGCAGGTGCTGCATCGCTGATGCGGTAAGCTGTGGACATCCCTATCGCACCGTGGGGCGGTGGCTCATCGCGTTTGACTTCTTCTTCATTGATGATGCTCATGGCGGGGGCAGTATCCGCTGCTGCGGCCATGCATGTATTGCCGTTTGTGACCAGCACGCAACAGAATAAGGTGAGCGCTATTTTCATTGATACCCCCGGCTATGTGTTTTGATTTCCTGCATTGGCAAATTCTGCTACCAGCAAGTCTATGAACAGGCGTGTGCGTAGAGGCAAATAGTGGCGCGATGGATACATGACTTGTATCGGTGCGCTGATATCTGTCCACTCCGGTAAAACTTCAAGCAACTGGCCGCTTTTAAGGGCCGCTGCCATGTCCCAGCAAGAACGCCTGACCAGACCCAGACCCGCACATGCCCAGTCATGTGCCTGTTCGCCATTATCGGTCAGCCAGTTGCCACGTACTCTGATTGTTTGTTCTTCGCCAGATGCGCTCGAATGAAAATGCCAGTCTGCGTGCATGGCTGACGATGGCTGCATGAGTATGCAATTGTGCTGCAACAAGTCGGCCGGTACATTGGGTTTGCCATGCCTGGCGAGATAGGCCGGGGCAGCGCAAACGATGCGCCTGTTGTCTGCCAGTGTGCGCGCAAGCAGGCGTGAGTCAGTATTGGCCCCTATCCTGATGGCGCAATCGAAACCGGATGCGACGAGATCAATGAGCTGGTCGCTGAGCGACAGTTGCACCTGCAGCCCGGGATACTGGCCTGCAAATTTTGCCAGTGCCGGGCCTATGTAGTGTCTGCCCAGTGCAACCGGTGAAGATACCCTGAGCAGGCCACGCGGCTCAGTCTGGCCTTGGCCCAGTTCAGCTTCTGCATTGGCAACATCCAGCAAGATGGCCTGGCAGCGCTCGAAATATAACGCCCCTTCTTCGGTGAGATTCAGGTGACGTGAACTGCGTTGCAGCAGGCGCGTGCCCAGGGCAGCTTCCAGCCGGCTCATGCGTTTGCTGCCTACGGCTGGTGAAAAGCCGAGTTCACGACCCGCAGCAGACAGGCTGCCACTCAGCACAGCCTGGACAAATAGTTTTATATCGGCCAGTTCTATCATGGACAAATACCTTATCTTTTCAAAATTGGAATAGATGCTTTGATTATTAAGTCTATTTTCAATTAATTGGAATGGTAGCACAGTAGTGTCCAGGCGAATTTCGCTTTACAACTCAGTTAGCCAGCAATGAAAGGAAATATCATGCATGCCAAATTTTTAGCAGGTCTTGGTTTATTATTAAGTATTAATGCTTATGCAAGCTCAGCTTATGCGCAAGACGACTTGCCAGTACCGCGTAACATCGTTGCCGACAAGTCCATCCCGGCTGCGCAGCAGCAAAACATGGCACTGGCGGCACGGCGTTACTATGCTTTCTGGAATACCGGTGACGGGCAGTTTGCACAAGCGGCGCTGGCAGATAATTTCATGGACAGGAATTTGCCTGCGGGCCGGCCACAAGGTCTTCAGGGTGCCTTGTTTGCCTCAAAAATTTTTCGCGCAGCCGTACCTGACCTGAAGCTGGAAGTGGAAGAGATGTTGCTGGTTGGTGACCGTGTCATAGGTCGCCTGCATTTTAACGGCCACTTTAGCGGCAGCTTCCATGGTCAGCAAGGCGATGGCCGCAAGGTCGATTTCATTGCGACAGATATTTACCGCGTCGCCGATGGCCGCATCGCTGAGAACTGGCATCTGGAAGATAACCTGACTCTGTTGCAGCAATTGGGCGTCGTCAAACAATGATATAGGGAGCTCGAAATGAAAAACCAAATCAACCTGCCTGATGGGCAATTCTGGCCAGATGGCATACGCATGGTGGTCTCTGTTTCCATGCAGTTTGAAGCCGGTGCGCAATCAGAGCATCAGAATGGTTCACCTTTTCCTGTCATGGCAGACACGAGTCTGCCTGATTTGCCAGCCCGCACCTGGTTTGAATATGGTGCACGTGAAGGCATACCGCGCATGCTGGATCTGTGGGACAAATTCAAGATACCCGTGACTTCGCATATGGTTGGGCAGGCGGTATTGCAAAGACCGGAGCTTGCCAGAGAAATCGTGCAACGTGGCCATGAAGCGGCCGCGCACGGACATAGTTGGACGCCGCACTGGACCATGACTGAGGCAGAAGAGCGCGCATCGTATATCGCCAATATCGCAGCGATAGAAAAAGCAACAGGCACGCGGCCTTTCGGTTTTAATGCCTTCTGGTTGCGTGGCACGCCGCGCACCCTGGGGATATTGCAGTCACTGGGTTTCACTTATCACATTGATGATCTCAGTGCCGATGAACCGATGACGACCATCGTCAATGACCGCGCTTTTGCGATTGTGCCTTACACCTTGCGCAATAACGACATTGCTCGCTTTGGGGCTGAGGGGCCATTGACGGCGCAGGCTTTTGGTCAGGAGTTGCGTGATGAATTTGATCAGTTGTATATGGAGTCAGGATACAGACGGCGCATGATGTCGGTCTCTCTGCATGACCGCATAGGTGGTACTCCGGCGCGTGTCAAAATGCTAGGGGAGTTTTTGCAGTATGCCCTGCAACATCCTGGCGTGGTCTTCATGCGCAAGGACAAAATAGCTGAGCTGGCACTGAGTATGCCGGATGTGCCTGTGAAGTAATTGAGGACCAGCTGGGAACGGGCGATGCTGTTTGTAAAAAGCATCACCCCATCAAAAGCTGTTGTGTGGCAGAGTCAATCTCTGGTTTATACACCGCCAAAAAAGCGTACCCATTTCGATACTTCATCATCCGGGCCTACACTGCGCTCGGTGCAGATGTTTCTCCGGCCTGCGCCATTGTCTTTTAGCTCACCGGTATCGGTGATGTAATACGCAGTGCGATACCACTCTTCTTCATTCTTGAAGTTGGGTTTATGAATGATCATGGTTTGTATCATGGTCGGCATGACTTTGCCTTCCTTGGTTTTACAATTCCATTTGACGGCTGCACCGGTGTCATCCCCTTTGATGCCAACCACCTGATTGCCATTGAATTGTTGCCAGCGTATCTGGTAAGTCACATAGGGCAGCTTGCTGGCAACGGCCTTGAATTCAGGGTTATCTTTATTCGCGGGCACGGTATCGACGACAACCAGCAAGATCTCAACATTGCGTTTGAAGGGCATCGTGCGTTGGTTTGGGTATTCCTTTACCCAATAAGAGACAAAATACTTGCCTGCCCTGGCTTCATAGACTTTGCGTAATTTTTTATCCGTGAACAATGCGTCGCGTGATTCCAGCACCAGCTTGTAACCTAGCTGTTCGCCGCGGATATTGATGGCAGAATAGGCAAACTGGCGGTAGTTTTTATCAGTCGCCATGCGGCTGTATATCGGGCTGTCAGCACGCTGGGTGATGACATCGGCATCTTGATTTATGCTTGGCAGGTCAGTCCAGATTTGCGCTTGCGCAGCAGCACTGAAACCGCAAAGGGCAAGGCTGATTAACTTGTGTGAAGTTTTCATTCTGTCGCTATAAAAAACTATTCGTTGTCATGGCCTGTCGTCAACGAGAAATGTTGTCACCGTAATGAAGCCCTTGTTTTACAAGGGTAGTACTTGCGCCATATTTTGCGTGTAGATTACCCGCACCGGCTGACCTATGTAATAGGAATCGCGTCCCTGTTGTTCCTGGGTGACAGTGATGAGGCTACCATTGCTGCGCAGGCGCACTACAATTTCCAGTCCTGGCACGTTAACCATGGAGTTTTGTTCAGCAACAGCATTGCCAACTACACCACCGACGACACCGCCTAATACTGTGCTGACTTTCTTGCCGTTGCCTTTGCCAATCTGATTGCCCAGCGCTGCACCGGTGACCGCACCGACCACTGCACCAGTCGCACCTGTCCGGCCTTGCTTTTGCAGTGTCGTTCTGCGCATGTCCTGGATATCACCTACTTCAGCATTCTGCTGATCCTGAAAACCACCTGCCCTGACATTACGCGGTTCATTTTGTGCTGGTGATGTTGTGCAGGCAGATGCAACGACAATAAACATTGCCAGCGGGATATATTTTTTCATTTTATATAGCAGCCTCATACGGGTTTTACGGAAATTTGATTGTGTTTTTCCGACCTATTATAAATATCAAACTATAAATAATTGCCGCTTTATATTGTAAGTTTGTATTTCAAATTCAAACTTAATGAAGTTTTTGATAATGTTTTTATTGTAATATTATCCAGCATTCTGAATAGTGGCCGCATGCGCTATTTGTTTGTTGCCTGCCGAAAATAAATCCCGGGTTGGGGCTGGCTTCATTTTCTTGATAAGCAAATTCGAAATGCTTCCTTGTTATTTAAAGGCAGTATTTTTATGATCAATTTCCTCATCCGAACGCATTATTAAAATAAAAGGACATCTTGATGAAGCTGGAAACCATAGCAGTACATGGTGGTTACACACCTGACCCGACCACGCGCGCGGTTGCCGTGCCTATTTATCAGACCGTCGCCTATGCCTTTGACAATACCCAGCATGGTGCGGATCTGTTTGATCTCAAAGTACAGGGTAATATTTATTCACGCATCATGAATCCCACCAATGATGTGCTGGAAAAACGCGTGGCCGAGCTCGAAGGCGGTATTGCCGGCCTGGCGCTGGCTTCTGGACAGGCTGCGATCACCTATGCGATACAGACGATTGCCGAGGCAGGTGACAATATCGTCTCTGCCTCTACCCTATATGGCGGTACCTATAATCTGTTTGCCCATACGCTACCTCAATTCGGCATAGAAACCCGCTTCGCTGATTACCGTGACCCTGAGTCCTTTGCCAAGTTGATCGATGCTAAAACCAAGGCAGTAATTGTAGAATCTATCGGCAATCCACTAGGCAATATTACGGATATCGAAGCCATTGCCAAAGTCGCCCACCAACATGGCGTTCCATTGATCGTCGATAACACCGTGCCTTCCCCATATTTGTTGCGCCCGATAGAATTTGGCGCAGATATCGTCGTGCATTCACTGACAAAATACCTCGGCGGGCATGGCAATTCCATAGGTGGCATCATCGTTGATTCTGGCAAATTCCCCTGGGCTGAGCATAAAGAAAGATTCAAACGCCTGAACGAACCTGATGTCTCTTATCACGGCGTGGTATATACCGAAGCGTTGGGGCCTGCAGCGTATATAGGGCGTGCCCGCGTCGTACCTTTACGTAATACCGGTGCTGCCTTGTCGCCCTTCAATGCCTTCCTTATCTTGCAGGGCATAGAAACCCTGGCCTTGCGCCTGGACAGGATTACCGACAACACCATCAAGATTGCCCATTACCTTGACAAGCATGCGAAGGTGAAGTGGGTCAATTATGCCGGCTTGCCTGAACACAAGGACCATGCGCTCGCGCAGAAATACCTGGGTGGTAAACCTTCTGGCATCCTGACTTTTGGTCTCGAAGGCGGGCGTGAAGCTGGTGGTCGCTTCCAGGATGCCCTGCAACTATTCACCCGTCTGGTGAATATAGGCGATGCCAAATCCCTGGCCTGTCATCCGGCCAGCACCACGCATCGTCAATTGAACCCTGAAGAGCTGGCAAAAGCCGGTGTCACTGAAGACACTGTGCGTTTGTCGATAGGCATAGAACACATTGATGACCTGATTGCTGATCTGGAGCAGGCACTGGCTGCAACCTAGCGGGCGGCCTTTCAGCCTAGCTTGCCTCAATGACGCTGGCGGCACTGGATGTGGTGCCTGCCAGCGGCAATTCAAAAAAGAATTGGCTGCCAACATCCACAGTGGAGGTGAAGCCTATGCTGCCCTCCATTTTTTCTATGATGGTTTTGCAAATATTCAAACCCAGGCCAGTGCCACCTTTTTTGCGGGTATTGGAACCATCGACCTGACTGAATTTCTGGAATATCTTGTTATGGAAATTGGATGGTATGCCGCAGCCATGGTCGGTAACGATGACCTTGACTCTTTGTCTGGTCAAATTCATTTCCACCGTCACTTCTACTTCGCCCCCTTTGTGAGAGAACTTGATCGCGTTTGACAACAGATTGGCAAGTACCTGGCCAACGCGGTGACGATCGACATTGACCATCATTTCGGAATAAGCCTCATGCCATTTGATGCTGACATCATATTGATCGGCATACGACTTGTTGGCACTGATGCCATCCTGGATCATCGGGCCAATCTGGCTGAGCTGGAAATTGAATTCCATCTTGCCGGAGGCGATTTTTTCCAGGTCGAGAATATCATTGATCAAGTGCAGCAGGCGGTCACCATTGCGCATTGCAACGGTTATCAGTTCCTGGGCTTTATCCGGTACCTGGCCAGCAACGCCGGCGGCTACCAGGCGCAGCGAGCCATTGATCGATGTCAGTGGAGTACGCAGCTCATGGCTGACCATGGAGACGAACTCATTCATCATCATCTCCACCCGCTTGCGGTCAGCAATATCAAAGCTCATCGCATAAAACCCCGTGACTTGACCGGCATCGTCATAGGCAGGCACATACACAGACTGATAATAGTAGGTACGTCTATTTAATTTACCCTCGCCTTCAAAGCTGACACGTTCACCCGCCAATACTGCCTGCACATGAGGTGCATGGGCCTTGTAAAATTCATCGCCAACAACTTCACGCAAAGTGCGCCCCAACAGATACTCGGGCTTGATGCCAAATTCTGTCGTGACGAAAGCATTCACGAATAAATAGCGTTCTTGCCTGTCCATGAAAGTGATTATGCAGGGCAGGTTATCTGTAATGGCTTGCAAACGATTTTGTACAACGCGTTGCTCCTGCAAGGCATTTTCCAGTTGGCTGGCTTTCAGCTCAATTTCACGCGTGCGTTCAATCACGGTTGCTTCGAGATCTTGATTGCTGCGTTCGATCTTGGTCAGGTATTGTTCTTCTTTTTCCAGCATTCCCGCTATCGTGGTCGATAAAAGCTGGGCTTCATGAAAGCCGTGAACCACAACGGGGAAGAGCGGTTGCTCTGCCTGTGAATCGCGGTTTTGGGTACGTTGTTCCATGAAGGTACTGAGTTTAGTCAGCGATGAGGACATGCGCCTTGCCAACAGCGATGCCAGCAGTGCCAGCACGATGCATAGTATGGCGCCAGAAATCATGATTTCACGCTGCAGGTTATACAAACCAGCCATGGCAACATCCTTGGGCTGGCGCACCAGTATGCTCCATTGCAAGGCGGGGTAATTACGTGCCTGTCCACTCATGGTGTAGGCAGTCAGATATTTCTGCGGGCCTTCCCATACTTCTTCCGTCACGCCACTCTTACCCGAACGCGACAGCATCAGGCTGTTAGGAGATATCTTGCTTTCTTCCATCTTCAGCGGGCCCAGCAAGACGGTGCCATCTTCCCGGACCACCATTATTTCTGCCGCATATTGTTTGTCAGCGGGTGCCAGTATGTTTTGCACCAGATTGCGCGTCCAGTTCCAGCTCAGATGCACCCCCAGCACGCCACGCAGCTTGCCTTCAGAATTGTAAACGGGGATGGAGACATCGACAAAACGCCAGGGGTCTATGCTGTAAGGCAGCAGCTTCTGCAACAACAGGGCAGGGTGGTAATCACCCGCATACAAGGCCTTCTTGCCTTCAATAAACCAGGGCCGCTTACTGACATCCTGTCCTTCCAGCATGCCCTTGGTAGATGCCAGCACTTTACCTTCAGGATCAGCCAAACCTATCCAGGCATAGTCAGAAAAGTTGTGTTGCAGGTGATCGAGGATGCGGCGTACATCCGCAGGATCTTTGCCGTCTTTGACTTCATTCAGTTGCGACAGCAGTTGCACATCGCTGACTGATTTTTGCATGACCTGGTCGAGTGAATCGCGCATTTGCCAGGCAACTTGCTGCAGTCTTTGCTCTGCTTCTTTCTGTGCATAGTTTTTGGCGAAGTGATCAACCAGCAGCAGAGCCGAGAGAATGGTACACAATACTACCGCACTGACCCCCAGCGTAAGCAGAGTCGTCAGCCTGGGATACGAGGTAGATTTAGCTGTAGCCATAGTAGCGATAAAGTAGTGGGGTTCTAATATCATACGCCTAACAGACTGCTTTGCCATATTGGCGCAATGCAGCAAATGCCAGCTTTGTGGCAATAGCTACAGCATATTTGAATTTCGGATAATTAACTTCATTTTTATTCGTTTTCTGTCTTAGGTAATTTCTGTACATTCAATCTCTGTGACGAAAAACATGAATACAGAGAACGTGTATGACAGCTTCCCCACTTATTGAGTCCCCAACTGAACCTCTGACATTGACTGCTGCCCGCCAGCGCGCCAAAGACGCTGGCCTGCCATTTGCTGGCAGCGTTTCCCCGACGGATGCCTGGGATTTGCAGCAGCAAGGCCTGGCCGTGATCGTTGATGTGCGTAGTAATGAAGAACGCAAATTCGTCGGTCATTTACCAGACAGCCTGCATGTAGCCTGGGCGACAGGCACAGCCCTGACGCGCAACCCGCGCTTTGTCAAAGAGCTCGAAGGCAAGCTCAAGGAAAAGCAAGCCGTGGTCTTGCTGCTTTGTCGCAGCGGTAAGCGTTCGGCACTGGCAGCAGAAGCTGCCAGCAAGGCCGGTTTGTCGAATATCTTCAATATAGAACAGGGTTTCGAAGGTGACCTGGACGAAGCGCAACAACGTGGGCATAGCGGTGGCTGGCGCTTTCACAAGCTGCCCTGGGTGCAGGACTAAAGTAATAGAAGTAATTGCGGACTTAAGGACTTGAGAGGGCAGAGCATCATGGGACAAGCATTGCAACAGACTAAAGAGATACGCGCCTCGCTGTTCGGTATAGAGCAGGTTGTCAGCGAGCTGGCAGTAGTGCGCCATGCCTGGCGGCGTCGTCAGCAAAGGTCAGCAGAGCCTGGCGGTCGTGAATTGCCATCGCGCGATGCACTGGCAAAAATCCTCAATGATTTGCGCGGTGCTTTGTTCCCCATGCGACTGGGGCCGCCTGAATTGCGGCAAGAAAGTGAAGACTTTTATGTAGGCCATACGCTCGATACTGTCCTGCATTCACTACTTGGGCAGGTCAGGCTGGAGCTCAGCTATGCCTCGCGCTACCATGAAGAAGAAGGCTTGCATATCGATGACCGGGCACTGACGATAGTGCGTGAATTTTCCCGTGCTTTACCTGGTATACGCTCACTGCTGGACAGTGACGTGATTTCAGCCTATCAGGGTGACCCTGCTGCGCGCACGGTAGATGAAGTCTTGCTGTGCTACCCCGGCATACTAGCGATGATACATCACCGCATTGCCCATCAGCTGTACCAGTTGGGTGTGCCATTGCTGGCGCGTATCGTCGCCGAGATCGCCCATGGACAGACCGGTATAGACATCCACCCCGGTGCCAGCATAGGTGCTGGCTTTTTCATCGATCATGGTACTGGCGTGGTGATAGGTGAGACTGCCGTCATCGGCCAGCGCGTGCGTATTTACCAGGCTGTCACGCTGGGAGCAAAACGCTTCCCCAGCGATGATGATGGCAAGCTGCAAAAAGGTTTGCCACGCCACCCCATCGTTGAAGATGATGTGGTGATCTATGCCGGTGCCACGGTACTGGGCCGCGTCACCATAGGCCGCGGTGCCATCGTTGGCGGCAATGTCTGGGTCACCAGCGATGTGGCGGCGGGCAGCCATGTCAGCCAGGCCAGCTTGCGGCACGAACAGCAAAATCCCGTTTCTCTGGTTTGAATAAGTGAGCTTCAAATAAACAGCCGTGAACTACATAGCACGGCTGCTTATCCCCGCACGCCTGTTCATTTTTTATGTACTGACTTTTATGGAGTGAAGCAATGACCGATGTAACTAGTGAAGTAACTACCGGCAATTTTGCGCTAGGTGATAATGCCGCCAGGCAGTTGGCGAACGCCACCAAGACCGTACCCCAGTTGTCCACCATCTCGCCACGCTGGCTGGTGCATCTGCTGCAATGGTTGCCGGTAGAGGCAGGTATCTACCGCCTCAACAAGGTAAAAAATCCCAAGGATGTGCGGGTAGCCTGCTCGCAGCGCGATGAATCCGAATTGCCGCAAACCTTTGTCGATTATGACGAACAACCACGCGAGTATTTCCTTAATGCCGTCGCTACCGTGCTGGACGTGCATACCCGTATCTCTGATCTGTACAGCAGCCCGCATGACCAAATCAAGGAACAATTGCGCCTGACCGTAGAAACCATCAAGGAAAGGCAGGAAAGCGAACTCATCAATAATCCTGATTATGGTCTGCTGGCAAATGTGCATGATGATCAGCGTATTTCCACCCTGACAGGTGCACCTACACCAGATGACCTCGATGATTTGCTGACCAAGGTCTGGAAAGAGCCTGGCTTCTTCCTCGCCCACCCACTCGCAATTGCTGCCTTTGGCCGTGAATGCACACGCCGTGGCGTGCCACCACCAACAGTCAGCCTGTTCGGTTCGCAATTCCTGACCTGGCGCGGTGTGCCACTGGTGCCGTCTGACAAATTGCCTATCGAAGATGGCAAAACAAAAATCATCCTGTTGCGCGTTGGTGAAAAACGTCAGGGTGTGGTTGGTTTGTTCCAGCCTGGCCTGGCTGGTGAACAAAGCCCTGGTTTGTCTGTGCGCTTCATGGGCATCAACCGCAATGCGATTGCTTCTTACCTCATCTCCCTGTACTGCTCGCTGGCAGTGCTGACAGATGATGCAGTGGCTGTTCTGGACGACGTAGAGATCGGTAAATACCATGACTATCCTGACACCTACAAATAATACAACTTCGGCAAATTCAGGTTTGCCAGATGAAGCTTCACTGAACCGCATGGCATCAGAATTTTTTGCACTGGTGCCAGGTGCGGCCCAAGCTGCTGCGCAATTCTTGCCGGGCTTTAGCAAGGGCAATACACCTGAAGCACCACCGTCGGCGCGTACGCCAGTCCACGATAGCAGCTCGGTGCAAAGCCAGCCTTCTGTCTCTGCCAGTGGCGTACCACAAAATGCTGGTAGCAGCATTGCACCTTCACGCCCGCAAGTGGGTGGTGTCAGTTCCAGCACACCTTATTATTTTGTCGGGCAAGAGCACGGCTATCCTATTGCTGACAATAATCTTGACAGCCTGGCAGCGCAGGGAACAGGTGCGGGCACAGGCAAACAATCTGGCGCGAGTGCTTTCAACGTACCGGGGCAAGAGCAATTGCAACGCATACTGGGCGAACTATATCCGGCCTCTGCGCCTGCACCGCAAGCCAGTGGCACTGCTGCGCAACCTGCGTATTATTTCCAGCAAGGCGAGCAAGACTACTGGGATCAGGCACCAAGGGCAGCTAATCCATCACTGGCAGCACCCTTTGACATTAATGCCGTGCGCAGGGATTTTCCTATCCTGGCCGAACGTGTCAATGGCAAGCAACTGGTGTGGTTTGATAATGCAGCCACGACGCACAAGCCAAAGGCTGTGATTGACCGCATCAGCTATTTCTATGAGCATGAGAATTCAAATATACATAGAGCGGCGCATGAACTGGCAGCACGCGCCAGCGATGCTTATGAGTCTGCACGCAAAAAGGTAGCCAAATTTCTTGGCGCTGCCAGTGAGCAGGAAATCATCTTCGTGCGCGGTGCGACTGAGGGTATCAATCTGGTAGCGCAAACCTTTGGCAAGAAGTTCATAGGTGCGGGTGACGAGATCATTGTCTCTGAGCTTGAACATCATGCCAATATTGTGCCCTGGCAGCAACTGGCGGCTGAAAAGGGCGCTGTCATACGCGTTATTCCTGTTGATGACAGTGGTCAGGTCTTGCTCGACGAGTATCGCAAGCTCCTGAACAGCAAGACCCGTCTGGTGGCAGTAACCCAAGTGTCCAATGCCCTGGGTACTATCGCCCCGGTGCATGAGATCACGGCCCTGGCCCATGCCGCTGGTGCCCGCGTGCTGATCGATGGGGCGCAAGCCGTGTCACATCTGCGCGTGAATATGCAGGCGCTGGATGCTGACTTTTATGTCTTCTCAGGTCACAAGATATTTGGTCCGACTGGCATAGGTGTGGTGTATGGCAAGAAGGCTTTGCTGGAACAACTGCCACCCTGGCAGGGTGGTGGCAATATGATTGCAGATGTGACTTTCGAGCACACCCGGTATCAGCCAGCACCGGCACGCTTTGAAGCTGGCACGGGTAATATTGCCGATGCAGTTGGCCTGGGGGCCGCACTTGATTATGTCGAACGCATAGGCCTGGAAAATATCGCCCTGTATGAACATGCCTTGCTGGAATATGCAACGCATGGGCTGAAGAGCATACCCGGTGTGCGCCTGGTCGGTACTGCGCATCAAAAAGCTAGTGTCGCGTCTTTTGTGCTGGCGGGATATGAAACGGCAGAAGTCGGCAAGGCACTCAACGAGGAGGGAATCGCAGTGCGTTCCGGCCATCATTGCGCCCAACCCATTTTGCGCCGCTTTGGTCTGGAAGCAACGGTGCGGCCTTCGTTTGCTTTCTACAATACTTGCGAAGAGATAGACCGTTTGCTGGCAGTGGTACGCAGGCTGGCAAATAATCGCAAGTGAATTTACAAGTGAGGTAAATTGATTTAATGCATCTGCCCGTTAGAAATAACGGGCAGTTTTTTTACTTCATTATTATTTCTGTACTGCCTTCAACACAAACTCACTGGTGTCGTGCAATACTGCCTTGGCGTTCGCCGGTTTGTCCATCATGCGCGACAACAGCAGGCCACCTATCAGTGAAGACAAGACGCCATGCGCGGTAGCCGCATCATCCTTAACTCCTGAGCGATGCAATTGTTTGCTGATGATAGCTAATAGCTGCTCAACCCCTTGCGCCATCACTTCCTTGCTGGCTGCTTCGCCGCGCGCGGCTTCTGCCCCCAGTGCCGCAATAGCACAACCATGGCCCGGATGTTCACTATGCGTCCGGCTCAGGTAGCTATGCACCAGGCTGGCGATGGCTTCTTCGTCGCTGACCAGTTCTGTCTTGCGCAGCAGTTCTGTGCGCGTTCTTTCCAGCGCGGTACTGCAGGCCTCGGCAATCAGGGCTTCCTTGGATTCAAAGTGTTTGTAAAAACCGCCATGCGTGAGCCCGGCTTCTTTCATCAGGTCGGCCACACCTATGCCATTGATGCCATGTTCACGATACAGGCGGGCAGCGGTTTCTAATATGCGCTCACGGGTTTGCGCAGCTTGTTCGCGGGTAGTTCTCATTTGCTCTATTCCTCAAAAATCTGCCAACCAGCGTTTTCATTTTAATACTGGCTTTAATCAGGTTTGACATGATTCTCTATTTTAGATGATAATCAACATCCATAGGATTATATTCGTCATCTAATTTTGAGGGCAGCATGAATACACCAGTCAAAGAAGCAAATAATGCAACAAATAAGCCCATCATGGACATGATCTTGCAGGCATTCACCCGGCCGCAACGGCAGGCAGAAACTGAAGATGATAAAAAGGCACTGGCGCAGGCGCGACCCGTCAGTATTCCTTATCCAGGGCTGGAATTGCGTGCCTGGACCTGGGGGCAGGGTCCGCAAGTCCTGCTCCTGCATGGCTGGGAAAGCCGGGCCAGTCACATGGCGGGTTTTGTCGTGCCTTTGCTGCGGGCAGGTTTTAGTGTGACGGCGCTGGATGCACCCGCACACGGTGCATCGCAAGGCGAAACGACCAATGTACTTGACTATGGCAAGGCCGTTGTCGCAGTAGCAAAACATCTGGGAACACTGACTGCTACGATCGCCCATTCAGTGGGCTCAGCCGCCAGTCTGTATGCGTTTGCGCAAGGCGTACAAGTCAAGGCCAGTGTGCATCTGTGCGGCCCTGCATCACTGACGCGCGTATTCCAGCATGCAGCCAGGGCAGGTGGTCTGGATGAAGCAAGTAGGCAGCAGCTGGAACACATGCTGGCAAGCAGCATAGGTGCACCGCTGTCATCCATGGATTTGTCCCAATTGCAGCATGGCATGCGTCACCCCGCCCTGATCCTGCATGACCCTGAAGATAAAGAAATGCCCTATACAGAAAGCCAGGCCCTGGCTGCTGCCTGGCCGCAAGCCAGCCTGGTCGCAAGCGCAGGAACCGGACACAGGCGCATCTTGCGCACGCCAGAGATACATGCGGCAGCAGCCAGCTTCATCATTGATAAACTTGCTGCCGATATTGTTGAACGAGTGGTAGAAGCCGGAGAAACATCATGAAAAATATTAGCCCCTGGCCGACCTTTGCCCTGGCCAGCGTTGCCGTATTTCTGGTGTCGCTTGATGCCACCATAGGCTTCGCTGTCTTCCCTGCCTTGCGCCATGCCTTCCCCGATGTCCGGCCCAGTGAGCTGTCGTGGGTACTGAACGCCTATACCATCGTCTATGCTGCGTTACTGGTACCCGCCGGTCGCCTGGCAGATTTATTGGGGCGCAAGCGTTTGTTCATACTTGGTGTAGGCGTGTTCACCCTGGCATCCGGTTTGTGCGGTGTGGCTGGCAGCACGGGTATGCTGATCTGTTCTCGTTTCTTGCAAGCTGTTGGTGCGGCCTTGCTGACGCCAACTTCTTTGGCACTGGTATTGCAGGCTTTTACTATTGAGAAGCGTGCCATTGCTGTCAGTCTGTGGGGTGCGGTTGCTGCGCTGGCAGCGGCAGTCGGGCCTAGTGCAGGTGCGCTCATTATAGAAAGCATCAACTGGCAATGGGCATTTCTGATCAATGTACCTATAGGCATCATCGCCATGATCAGGGCAGCGCTAAGCCTGTCAGAATCGCGCAACCTGGAAACCGGCCATCGCTTTGACTGGCCAGGCGTGTTCTTGCTCATTGCAGGCAGTGGTTTGCTGATACTGGGCATAGTCCAGTCTGACAGCTGGGGCTGGCTGGCACCATCTACTCTCGCCACCATCAGCGCTGGCGTAGGGATACTTCTTGTCTTTATTTTCTGGGCTAAAGGCAAGCCACATGCGGCAGTAGATTTGAGTCTGTTCGAGGACAGAAATTACCGCTTTGTGAATGCCGCCACCCTGGTGTTTGGCGCCGCGTTTACTGCCATGTTTCTGAGCTTCTTTTTATTCATGACGGCAATCTGGCATTACGGTCTGACCAAGGCCGGTTTAGATATCACGCCTGGCCCTTTGATGGTCATGCCGGTGGCAATTATTTCTGGCCGCTATGTCGCCCGCTTTGGACATAAACCTTTGCTGGTCGCAGGTGGGTTGATCTATGCATTGAGCGGCTTATGGTTTTACCTGAACACCAGCCTGACTGCTGATTATCTTACGGTATGGTTGCCCGGCATGCTGCTCAGTGGCATAGGTGTAGGCCTGGTGTTGCCATCACTGTCAGGCGCAGCGGTGGCACGCCTGCCTGCCAAGCGTTTTGGCGTGGGTAGTGCGGTGAACCAGGCGGTACGCCAGTTTGGTTCTGCCCTCGGTGTGGCTTTTACGGTGACCATACTGGGTGGACACGTACAGAATCTGCAGCAATTCCGCTATGTCTATCTCTTCCTGATTGCGGGTGGCGTATTGACTGCCTTACTAAGTATGTTCATCAGGACGCAAGCCGTGCAGAAACCTCAGATACAAGCTGATGCGACAGCAACAGCCTGATCCAGATCGCCAGGCTCATGCGTCGGGGTAAATCAACAAATCCCGTGCATGGGCAAGCGCATCATCAAGCCTGTCATTCCCCCAATACATCTGCTCGCCGACAAAAAAAGTCGGTGCACCAAAGATACCCTTGCTCATGGCCAGTTCGGTTTGTCTGCGCAGCTTCAATTTGTTGTCATCGCTCAGGGCTTGCGCGATAATTTCAGTTGCGGGCAAGCCCATATCGTTCAGCACAGCAGCGACCACTTCTTTGTTATCAATATCCCGGTCATGCGCAAAATTCATTTGCATGATGCGGCGACAATATTCTGCCATCCAGTTTTGCTCCGCACCCAGTACCGCGACCCTTAGAGGCAAGATTGCCGGGCGTGGGAAATTGCCGGGCTTTTTCCAGGACAGGCCATACTTGCGGCATTGTCTTTCCATATCCAGCCAGACATAATCCCCTTTGGCTTTCTGCAATACGAAGGGCGAGGTCTGCCATCCCAGAGCCTGGAATATGGGGCCAAGCAAGAACGGCTGCCAGCGCACCCTGACGCCTGCCCTGGCCGCTTCCTGCTCCATGCGCATGACGCTCAGGTAACTGTAATTGCTGCCAAACTCAAACCAGAAGTCGATGACAGGCATGCTGGCTATCGGGGTATCCATCCTGACCTCCTTTTCAAAATACCACGAGGCAGCGCAGCTCTATGCTTTCTCTTGGTGGTGCATCATCAGGAGCATGCGGATGATCAAATGCAGCATGCGGTGTAAAGCGCGAGACACCGCTGAACTGGCTGTCATATTGCTTGAAGATCAGTGCTTCATGCGGCTGCATTTCGGCGAAATAAGACCAGCGGTGTATTGGTGAAAATCTGGACAAATAAATCTCACCCGTGCGGTTAGGGTATTTGACATCGCAAGCCAGCAAATGCGATTGCCTCACTGTACGTGCATCACAAATTGCCAGCGGCGTATCGAGCACAGTATTATGGGTAGGCCGCCAGATATTGATGATGCAATAGCGCCGTATCTGCGCCATCACTTCCATATCCCTGACGACCAGAGCCAGGCGTTTTTGCCCCGATTGTTCTGTGTAGTCATTATGTATGCGCCCATTGGCCGCAGCCAAACCATTCTCTGCCCGTTTACCAAATGACAGGCTGGCCTCTCTGGCTTCGCGTCGCCGGACGAGGTGATCGAAGACATAAGCCTTCCTGCCACCAGTAACAGCCAGCGCCAGTTCACGTGCTTCCTGATAGTAGTCAGACCTGACTTCTTCATGATCCATGAAATTTTTTACGGAAGTGGGCGCATCCCATAATTCAAAACCTTCGCATTCAAGCTGCGGTTCCTGTTCGGCCTGGCGCGCATCATGTATCGCCACTTCACGCAAATCGTAAGTGGCGTTTTCCCAGGGGGTACCCGCCGGTGGTTCAAAGGTATAACTGACAGGTCGCTGACCATCAGGCAAAACATAGCTCATGGGCGCCAGCACGTAACTGCTGCCAGGCATTGTTACAGGTAGTGAAAATTTCCTTTGATGCTCAGTAAAGACATGCATATCGCCTCCCGCCATATCGTGACGAAGCCGCGCTTCCGGATGGTAAGTTCAGGGCTGTCGTCTATGTATATTTAAACGGATGCGAGGCTGATATTCAAACGAGATTTTTGCGTGATTCGCATGCTTGGTGTGCATGTCAAATGCAAGAACGATAAATGGATTCTGTTGGTATCAACAATTGTTCCGGTAGGTCAGCATGCTCGAATTGCTGCAACACAAACGGCGTGATATCGGTGATTTCCAGTATTTCTTTTTTACCATAGCGCGTCAGCATTTCTCCGCGAAAACCTAATTGCAGCGCGCGCCGTGGCAGGCAGTTGCCCACAGGATCGTGATCAGGGTCCCACTGCAAACGCACGTCTGAGGTTTCTATCGCCTGCTTCCATATTTCTTGTGTGCGAAATTCTGAGACGGTAAAAGATGATGGAATAGCCTGCGCTAAAATTGCATCAAAAAAACTGCGCTTGATGCGTATTGCCAGTACACGTTCTTGCCCAGCTTTTTGTGCCCAGCCAGACCGAAACATCATCCATAAAAAATTGGGCTTGATCCAGCTCATGCGTGTATAGCTGTATGCACCGCCAAAGTATTGGTGTTTAAGTGCAAAATCGGCGATGGCATCAGAATATGCCTGATAGACGATAATAGTATCTTCGTCAAATTGCGCCATGATGTGCTTGCCATTCTCTGGCCAGTGTTTTACTTGTGTTTTATAAGCTTCAAATTTCATTTTTTAATATTTGTGTTCAGACAGTAGTCTGCTTCTGACTTCCATCAAGGAAAAACCCAGCAAATTCAAGCCTTGCCAAAGTTGTGGGTTATTGCTGTCAGGATGATCTTGCGCCAGACCTGTGCCCCAGATTCTATCCAGCGGGCTGGCTTCGACGATGATCTTGTCTGCGGTACTTAACAGGTACTGCTTCAGTTTTGGGTTTTGTGAAAATTTCGCATAGTTGCCATCGACTACTATCTGGAAGCGATGCTCTACCCATGTTGATTCATCATAGTTCTTCACTTTTCTGCCCAGGCGCTTCACCATATCCGGGTCGCCGGTTGTCAGTATCTCTTTGAATACGACCTCGTCATCGAACAGCCTGGCCTTGCCAGCCATCATATAATGTTCAGCCGTAGGGTAAGTGGTGTCATCGATCTGAAACGGCGCAACAAACCACTGACTGAAGCAGGCTTTATCTGGTTGTAAACCGTGCTGCTTATGACCCCAAAAATGCAGATAGTTGAACTGCTTGCCCTCGTCAATCTGCTTTAATAATTCTTCTCGCGTATTCATGTCTTTCCTGTACGGTCTGAATTGCTATCCACAGGCCAGGCCAATACCCAGGCATGCTGTTCTGTAGTTTGCGGTGTCTCTGGCCAAAAGTTTTTCTTTTCCATCTGCTGCCATAATTGCGCCAGTTCCTGCAAACCTGCCTTACTGTTCTGGTGTTGCTCTGCCAGATAGCAGCCTATGACCGTGCCAGTGCGGCCTATGCCGCCAAAGCAATGCACATACACGGTATGCTGCTTTGCCAGTGCTTCGTACAGTGCTTGCAGAATTTCCTGCATCTGCCCTGGCGACGATGGGGTATGGCGGTCTGGTATGGCAAAGCGGCGATGTTGAGCCCGCATGCCGCGCTCTTCAGCCAGCTTTATCAACAGCGGTGCGTAATGGGCCAGTTCATCTTCTTCTGTCAGGTCGATAAAATAATCAACGCCGCGATCGAGATATTGCCCCAGCCTTTGCGCTGCCGTGTTTGCATCCAGGGCACCCGGGTATTCGCCTGCCAGTAATTTTCCTGGTCTTACCCAGTAAGTATTCTTATGTGGTCGCTTAATTGTCATCACTCGTCCTGATCAAATATTTTGGTGGCACGCTATCACATAGCCACACGCCATTCGCCGATACAAAAAACTGGATTCCATCTTCCTGCATCTGCTTTGCCATGACCTGCAAGATAACCGGCATGCCATGTCGCGCACCGACTGTACGCGCCGTTGTCGTGTTCGCCGACAGATGCACATGATGACGTGAACCTGGGTGTAATCCATCTTTCATAATGGAAGCGATAAAACGGCTGGCAGTACCATGATATAAAACGTCTGGCGGTACTGACACAGGCAGGGCCAGATCCACCGCTACCGAATGCCCCTGGTTTGCACGTATGCGCAAACCATCTTCACTGAGTGCAAAGCGCTGCTTGTCAGAAGTGCTCACCGCTTCATGTAAGTCTTCCAGCTTGAAACGCTTGCCATGCTTCGCAGCCTGGCTCATTAGTGTAGCTATTTCTGTCCAGCCTTGTGCATCCAGTGTAATGCCTATGGAATCTGGCTGGTGGCGCAGTACGTAGCTGAGGAATTTGCTGAAGTTTTTATTGTTATTATTCATTTTATTTTTTTGATTTATTGGTGTAACTTATTCATTGTTCGTAAATGTAGTTTCGAAAGCCTGAAGACTTCCGGTGTTTTTCTTATCCAGCACGGCAAATACAATCTTTTCAAACGCGCCGTGAAAAATCGATCCAGGTGATAAGGCATGCAAGAAGTGACCGGCGATTTTTTGCGGATCGTTGCCGAATACTCCGCAGCCCCAGGCGCCCAGTACCAGATGTCTATGCCCATGTTTAAGTGCCAATGCCAATACAAGATTGATCCTGTCCAGCATAATACCGGCAGCTTCGCAGACACGGTCAGGTTCGTTCATTTTTAATGCCCCAAGATTGACGGCTGGCGCAGTGATGAAGGAGGCATTGTAGAAGTTATCCAGCAAGGCATAATCCTCATCCCTGAACACAGGTACTTCTGGCGAATAAATCATGTCATCGCTATATATGCAAGATTGTAAGGCGCGATTCTTTTCATACATGGCAGTCATTTGTGCAATGCAGGGATATAAACCAGATGATTTGGCCAAGTTTTCTTCCTGCGCTTCTGAACCACCCAAAAAGCCGCCACCAGGATTTTTTGCAGATGCAAAATTCAGGCAAAGTGGGCTCACTCCATTTTCTGATGCCAGTCGTCTGGTTGCTGTCAGGCAGCCTTCATTGGTGACGCTGATAGCAGTAACAAATTTTTCACCAGATGTAAGTGTGCGCAACACATGCTTTAATTCTTCAGGCGAGTAGTGGATAGATCCTTGCTTTGCGGCCGTCAAACTACCTTGTATGCTGACCTGATTGCCATGCTGGCTGATATAGTTGCCACGTTCTAGTATTGCCAGTGTTTCATGGGCAATGTCGGCTCTTTGTTTTCTATTGATTACTGTAGTTTGCATTATTTTTCTCTATCTTATTCTTGTCGGCAAGAATATATGAATCTCGCATAAGTGAACTATAAACTATCTTAGTGAAGTAAATCAACTAAGATAGTTTCGTAAAATAACTAAGAGTAAATAAATGTTGTTTTATTGCGGGATAAGATTACTTGAATAACAGGGGGAGAGCCCGGATAAACAATGCTGATAAGAAATTCAGTAAGCAATTTATTATGTAGGCAGGCTGGTAGTCTTGGTATTTGAAACTAAATGTAATCGGCTATGCAAGAAGGCCGTGCTTAGAAAAACGAATAATTCATGCTAAGTTGTTGAAAATAAAAATTTTATTTTAAGATGCGGGCATATGTTTGGCGTCGGCAGGCAGATAAAAAGAATATGCAGATACTTAGTTGCAAAAAATAACTAAGTAACCTACAATAGAATCAGCCTCACAAGAAAAGGAAACATCATGAAACGCAATTTGCAAGTCCTCATCATTGATCCGCAAAATGATTTCTGTGATTTGCCGCCAGCTTATCTGGCAAGGGATGCGCATAGCGCAGAGCCATTATCGCCAGCCCTGCCTGTGCCTGGTGCCCATGCCGATATGTTGCGCGTGGCTGAACTTATCAATAAAGGCGCAGATGGCATCAGCGGTATCAGCATCACTCTTGACGCTCATCACCGCTATGACATTGCCCATCCCACTTTCTGGATGACAGGGCAGGGCGCGGCAGTGTCACCTTTCACCAGCATTTCAGCAAGCGCGGTACGCGCTGGCGAATATCAGCCACGCCAGCCAGAAGCTTTGCCACGCGCGCTGGCCTACCTGGATGCGCTGGAAGCCGAAGGCCGTTATCAACTGATGATATGGCCGGTGCACTGCGAAATTGGCTCATGGGGGCAGAATGTGCATGTAGATGTGCGGGCAGCCTATAATGCCTGGGAAGAAAAAAAACTTGGCGTGGTTAACAAGATCAACAAAGGTTCCAACCCCTGGACTGAGCATTATTCAGCGGTGAAGGCAGAAGTGCCAGATGCCAGTGACCCTGACACGCAACTGAACCAACAATTGATTACAGAACTCAGTAAGGCTGACCGCGTGTATATTACCGGCGAAGCAGGCAGCCATTGTGTGAAAGCGACCACTGAGCATCTGGTAGAAAACTTCGCCGCAGCCGATTTGCACAAGTTGGTATTGGTGACCGATTGCATGAGTGCAGTCACAGGATTTGATGCACAGTTTGACAGCTTTGTGCGCGACATGGCCGCCAGGGGTTTGCAGATTGCGAAGATGGCAGACGTATTGCCTGAGTTGCTGGCGAATGCATAGAGGCCGCAAAAGATAAATGAGTAGGGTGTGCTTTGCGCACCGTCCCTTTTGTCAAAAAATCGCGAGCTGATGTTTGTTTGTGAGTGCGTCAAACAATGGTGCGCATGGCGCACCCTACACAAGTGACTCTAGAAAAGAAAAATATGAAACCCGTAGTTCAAAGTTTGCTGGAAACTGATTTATATAAATTCACCATGTGGCAAGCCTTGCTGCATAGCCATCCAAATACCCAGACTGAATATGCTTTCGTTTGCCGCAATTCCACGGCTTATCCGCTGGCAGAATTGAAGGAGGATGTTGAACGTGAAATCGATCATTTGTGCTCGCTTAATTTTACGGAAGATGAACTCGATTATTTGCGTTCCTTGCGCTTTATCAAAAGTGACTTCACTGACTTTTTAACGGTCTTTCATTTTCAGCGTAAATTCATCAAGGTCAGCACAGATGGTGACAGCTTGCAAATCGTGGCAACCGGCCCGCAAGTGCATGTCATGGGTTTTGAAATCTTTGTACTGCATATCGTCAATGAATTATATTTCCGTCGCTTGCAAACAGAACAAACTCTGGTTGAGGGTAGAAACAGGCTGACAGCCAAAATAGAACAAATTCGTGAATTTGGAAAAGAAGCACCCAAAACCCATCCATTTGAATTCTTTGATTTTGGTTTGCGCAGGCGTTTCTCTGGCGAATGGCATGATGAAGTCGTCGCCACGCTGGCGCGTGAAGTACCGCAATTCTTCAAGGGTACATCGAATGTCTATCTGGCCAAGAAACACAAGCTGGTGCCTATAGGCACGATGGCGCATGAATACCTGCAGTCTTATCAGTCTTTTGGCGTGCGCCTGCGTGATTTTCAAAAAGCCGCGCTGGAAGACTGGGTGCAGGAATACCGTGGTGACCTAGGTACAGCATTGACAGATGTGGTCGGCATGGATGCCTTCTTGTCTGACTTTGACCTGTACTTTGCCAAACTGTTTGATGGCCTGCGCCACGACTCTGGCGATCCTGTGGTCTGGGGTGAAAAGGCCCTGGCCCACTATACCAAGTTACGCATAGATGCACATACCAAGCGTCTGGTGTTTTCTGATGGTCTGAATCTGGATACTGCCTTCAGCCTGTACCGCCATTTTGCTGACCGCACCATGACAGGTTTTGGCATAGGCACGAACCTGACGAATGACACTGGCATCAAAGCCTTGAATATCGTCATGAAGCTCATGTCCTGCAACGGACAGCCAGTCGCAAAATTGTCTGATTCTGCTGGCAAGACCTTGTGTACTGATGAAACCTTCCTCGCTTACCTGCGTCAGGTTTTTCATCACCCTATTATTTAAATTCAGGACTTTTTCATCATGTTGAAACTGGCAGTTGCACAATTAAATTATATGGTGGGTGACTTTGCTGGCAATACTGCCGCGATCATCCAGCACATGCAAAAAGCTGCGACAGCAGATGCCGATGTCGCAGTGTTCAGTGAACTCTGTGTTTGTGGCTATTACCCCGGCGATTTGCTCGAAGACAGCGCCTTTTTATCGAATGCTGAGCAGGCGTTGGCTAGCATCATGCAGGCTTCCAGGGATTATCCTGATCTTGTTAGCGTGATCGGCACCGTGCGTCCAAACAAAGAGCAGGGCAAAGCTTTGCATAATGCTTTGCTGGCGATACGCAATGGTGAAATTGTTGCAGAATACTATAAACAATTGCTGCCGACTTATGGCATCTTTGATGAGCGCCGGCATTTTGAACCAGGACAGGAAGTTGCCAGCACACTGGATGTGGCAGGACACAAGCTTGGTTTCATGGTCTGTGAAGATGGCTGGAATGATGAAGAGCATGATTACCAGGTCAACCCCTTCAACGCCCTGAAAGCGGCCAAGGTCGATTTGATTATCAGCATCAATGCCAGCCCTTCAGACATAGGCAAACGCCAGCAAAGACATGCGATGTTTGCCAAGGCCGCTGGGCATCATCAATTGCCCCTGCTGTATGTGAACCAGGTTGGTGGGCAAGATCAACTGGTGTTTGATGGCGCATCATTTGCGGTCACAGCTAATGATGGCGTGACTTTTGAAGCAGCACGTTTTGAAGAAGATTTTCAGTTGCTGGGATTTGCAGACAAGCAGTTTTCTGCGATCGATGGTACTGCATTAGTCAAACCGGATAGTGCGGGCTTGTCTGTGCCAGAATTTACCCGTCGTCAGATCGTCCTGGGCCTGCAAGACTATGCGCGCCGTTGTGGTTTCAAGCAGGTGGTGGTCGGTTCTTCAGGTGGTATTGATTCGGCATTGACGATTGCCCTGGCAGTGCAGGCACTGGGTGCAGAAAACGTGATCGCCATCACCATGCCATCTGCGTATTCAAGCACAGGTTCAGTGTCTGACTCTGTCAAATTATGCGACAACCTGCAAGTCAAATTGCATACGCATCCCATATTGAGTCTGGTGGAGCAATATGCCAAGGGTTTTGAAGAAGCATTTGCATTGCCCCTGCGTGGATTGACGCAAGAGAATTTGCAGGCCCGCATACGCGGTACCATACTCATGGAATACTCAAATGCCTTTGGCGCACTGTTGCTGACGACAGGTAACAAGAGCGAGATATCGGTGGGTTACTGTACCCTGTATGGCGACACCAATGGTGGTCTGGGCCTGATTGGGGACTTGTACAAGACAGAAGTATATGCCTTGTCGCAACATATCAACGATGCAGCCGGGCGCGAAATCATCCCGCAAGATGTATTAACCAAGCCACCGTCTGCAGAGCTGGCACCTGGTCAGCTTGATACCGACAGCTTGCCACCGTATGATGAACTCGATGAAATGCTGAAATGGCATATAGAAGGCACGCGCCTGCCAGCGCATGAGTTTGCCAAGGCTCAGGCCTTTGTACAAGAGTTGCAAAAGACAGAAGCTGGCGTGATAAGCATGAACCGCATCATCAGCATGGTGGCACGCAATGAATATAAGCGTCGTCAGGCACCTCCCATCATCCGCGTGCGTGGCCGTGCTTTTGGTAGTGGACGGCAGATGCCGATTGCGGCAAAGTACAACAATTAAGATTAATCAAAGTTTTCTTTTATGAAGTCAGCCATGCAAATTGACGTTGCAGTATTAATAGGGCGCTTTCAACCATTTCATAACGGCCACGCTACGCTCCTGCAACTGGCGCTGGAAACGGCAGAAGAAGTGGTCGTAGTACTGGGTTCATCCTTCCATGCGCGCAGCACCAAGAACCCTTTCACCTGGCAAGAGCGGGCAGACATGATCAATGCGACGCTCACGTCCGCTGAGCGTGACAGGGTGTCGTATATTGCCGTGCGTGATTATTATGATGATGCACGCTGGGCGACAGCAGTGCGTGGCAAGGTGGAAAGACACTTCCCTTATGCGAAGCGCATTGCCCTGATAGGTCACTTCAAGGACGCCTCCAGCTATTACCTGAACCGCTTCCCGCAATGGCAGTTGGTCGCTGCTGAACAATTACTGGCGATAGATGCCACTGTCATACGCAAGGTTTTGTTTGAGGCAGAAGACATGCGGGTATCACTTGAAGTGATTGCCCATTACCTGCCACAGAGTGTGCGCCAGTACCTGAAGGCCTGGAGCATTTTGCCGCACTACGCGGTGCTGGTGAAAGAACATGCGCAACTGCTGTCTTACCAGGAGGCATGGAAGGCTGCTCCCTATGCACCGACATTCGTGACTCTGGACGCTGTTGTCAAGGCGGCTGGTCATGTCTTGCTGGTGCAACGTGGTGGTTTCCCGGGCAAAGGCTTGTGGGCACTGCCTGGTGGTTTTCTCGATCAGAATGAAAGACTGTTCCAGGGTGCGATACGCGAATTGTTTGAAGAAACCAATCTGGCGGTACTGGCATCCACGCTTGAGCATGCTTTGGTCGATGTCAAAGTGTTTGACCATCCTGGCCGCAGCCTGCGTGGCCGCACGATCACGCATGCGCATTATTTTGATTTGCAGACCGATCACTTGCCCGATATCCGTGCGGCGGATGATGCCGCGCAGGCAGCCTGGGTCAGCATAGACAAGCTGGAAGGCATGGAGGAGTTATTCTTTGATGATCACTTCCATATTCTTGACCAGTTTCTCAATTTGACCGCTAACGAGAACTGAGACAACTCTTGAAAGCTTGCGATGAGACCCATCGCAAGCTGAATTTGCAATCAATGCTTTATCTTTACAATGTTTTGCCGTATCAGTCTTGCATTGCTGGGATCGAAATATGCTTCGACCAAATCCCCCTCCCGATTGCTACCATATATCTCGTAGCAACTTTCGTATGATATTTTTACTTTTTCAAACTGGTAGCCCCTATGTTTGGCAAGTAAAGCCATTTCATCCTGACTCAGCCATTCGGACTTGTTTAATGTCGTGCAACCCGTGTCAGTTTCGAGGTTCTTTGGACTAGTCATGGCTTTTTTAGAATTATTGTTTGCTGTTTTTTTCACTTGTGGAGCAGGTATATCCACATTGTTTTGCGCCTGTGAGAGAGTGACGAAAGCGCATGTTGCGAAAAAAAGAAATAGTCGGGCGTAATTCATTGCGCACTCCTGATTGTTGATATGAACGAGAGACTCAGTAATGTACAGGCATTGTCAGTGTCACTTTTAATCCCCCCAATTTTTCTGAATGCCCGGCTTGCAAGTCCATGTTGTGAACCGCTGCTATTCTTTTTGCAATAGACCAACCAAGGCCGCTGCCACTCTCTACATTACTTTGAAGACGAAAAAAGCGCTCTCCCAGTCGGGAGATATCCTGATCCGAAAGACCATTTCCACTATCTTCAATCGTTAAGATATATTGACTGTTGATGCAGCTCAATTGAATCAAAATTCGTGCAGCTTCTGGACAGTAGCGAATGGCATTGTCGATCAGGTTACGAACAAGTACACCCAGCAGAACTTCATTGCCATTGATAACGCAACTACAGTCCGCATCCAGTTCCAGATTTTGATGCTTGCTGACGGCTTTGTGGGCGATATCTGCAATTTGGCTGCGTATCATGACTGCTATGTCGAACTTCACAAATTCAGCTTCCGCGTTGCTTTCCAGTCGGGATAAAGTTAGTAATTGCTCAATCAACCGGGATGTTCTGTCGCAGGCCTCCAGCGTGCCTTTTAATGCATGCTGGCGTTTAGTTTCATCATGTTCAACCATCGCTACCTGGGCCTGGGTGCGCAGGGCGGCAAGTGGGGTGCGCAGTTCGTGGGCTGCGTCCGCCGTGAATCTTCTTTCTGACTCCATCAGGCCGGCAATGCGTTCCAGCAAGCCATTCAATGCTTGAATAACAGGCTGAGTTTCTTTGCTTGTGCCATTCATCTCAATCGGGTTAACTGCCGATGGTTGGCGCTGCTCAAGTACTTGGCCTAATTTGACGATAGGGCTCATACCTTGTCGCACGGCCAGCCATAGCGCTATTGCAAGCAAGGGAAGTGCAATGATGAACGGCAATACCAGGCTACGTAAAACTGCATACAGGATTGCAGTGCGCGCCTGTACTTCTTCTGCTACATAAACCTGCACATCTGCGTCAGCACCGATTGTGTAAAATACCCGCCACTGCTGGCTGCCAATTTGAATGCTTGTAAAGCCCTCTTTTAATTCCTTGGAAACGTCCAGGATAGGAGTTTCCGGCGCATTTGCAGAGCGCAAACCAAGTTGTCCTGAATGAAAAACCTGGTACATGACTTTAGGTGCATACTTGTGCAAACTATGCGTATCCTGAGATTCTCCATTCTCTACAATCTCGTGTATTTGATGTGTTGCCAGCAAGCTTGCAGCTTGTGCCAAATGGCCATCCAGCACTTCGTCCAGCTCATGCTTGGCATCGAACCAGGTTATGGCAGTTGCCAGCAACCAGATGGATGCGACAGCTGTTAATGTCAGGATGAGTAATCGATTTTTCAGCGATGGGCGTGCGGTCATGATGATCGACTGCTCTTTGGTAGCATGTAGCCAACACCACGCACTGTCAGTATTGATGCTGCACCGAGCTTTTTTCGCAGATTGTGTATATGGACTTCAATGGCATTGCTGTCTACCTCCTGTCCCCAACTGTACAAATGGTGCTCGATCTGCTCCCTTGAAAGCACACGATCAGCGTTGAGCATAAGGGTTTGCAGGAGATCAAATTCACGCGTCGAAACTTCCACTGCGCTGCCGGCCTGTTTTACTGTTCGTGCCCCCGGATCCAGTAAAATATCTTGTGCTTCCAGATTCTCAGTTGTCTGCCCATGGGCACGCCGGATCAGAGCACGCAACCTTGCTGCAAGCTCATTCAGGTCAACTGGCTTAATGACATAATCATCGGCTCCCTGGTCCAGTCCGCGAATTTTATCTGGGATGGCATCGCGTGCAGTCAATATTAATACCGGGCAGTTGACCTCAGCCCTGCGTATGCTGGCAAGCACGTCCAGACCATCTTTGCGGGGTAATCCCAGGTCAAGTACTGCAGCGGTATACACCTGGCTGCGCAATTCATATTCTGCTGCATCACCATCCCTGACCCAATCGACTTGAAAGCCGAATTGGCGTAAGCCTGCCTGCAAACCATCGCCAAGTAATGGGTCGTCTTCTGCCAGTAATATGCGCATACGAATTCTCTATGGTCATGAAATTTTTGCCAGATTCAATCTCTGTCACGGTCTTTATCTGAACGTTCTTTGCTCGACTGTCTCATTTCTGTGCCTGTTGCAGACGTTGCTGTACCCACCTGATAAATCCAGAATCCGAGTACCGCTAACATCAGTACGATGGCGACCGAACGCCAGGTAGTATGTATAGCTTGCTGTTGCTGACCCAGTTTACGGCCGCTTATCATGCTGCGTACCAGATTTTGACGATATAAATAGCTCGTAAGTAAAACACCCGCAATGTGTACGCCAACTACTGTCAGCATAATATTGGCCGCTATTTCATGCGCTTCTTCCAGCCATTCGCCCCCCAATTCATTATAGTTAGCATAGCCAGATATTGTGACGATTAAGCCCAGACCTAACATTGCAATAATCGCCATGGCACCTGCCGGATTGTGCCCGGTGAAATGAGCTGGATGCCCGGATAGCATGCCACGCAAATAACGAATGACAGTTGTGGGTGAACGCACAAATTCAGAGAAGCGTGCATATTTGCTGCCGATAAATCCCCAGAGCAGACGAAAACAGATCAAGAATAACATGGTGTATCCCATGCTTATATGGAGCAAACGCAAGGAATCCACTTCTGCTGTCAGATAGGCACCTGTAAAACATAAGGCGATCAACCAGTGGGTCAGTCGCACAGGCGCATCCCATACCTGGATTTTCTTGGTGGAACTTTCGGCACAGCTAGTGTCACTTTGTGAAGTTGATATATCGCTCATTTTGATCTCCTCTAGGAATTCAGGGAATTCTCAAACTTACAAATCATGTATCTGCCACTCGCTGACGAAAAACCCATGCAAGAGACGGAGGGGTATGAAATTGCAGGACTCTCATCCAGGAAGTAATAATGCACTTTGATTCTTAAGATGAGCTTAAGTAGTTAATCTCCGTTGAGATTGGAGTCGGTGTGTAGTGCGTCTTGCATGCCGGACGTCAACTGTAAGAGTATTGAAGCTGGACAGTACAGCCAGGATTCAAATAGAGGCCACTTTATCGATGGACAGGCGCTGTCTATACGTTCTGAAATGTAATGCTCAAGGGAAATTCGATGGCTAATGTAGATGCGATAGTAAGATACACTATCACCCATGCACATTAGTTTGATTTGTAGAATGATCACCTACCTGATATCCGCACGGTGGATGATGCAGGCCAGTTAACCTGGGTCAGCTTAGACAAGCTGGAAGGAGGGAGGGGATCATTCTTTGATAATCATTCTCATATTCTTTACCACTTCCTTGATCTGACTGCTGGTGAATGAAAAAAGGGCAGACAAATAAACTTTGTCTGCCCTTTTGATTTCGCAACAGCTTCTTATCTTCTGGTTTAATCTTTGTATTGCGGTGTCGTCAGCAAAAAGCCGCCGCCCTGATAAATAGTAGTGATATCGTCTTTGGCCGGATACTCACTGCTGTCTGGATACAGATGAGAAAAAACCGTAGAACTGTCTTTTGCCTTGTAACCCAGATGTGCAGCCTTTTTGTTGTCCCACCACTTGCCTGGGTTTTCA
Organism: Undibacterium sp. TC9W; assembly: GCF_049339865.1. Classification (NCBI taxonomy): domain Bacteria; kingdom Pseudomonadati; phylum Pseudomonadota; class Betaproteobacteria; order Burkholderiales; family Oxalobacteraceae; genus Undibacterium; species Undibacterium sp. TC9W. The sequence goes on along the minus strand of NZ_JBMPPJ010000008.1, from coordinate 84,938 downwards.
GAAACACCAAAGGCAATAGTGTGACCCACGCGCTGTGCAAAGATGGAGCAGCGCAGCATTTCAACCAGATCATCGTAACTGAAATAAGTCACCAGCATACGGCGTGTCGTTGGCACAGGGAAGGATGAACCTATGCGTATGCAGACTGTTTCTATGCCAAACCTGTCATAGTAAAAACGGGATAAGGATTCACCAAAACATTTGCTGATGCCATACATGCCGTCAGGACGGGTAGGCATGTCAGCATCGATATAATCCGTGGTGCGGTAAAAACCGACAGCATGATTAGAGCTGGCAAATACCACGCGCTTGACATTGTGCTTGTGTACCGCCTCATAAATATTGTAAGTGCCCTGTATGTTTGCATGCATGATGGCTTCAAAATTGGCTTCAGTAGAAATACCGCCAAAATGCAGTACCACATCCACGCCTTCCATCAATGCAAGCACCGCAGCTTTGTCGGCCAGGTCACATTGGACGACTTCTTCGCCTTCACCCGCTGGGCCGAGATCGGCGATGTCGCTGAGGCGCACGATATTGGCCCATGCCTTGATACGCTCGCGCAAGACTTTGCCCAGACCACCGGCAGCACCGGTCAGTAAAATGCGGTTGAAAGGTTTTTCAGTAATATTGGTGTTCATGGGATTCTTTCTCTTCTATTGAATTCTTGAAACGCGTTTCTGCTGAGACTATTTATCAGGTAATCGGCGCCGGGTTGAACAGGACAAGTGCATTATGCAATTTCCAGTGTTCGGCCCAGGTTTCCTTGCCGCTGGCGACGTCCAGCAGCATCTGGAACAGTTCCCAGCCCACATCGGCTATCGTGGCTTCGCCACTGGCGATTTTGCCAGCATTGATATCCATCAGGTCATTCCAGCGTCTGGCCAGATCGTTTCTGGTGGCGACCTTGATGACGGGGACTGCGGCAAGGCCATACGGTGTACCGCGGCCCGTGGTGAATACATGCAAATTCATGCCTGCCGCCAGTTGCAAGGTGCCGCAGACAAAATCGCTGGCGGGTGTTGCTGCATAGATCAAGCCTTTTTGCGTGAGTTTGTCACCGGGCGACAAAACACCAGAAATAGTAGAGCTGCCAGATTTGACGATGGATCCCATGGCTTTCTCAACGATATTCGACAGACCGCCTTTTTTATTGCCCGGCGTGGTATTCGCGCTGCGATCGACGCCGCCGCGTTTCAGGTAATCGTCATACCAGGCCATTTCCCTGATCATGGCGGCGGCCACTTCAGGATTGGCGGCGCGTGAGGTTAACTGGTCTATGCCGTCACGTACTTCTGTCACTTCAGAAAACATCACGGTCGCACCGGCACGCACCAGCAAATCTGTCGCAAAGCCGACCGCCGGGTTGGCTGTCACGCCTGAGAATGCATCGCTGCCGCCACATTGCACACCGACTACCAGTTCGGATGCAGGGCAGGGTTCACGGCGGCGCTTGTCCAGCTCCACCAATTGTTTTTCTGCGGTATTCATGATCGATGCGATCATGGAGTTGAAGCCTACGTGCTCCTGATCCTGCAGACACACCAGCGCCGGTTCTCCACTGCCTTCATCACCCTTCTTGATGGGAATACTGCCCTTGGGGAATAAGCGTGTCGGCTGCAGTTTTTCACAACCCAGGCTGACCACCATGGCTTGCCCGCCAAAATTTGGGTTCAGGCTGATATTGCGTACTGTGCGTATGGGAATGTTGGCATTTGGTGCGTCAATCGCGACGCCGCAGCCATAAGTATGTTCCAGTCCGACGACATCATCGACGTTGGGATACTTCGGCAAGAGTTCTTCCTTGATGCGCTTCACAGCATGCTCAACCACACCGGATACACATTGCACTGTTGTTGTGATCGCCAGTATATTGCGCGTACCCACGCTGCCATCTGCATTCCTGTAACCCATGAAGGTATAGCCTTCCAGTGGTTCAGTATTGGGAGCGTGCACGGTAGCGATGGGCAAATCCACCAGTTCTCTGGCGGGGGGCATGCGTATCAATGACTCTTCTACCCAGCTACCCTGGGGGATGGCGCGCACCGCATAACCTATGGTGACGTTATAGCGGGTTATGGCGGCACCCTCAGCAATATCCTGCAAGGCCAGTTTATGTCCCTGGGGAACATGCTCCAGCAAGCTCAGGCCACAGGGAAAGACCGTCGCTGCTGGCAAACCACCATCATTTGCAACAATCGCCACATTGTCCTTGTCATGCATGCGTATATATAGCGGCGAACTGAGTGGCCGGCTGATGCTGGATACCGTCATTTTGTATTCCCCCTTCTTTGCCACTTGTGGCTATCAATGCACAAAGAGATGAGCTGTGCACAATTATTTTTATTGAAAAACCTGGTTTTCATCAAAGTGGTCATACCAGAAAGCAATTGGCATGAAACTTTGCAAATATGCTTCTGGCCGCGTTGGTAATTTGCATCATTGCTCTCAAGAGACCGGCTTTCCCTATGAAAACCCTCTATTTATACCGTCAGATTTTTCTTTTTCTACGGGAGGAAATGCAGAGTCCGCTATAATCCCTCTCGTATCATTTGTGGCGAGTATGCCACCAAATAAAAAATCTGGCTAGTCCACATTGCAAATTTGGTCTGACCACATTAGAATGGTCTGACCGAATTGCTTTTATTAAGCTTTTCTACGGGTAGCAAACACCATGATGAAAAAAAATAGTTCACAGAACGAAGGGCTGACGCATGAGCCCAGGTTGTACCGCGTGGTAGCAGACAGGATCCAGGCCCTGATCGCTGAAGAAAATATAGCTGCCGGTGAGCGTTTGCCTTCTGAGCGCGATCTGGCAACCAAATTGAGTGTGAGCCGCGCATCTTTACGTGAAGCACTGATAGCGCTGGAACTCGGTGGTGTGATTGAAGTAAGAGGTGGCTCTGGCGTCTATGTCAGTGAGGTGCCTGAAGCCCAGGCGAATGTGCCTGAAGCCGGGCCAGGGCCGTTTGAAGTGCTGTCGGCACGTCGCCTGATAGAGGCAGAAGTGGCAGCAATTGCAGCAAGAGTAGCGACTGATTCTGCGGTAGATGAAATCTTGAAGGCCGTACTGGAAATGGAAAAGCATCATGCCAATTATTCCAGTAATGAAAATGCCGACAGGAATTTTCACCTGGCCATCGCCAGGGCAACCGGGAATAGTGCGCTGGTGGGCACGGTTGAATATCTGTGGAACCAGCGTGGCCGTTTATGGCATAAATTGAAGGAGCATTTCCAGACAGAAGACTTGCGCCAGGAAACGCTGACTGATCATAGAAATATTCTGGAGGCAATTGCCTCCCATGATCCGGCAGCAGCGCGCAAGGCGATGCGGGCGCATCTTGAAAGGGTAACCAGGACTTTCTCACGCGGCTGAATGCATGGCAGTACATAAATTGTGCATGGCAACGTAAAAGCGACGCAAAAGCAAAAGCGCAGATAAGTCATCAAGCAAAGAAAACATTTACGACTTTATTTGCGGTAATCGGGTTTTGTTATTTTTGACCGGCTGTGACCCCGGTGGGGCGTTTTGCGCCCATCTTCGTCGCAGTGGCACAGAGTACGCGAGGTGCTCCAACTAGTGCTCCATGCCCAAAGAGGCATGGACGCGAGAATTCTATGAAAACTGGAGGAGACTGCAAATGAAACAAGATAAGAAATTCCAAAGGCCCATGTTTGTATTGTCATCGATTGCGCTGGCAGTGCTGACTATGGTCAATCAGGCTCAGGCGCAAGAAGTACAAAGGGTGGAAGTAACAGGTTCATCCATCAAACGCCTGGCATCAGAAGCATCACTGCCCGTCACCATGGTGACTGGTGAAGAGCTGGAAAAACGTGGCATGACCACACTGGCAGACTTGATGATGTCCCTGCCTGAGTCCAGTTCACTGGCACCATCGAATGCCGGTTCTGGTACTAACATCAATCTGCGCGGCCTCGGCGTTAACCGTACCCTCGTCTTGCTGAATGGCCGCCGTCTGGCCAATGAAGCGATTGCCGACGGTTATGCCAATCTTGATGTGATCCCTATGAGCGCAATCGCCAGGGTAGAAATCCTGCGTGATGGTGCATCGTCCATCTATGGTTCTGACGCGATCGGCGGCGTTGTCAACTTCATTACCAAACGTACAGTGGTTGGCAATTCCGTCTCTGCGCAATATGTCAAACCACAAAAATCTGGTGGTGGCGATGAGCAGCGCCTGAGCGCCACGGTTGGCGTCGGTGACTTGCAAAAAGATGGCTGGAATTTGTACGGCACAGTAGATGCGCATCGCCGCAGTCGCTTGCTGGCTTCTGATCGTGCAGAACTGAGCAGTACGGAATTACTGACCAGCATAGGTCGCGCGCCGACCTTGGGCAGCGGTGGCTATGCCATGCCTGCCAACTTCACGACAGCCACCAACAAGACAGCAGCCAACCCATACTATGCAACAGGCTGCCAGGGCCCTTATAGCATACAAGGTGCAAAAAACACCTGTATCCTGAACGCAGCTTACTACGGCACAGCATTGTATGGTAACGAGCAGGTCACCTTCTATGCCAAGGGCACAAAGAAATTCAGCGACGACCATACGCTGACGATTGATTACATGCGTGGTCAAGAATACATACTCGGCACCAAAAATCCAACGACCAGCCTGGCTGCCAATGGCGTGAGTGCCTTGTTGCCATCGACCAGTAAATGGTACCCAGGTGGCACAGGTGGCGTACCCGCAGTTGCGGGCCTCAAGGGTGAACCACTGACCGTGACCTGGAGTGTCGCCGACCTGGCAGAGGCCACCACCAAGGACGTACAAGTCAACCAGCGAATCAGCGTCAATGATGAAGGCCGTTTTGGTAACTGGGACTACAAGGCTGGTTTTGTCTATGGTCACAGCCAACGTGATAACTACTACGAAACAGGTTATGTGAATGGACCTGGCTTGCTGACAGGCATAGCCAACGGCACGCTGAATCCTTTTGGTCTGCAGGATGCTGCAGGTAAGGCTTACCTCGCAAGTATCTCGGTAGATGGCGCATTGAATCGCCATTCCATCAGTACCTTCACAGGCATAGACCTGACTGCCTCCACTGAGTTGACTACACTCGCTGGCGGACCATTGACACTGGCTTTGGGTGCCGATGTGCATAGAGATACCACAGAAGATACCAAGACAGATATCACCTCTGTGGTCACTTACGCGGCTTCTGGCCCATCGCATGGTCAGGGTGCACGAAATGTCGCAGCACTTTATGCCGAGATGGAAATTCCTGTCACCAAGGAATTGAATTTCAACGTAGCCGTGCGCGACGATCATTTCAGTGATTTTGGCAATACCATCAATCCTAAGGCCAGCTTCCGCTATCAGCCCATGAAGTCTTTGATGTTCCGTGGTTCCGCCAATACCGGTTTCCGTGCACCTACACTGTTTGACCGCTATGGCTATCGCGTAGCAGGAGCAAATACCACGACAGCGGCAAAATGGGATGATCCCGTGCAATGCCCAGGCGGCACACCTGGCGTAGCCGGAACAGGCAAAGCCTTGCCAGGTCTGGTCGCATCAGCAGTATGTAATGTGGCATTGCCGCGTCAGACTGGCAGTAATCCTGACCTGAAGCCAGAAACATCCAAAGGCTTTACGCTGGGTGTTGCTGCAGAACCTTTGCAAAACCTGACCGTGTCTGCTGATTACTGGCATATAGAAATGAAAGACATGCTGGCTAATTTGCCTGAGCAAGTCTATTTCCTGAACCCGACCAAGTATGCCGACCTGTTCGTGCGTAATGCCGATGGTTCCCTGGCTTACATCAAGAACATCACGATGAACCTGGGTGGCCAGAAAGCTTCTGGTATTGACGTTGCCCTGGCTTATTCCATTCCTAAAACATCGCTGGGTAATTTCAAGTTTGAATTGAATGGCACCTACCTGACGCAATTCGATAACCAGCTCGAAAAAGACAGTGCTTATGTCTCTAACGTGGGCCGTTTTGGTGTGGCCAGCAATGGTACTACCAGCAGTCTGCCTATCATCACTTTCCGCTGGAAACATACGCTGACGATGGCCTGGAATTATGGCAACTGGAGTTCTCAACTGACGCAAAACTATAACACTGGCTACCATGACCAGAATCTGATTGCGGCAGAATACTTCAGGGACATCGAGCCCTACCAGGTCTGGAATTTGACAGCAAGCTACCGTGGTTTCAAGAACCTGACTTTGTCAGCCGGTATCACCAACTTGCTGGATGCCAAACCACCTGTCACCAATCACAGTGGATATACCTACGGTTACCTGAGTAGTGCAGCCAGCCCTATAGGCCGTGCATTCAATGCGCGTCTGACTTATAACTTTTAAACAGTGATGTGATGACATAGCGACGTAGTCATTTGACAGAGACAGGGTTTGTTCGCAGACCCTGTTTTTTTTAAGAATTCAGAAAATCCCATGAAACTTATACTTCGCACTTTCGCCATGACTGCGATAAGCGCATTGATGCTGTGCGCTTGCAGCCAGACACGGATGGCTGAAACGCCAAGTCCTGCGTTGTCCACCAGGCCCACGCGCATCATACTCGTGGGCGACTCTACCATGGCGCCCAAAAGTGGCTATGGTGATGCCTTGTGCGCGCGCTTCAAGCCTGAGGTGACTTGCCTTAACCTGGCAAAAGGTGGCCGCAGCTCTGGCAGTTACCGTGCCGAAGGTTCATGGGAAGTAGTGCAAAAGCTTATGGCAAGCAATACACCGTTCAGCCAGACCGTGGTACTGATACAGTTCGGCCACAATGACCAGCCCGGCAAACCCGGTCGCTCTACCGATCTGGCGACAGAGTTCCCTGTCAATATGGCAGGCTATGTCAATGATGTGCAGGCAGCCGGCGCGCAAGCCGTGCTGGTGACGCCGTTGACCAGGCGCAGCTTCAAGGGGACGCAATTACAAAATGATTTGCGGCCCTGGGCAGACGCCAGTATGAAAGTGGCTGCTGACAAACATGTGCCGATGATAGATTTGAATGCCATCAGTTATAGCTCAGTACAGGCGATGGGCGAGGCTGAAGCCGATACGCTGGCCATGGCACCACCTCCACCACCTGCGGCATTGTCAGTAGAGGCGGGTGACTTGGCAAAGACGGAAAGAGCTGGTGCAGCGAAATCTGCCTTTGACCGTACCCACCTGGGCAGCAAAGGCGCAGCACACTTCTCTGCCATGATGCTCAAGGAATTGCTGCTGGTAATCCCCAATTTGCAGGCACATGTGAATGCAGGGAACAGATGATGAGCAAGCGAAAAAAATCTTCTACATTAGCTGTTGTTGCTGCACTGGCCTCATCAGGCATGTTATTTACCGACTCAGTGTTTGCGCAAGATACCCGCCTGGTAAAAGAACCGCAGACACCGGCAATCTGCAGCGTACTGACAGCGCAACTGGAGAGCGGCAAACAAAATGCTGTATCTGGCCGCGCCCCGGATACACAAAGCCTGCAAGCCGCAATAGACGCATGCCGCCCCGGACAGGCAGTTCGCCTGAGCAGCCGTAATGGCAAGGCTGCCTTTCTGTCGGGAGCTTTGCAATTGCGTAGCGGTATTTCACTATTGCTTGATGCTGGCGTGACTTTATATGCATCCACGCATACTCTCGATTATGACCGTGGCACAGGCACCTGCGGTATCAATGATGACAAGGGCAAAGGCTGCAAACCTTTCATTACCATTGAGCGCGCCAAAGGTAGCGGCATTTATGGCGAAGGTGTCATCGATGGCCAGGGTGGAGAACGTATTATGGGCAAGGAAGAAAGCTGGTGGCAGATCGCCCGGCGTGCGCAGAAAGAAAACAATCGCCAGAATGTGCCCAGACTCATAGAAGTCACGCAGTCGAATGATTTTACCTTGCACAATATCACTTTGCGCAATTCACCCAATTTTCATGTCACCCTGAATCAGGTTGATGGCTTTACCGCCTGGGGTGTGCGCATCGATACGCCCGCCAATGCCAGAAATACCGATGGTATAGACCCTATCTCTTCGCGCAATATCACGATTGCCAATAGCTACATCCGCACAGGTGACGACAATGTCGCCATCAAGGCAGGTAACAACGGTCCGACAGAAAATATCACCATCCGCAATAACCATTTCTATTCAGGCCATGGCATGTCCATAGGCAGTGAAACCAATGGCGGTGTTAGCAATGTGCTGGTCGAAAGTCTCAGCATGGACGGCACGACTTCAGGCTTGCGTATCAAGAGCGATGTCTCGCGTGGTGGTTTGGTACAAAACATCACTTATCGCAATGTCTGTATACGCAATGTCAAGGCACCGATAGACTTTGATACCCATTACGGTAAAACTGCCACAGGTAATCTGGTGCCACAATACCGCAATATCAGTCTTGAGCATGTGCAGTCTTTAACACCAGGCAAGATCATTCTGCAAGGCTATGATGCAGAACATGTCATTGCACTCAAAATGAAGGATGTCAGCGTAGCAGACAAGAGCAGCAGCCAGTTTGAACATGTGCAACTGGAAGGCCGTGATAAAGTAGTCTTCAATGCAGTGGCTGCCAATCCTGGACAGTGCGAAAAGGCATTTGCTGCATATCCTGAATCAGGTAGTACAACTGATAACAGCAAGCGTCCGCAACTTGATGTGCAGGCTGCCAAGAACTTTTCCTATAGCGAAGTCTTGAAATATGCAGGTTTGCCGGGTAAGGAACAAGTTGCACCATGGGACCCGCTGTCTGCCCCCATTGCCGCAGAGCCACAACTGGTGCCTGACTATGTCGTTGATGCCAACGCCACACCAGATGGTATCAGGGTATTCAGGCAAGTTCAGGCCGCAGTTAATCAGGCTGTTGGTGATATTGAAAAATCGAAAGCAGGCAAGCAGCGTATTCACATCTACATCAAACCTGGAACTTACCGCGAACTGGTGTATGTGCCTGATACGACTATCCCCATCACCTTGTATGGCAGTGATGCCGCTACGACACGCATCAGCGCCAATCTTGATGCAGCAACGACAGGCAGCACTTACAGTTCGCAATTTTCTGCACAGTTTGCAGGTGTGCACAGCAATATCGCCGCCATGTACAACAGCATCAAAGACCGGCCAGCACTGGGTACTTTTGGCACTGCCGTATTGTGGGTCAAGAGCCCCGGCTTTCAGGCAAAAAACCTGACGATAGAGAATGCCTATAACAAGGACAAGGGCAATGCCAGGGCAGATTGCCAGCCAGGTAATTGCCCAGATGAAAACGGCATCTATGCGCGCAGCCAGATGGTGCATCACCAAGCGCTGGCCGTCATGCTGGATGGTGCAGACAAGACGCATTTTGATGGTGTGCGCATGCTGGGCTTTCAGGACACCCTGTACATGAAGTCAGGCAAGGATGGTCAGACTGCCAGGCAGTTTTTCCAGCGCTCCTACATAGAAGGCGACGTGGATTTTATTTTTGGTGATGCCACTGCCTACTTTTTTGAAACTGAAATCAAATCCCTGGGTGACCGCAATTCCTCTTATGTCGGTGCCCCCAACACCAATGTGAAGTCGCGCTATGGTTTCGTGTTTGATCATTGCCGCTTCACCCATGACGGCAGCAGCAATGCCCTTGCAGGTAAATTCAGCCTGGCGCGACAATGGTTCCATAACGAGCGCTGTACACCGTATGCACCCGTGCCTGTTCCTGGCTATGACTGCCAGATAGGCGAGGTCGATGTATTCAATTCACCGACAGGCACGATCAGGAGGCAGACGTTGGAAACGGTAGGCAAGATGGTGGTCATGAATTCTGTCATCGGATCGCATATCCATAAAAAGCAACCCTGGTCAGACTGGAACAAGAAGGGTACTTTGCCCTATCGCCCTGCGCAATTTTCCAGTGATGATTACTGGGCGAATTTGCTGGCTGCAAAAATTGATCCTGTAAAGCAGATGGGATATGACGGACCCTTTTCGCCGACTCGTATATTTCTGGCCGAATTCAATAATACTGAAGAATGAGTTAGCCTAAGACTCAAAATCAAGCATAAACGAGACTATATGAAACTAGAAAAATTGATGCCATCCAATCAGACAGCACGCCGCAGTTTTATGAAGAAACTGTCCCTGACGGGATTGTCTGCCACGGCTGGCAGCGCATTACCCATAGGCCAGGCTATTGCAGCAACGATGATAGAAGACCCATGGCAAAAAGCTCAGGACATTGTCGATCGTCTCGCCAAGCCCTTGAAATTCCGCGCTGCTGATTACCGCGTAACTGACTTTGGTGCTGTCACTTGTGAATTGAAAAAAGTCAAATCCTGGATATCTTTTGAAGAGCAAGACAACTTATTAACACCGGTCGCCAATGCCAAAGATATTTATCCTGCGATCGCCCAGGCGATCAAAACTTGCCATGAAGCTGGTGGTGGCCGTGTGATCATCCCTGCCGGCAACTGGTATTGCGCAGGCCCCATCGTCTTGCTGTCGAATGTGAATGTGCATCTGCAAAAGGGCGCGCATATCTATTTCAGTAATAATCCTGAAGACTATGCTAAATACGGCAGCTTTGATTGCGGGCCAAATGGCAAGCTGGTCATATCGCGCTGGCAGAGTAATGACTGCCTGAATTTCTCACCCATGGTGTATGCCTATGGCCAGGATAATATCGCCCTGACTGGCGATGACTGGAGTAGCATACTCGACGGCCAGGGCGGTGTTCCCTTTGATGATAATGGTGATTGCTGGTGGACCTGGAAGGGCAAGCAAAAAACCATCAATTCTGTGGGACAGAATACCACGCCCAATTACAAGCTGGGTAAGCGCTCAGAAAATACCGCAAATGATTTGAATGCGACCAGCCTGGAAAAAATCGCACCGCAACTCGATGAAAAACAAAGGCTGCGCATACAGGGTGACAATGATAAATGGCGTGCAGATGCGAATTATCTGCCATCCCTGTCCGAGGCAGGTGTGCCCTTGGGAAAACGTATCTTTGGCATGGGACATAATCTGCGTCCACCGATGATACAGTTTATCAGTTGCACGAATGTGCTGATGCAGGGCTACCAGGTTAACCATACCCCATTCTGGCAACACCATCCTGTGCATTGCCGTAATGTTGTGATACGCAATGTCCTGGCGAAAAGCCACGGCCCCAACAGCGATGGCTTTGACCCTGAGGCATGTGATCATGTACTGGTCGAGTCCTGCACATTTGATTCAGGTGATGACTGCATCGCCATCAAGGCCGGTAAAAATCTGGATACCCAGTATGGGCCATCACAAAATATCGTTATCCAGAATTGCACCATGCAAAGTGGCCATGGCGCGGTAACACTGGGTAGTGAAATGGCGGGTGGCATACAGAATGTGTATGCGCAAAATCTCTTGTTCGAGAATATCAACTGGGCTACTAATCCACTAAACACGGCGATACGCCTGAAGACGAATATGAACCGTGGTGGTTACCTCAAGAATTTCTTTGTACGCAATATCAACATACCGAATGGCGTGCAGACCAGCCCGTCTTTCTACACATCGCTGCCTGGCTCGCCAATTCAATCCAAGACAGTCGCCACCGCTGCCGGTGCGGTCATCACCTTTGATTGCGATTACGCACCGGTCAGTGACAATGTCAGGACCAGGCCACCGGTGGTGACGAATGTGCATATCTCGAATGTCAAAGTGGGTAATGTCACGACCAAAAACGGCAAGTTCTCGTGCTTCCAGGCCATCGTTATCCTTGGCCCGGTCGCCTCAGACTATAACGGTGACGACAAGAATCCCATGATTTTCCCGGTCACCAATGTGACCATCAGCGACTGTCAGTTTGGTACGCCAGTGAATGCTGCCAGCCCGCTGTATCTGTACAACGTCAATGGCCTGGAGTTGAAGAATGTGTTGATAGGTGACAAGCTGCACAATGGCCAGCTCTCTGCATAACTGTTGCAAATAAGGCGAAAAAAATGCGCATAAGAGATTAGTGGGCTATTACAGCCTATTAACTCTTATGCGCTCAAGTACCGCTGCGCTTTCAGGTGGTAAATTATGAAATCAGTTTGCGAATCTTGTTTCTGGCACACCTGCCACACCCGGCCTGACCAGCACAAGGCTGCCTGCCCATTGATCATCTTCTGCCTTGCCAGCACCTATGGAACTGACCAGTAAGGTACTCATGTCCGGCCCGCCAAAGGTGCACATGGCCGGTTTGTTCATGGGCAATGCTATGGTACGGTCAAGCTTGCCTGCAGGCGTGAAGCGCAGCAGGCAGGCACCATCGTTGCCGCATATCCAGTAGCAGCCATCGATATCCATGGCGGCACCGTCAGGGCGGCCAGCCATGGGTTTCATGTCGGCAAAGATGCGCTTGTTATGTGGCGTGCCATCTTCCATATCATAGTCAAATGCCCAGATCGTCTGGCTGGCAGGATGGGAATCCGACAAATACATGGTCTTGCCATCTGGTGACCAGGCCAGGCCATTCTGGGTCAGCAGATTACTGACGACAGGGGCCGACAGCCCTTGCGCTGTTGAATAGCGGTAGAGATTGCCTATCGCTTTCGCCGCAGCCATGTCCATGAACATGGTGCCACTCCAGAAACGTCCCTGGCGGTCACAACGCCCGTCATTGAAGCGCATGCCAGTTCCTGACTCCTTCAATTCTGCAGGCGCTGCGAGACGGGTCTGCAGGGCGCGGGAGCCTTCACCAAGATGCAGATTGAATAGGCCGCTCTCCATACCCGCAATAAAATCGCCATCCTGTTTCAGGGCAATGCAGGCGACCATTTCTGTGGTCAGCCAGGATGTCAATTGACCATTCCTGGCATCGAGTTTCCAGATGGTTTTTGCCGGTATATCGACCCAATACCAGGCCGCCTGCTCCGCATGCCACAGAGGGCTTTCACCGACGATGCAGTTCACGGCTGGTATCGATTCTATATGAGAAAATTCAGTCATCTTACAGGTCAGTAATTTCTTTATGGGTAGGCACCAGCGCCTTCATCATGCCCCATGCCAGCAGGTAGGCTACCGCGCAGAAAGTAAACATGATGGTATAGCCAGTTTGTATCTGCCCCATTTTTCCGTAATAATCAAACAGCCAGCCGCCGGTTTTGGAGACCAGTACACCACCAAGGCCACCGGCCATGCCACCGATACCGACGATGGATGCCACCGATTTTTTCGGGAACATATCAGAGACCGTCGTGAAGATATTTGCAGACCAGGCCTGGTGGGCAGAGGTGCCTACGCCTATCAGTAATACCGGCACCCAGAAGCCGAGATAACCAAATGGTTGTGCCAGCAAAACCACGAGCGGGAAAAGGGCAATCACGAGCATGGCCTTCATGCGGCCATTGTAGGCACTGTCGCCACGGCGCATGAAATAGCTGGGGAAATAACCACCGCCTATGCTGCCTATCATGGTCATGCTGTACAACACTGCCAGTGGCACGACGATTTCTGTTTTTTGCATCTTGTACTGTGCTTCAAGATACTTGGGCAGCCAGAACAGGAAGAACCACCACACGCCATCTGTCATGAACTTGCCGATGACAAAGGCCCAGGTTTGCTTATAAGACAGCAGTTTTAACCAGGATACTTTTTTCCCCGCATCGCCAGGAGCACTTGCCTCTGCTGCTTGTGCATCACTGCTATTGATGTAGGCCAGTTCTGCTGCTGACAGGTATTTTTGCTGTTCAGGTTTGTCATAGAACATCTGCCAGAAAATCATCCAGACAAAACCTATCGCGCCTATGATGATAAAAGCAGACTGCCAACCCCATTGCGCTGCAATCAGCGGCACAGTCAAAGGCGCCAGGATCGCACCGATGTTGGCACCAGAATTAAAGATCCCGGTGGCGAAAGAGCGTTCATGTTTGGGAAAATATTCTGCCGTGGCCTTGATCGCTGCAGGGAAGTTACCGGCTTCACCTATTGCCAGCACTGCACGCGAAATCATGAAGCCTGCGACAGACACTGGAATCGCAGCGATGCCGAGTGCAGTCAGCGCACTGACCATGCCTTCGCCCAGCATGATGGAATAAGCATGCATGACTGCACCAACTGACCATACTGCAATGGCGATCAGATAAGCTTTCTTGGTACCTATCTTGTCGATGAAACGACCGGCGAACAGCATGGAGATGGCATATACAAACTGGAACACCGCCGTGATATTGGCATAGTCAGTATTGGTCCAGCCAAATTCCCTGGATAAATCGGGTGCTAACAGACTGAGTACCTGGCGGTCCAGGTAATTAACGGTGGTGGCAAAAAATAGCAGGGCACAAATAGTCCACCGGTATTTTCCTATAGCTTGCTGGCTCATGCGAGCGTCTCCTGATGATGATTTTTATTGCCATGTCTGCACTTCTTTTTGAGTGCTGTGTACATGAGCTCATTTTGCAAAACATTTACAAAACAGCCCAGGCGTGCCCAGGCTGATTCATCTTTCTTTAAGCGAGTGTCAGTTTCCCATCCATCATACGTGCAAGTTGCAGGGGATTGCTATTCTGCAGTGCCGTTGGCAACAAATCTGCCGGGAAGCCCTGATAGCACACCGGGCGCAAGAAGCGCTCAATCGCTGATGCACCAACTGAAGTGCTGCGGCTGTCCGAGGTTGCCGGGAAAGGGCCGCCGTGTACCATCGCATGCGCCACTTCCACGCCAGTAGGGAAACCATTGAACAGGATGCGTCCGGCTTTTCTTTCCAGCACTGGCAATAGCTTCCTGGCCTGGGCATGATCGTCAGCGACAGCATGTACTGTCGCTGTCAATTGACCTTCCAGTGATGACGCGACCGCGATTACTTCATCAAAATCCTTGCACAGGATAGCAATGGAAGAAGGTCCAAAAATTTCTTCCTGCAAGGCTGGCGTGCTCAGGAAGGTGCTGCCTGAACATACAGACAGCATCGCTTGTGCTGCGCATGGGGATTCTGCCTGCTGGCCTTTGGCCACCAGTTGCAATTGCGCGATGTCAGCAAGATGCGTAGTGCCTTTGACGTAGGCCTGGTGTATGCCCGGGGTCAGCATGGTCGCTGCATGTTTGTCTTCTAAAGCCCTGGCGGCATCTTGCAGGAATTGACGTGCTGTCGCGCTCTCTATGGCGATGACCAGCCCAGGGTTGGTGCAGAACTGACCAGCACCCAAGGCCAGAGAATCGACAAAATTCTTCGCCAGTGTCGCGGTTTGTTCGCCAAGAGCATGATCCAGCAAGAATACCGGATTGATACTGCTCATCTCTGCATACACCGGGATGGGTTCTTTGCGCTGGCTGGCAGTTTTTACCAGTGCGAGACCGCCGGAGCGGGAGCCAGTGAAGCCCACCGCCTTGATAGCCGGGTGATCGACCAGTTGCTGGCCGACCTGGCTGCCAGCGCCTACCAGCATGGAGAATACGCCTTCATGCAAAGCGCAATCCGCTACGGCTCTTTGTATGACGCGGCCTACCAGTTCTGCCGTACCCAGGTGAGCATTGTGTGCCTTGACGACGACGGGGCAGCCAGCGGCCAGGGCCGATGCAGTATCGCCACCAGCTACTGAAAACGCCAGCGGGAAATTACTGGCACCAAATACGGCAACCGGGCCCAGGGCAATTTTTTGCAGACGCAAATCCGGGCGAGGTGGCGCGCGTTCTGGCAAGGCGCTGTCTATGGTTGCGTCCAGCCAGTGTCCATCACGGACTACCTTGGCAAACAGGCGCAATTGATTGACGGTACGGCCACGTTCACCTTCGAGGCGGGCGACAGGCAAGCCGGTTTCTTGTGCTGCACGTTCTATCAGTGCAGGGCCCAGATCCATGATGCCTGTGGCGATCGCTTCCAGGAAGCGTGCCCGCAGTTCCAGGCTGGTGGTGCGGTAGCTGTCAAACGCCTGTTCAGCCAGCAGGCAAGCCTGCTCAACTTCATCTTTTGTAGCGAAGCCAAAAACAGGCTCGATTTCCTGATTGGTCGATGGGTCTATGGCTTTGACATTACCTGCCAGACCAAAAACCGCTTTTTTACCGATCAGCATTTGCCCGGTGATTTGCATTCTGTACTCCCTTTGCTTCTGAATTTATTGTGGACCTTGCGCCAAAATCAATTTGTGCAGCATGGCATCTTCTTCCTCTGTCAAGTCGGTCAGTGGTGCACGTACCGGGCCTGCGCTATGGCCAACCAGACGCGCACCAGCCTTGACGATACTCACTGCATAACCGGCTTTGCGGTTACGGATTTCAAGGTAAGGCAGGAAAAACTGATCCAGCAGACGGTTTGTTGTAGCGTGATCATCTGCTGCAATCGCGTGGTAAAAGTCCATCGCCAGTTTTGGCATGAAGTTGAACACGGCAGAAGAATAAACCGGTGTACCCAGTGCCTTGTAAGCCGCTGCATAAACTTCTGCAGTAGGCAGACCACCGAGGTAACTGAAACGGTCGCCCATACGACGCCAGATCGATACCATCAATTCGATATCGCCTATGCCGTCCTTGAAGCCGATCAGGTTGGGGCAGCGTGCTGCCAGTTTTTCCAGGGAATCAGCGGTCAGGCGGCAATTGCCACGGTTATACACAACCACGCCAAATTTGACCGAAGCACAGACTTCTTCTACATGGCGGATCAGGCCGTCCTGGCTGGCTTCAGTCAGGTAATGTGGCAGCAGCAAAATGCCGTGTGCGCCCAGGCGTTCTGCTTCCTGTGCATAGGCAATCGCCTGGCGGGTAGGGCCACCGGCACCGGCCAGGATAGGCACTTTGCCACGGCAGGTATCAACGGCAGTCTTGATGATGTCGGAATATTCACCACCTGTCAGCGAGAAGAATTCACCCGTGCCACCGGCAGCAAACAAGGCGCTGGCACCATAGGGGGCCAGCCATTCAAGACGTTCTGCATAAGTCTTGGCATTGAAGTCGCCAGCCGCGTCAAAGTCAGTCAGAGGAAAAGACAGCAGGCCAGAGGACAGGATTTGTTTCAGTTCTTGAGGATGCATGGTAGCTCCGGAAATGGAAACCTGGATTCGTCATGACCAGGTTTGGTCGGGTTTTAAAAAGTAAGTGCGTAAGCTTATTTATTTCTTTAAGTCATACGTCATCGTACAACTTAAAATAAGAGAAGACAAGCACACTTTTAAAAATTTTGAATTTCGTTGGACCTACGCAAAACCGCCCCAGCTGCGTTGCAGCTCCCGTATTTGTCAAATTCGGTACTAAAGTACTGTCTTCGTCGCTACGGTGTAGTTTGGGTTTCAGACAGCATGCTGTCTACCAACGTAACGAACCGCTCCTGCAAGAGCGGTTTCCTGCAGCGACAGCCTTGCTGGGACAATTTTGCGTAAGTCTTATTTAAGCTGAAGAACCGGACTAAACTGTGGGGGCTTCTATACGCTGTTGCGCCTGCCGCAATCTTTCCCGGCTGTTGCTGAGGTGGGTACGCATGGCAGCGCGGGCGGCTTCCGGGTCTTTGCGCTGTATGGCGAGGTAAATATCCTCATGCTCGCGGTTCACTCTTTCGAGGTAGCTGCTGCCACTGTTGTTATTTTGACTGGCATTTCCAGCATTACCCTCGAGTGTCAGCATCGCAGATTTTAATCTGGCGCGTGGGATGATAGTGGTGCCGAGGTTGCTGAGGATGTCAACAAAATAACGGTTACCGGTAGATTGTGCAATCAGCAGGTGAAAGCGCACATCGGCATTGACCGAGGCATTTTCTTCGGTCTTGTTGGCCAGGATATCTTCCAGCGCCTTGCCCAGCGCTGCCGCCTGCTCTTCCGTACGGCGCGAGGCAGCCAGCCAGGCGGCCTCGGTTTCCAGGCTGATCCTGAGTTCCAGTATGTCCAGCACATCCCTGACAGTGACGATGGCTTCGCGCAGCATGCCGGTGCTGGCAGCCTGGCTGGGTTCAAGAATGAAAGTGCCTATGCCATGCCGGGTTTGCACCAGCCCGGCAGCCTGCAGGTGCGAAATGGCTTCACGCACGACGGTGCGGCTGACATCATAAAGATTCATGATGGCAGATTCGGTAGGCAGCTTTTCACCCGGCTTCAGGATGCCATTCTTGATGTTATTGCTGATACTTTCTACCAGCCCCTGAGACAGGCTCTTATGCCGTCTTTTGGTAGGCAGAGCGTTGGCGTAGTCTTGAGTTTCCATGAACCGGGTATTGTTCTGATGAGTAATTGATTGTTATAGATTGATTCTAACTTAAAAAGCCCGCATAAAGTTGTATGACAACATATAAGGTCTTTTCCTGGTTTTATTGAGAAATAACATCTGCGATCAGCTCACTTTTCAATATCAGGCCTGATTGCCTGCCGCTACCCAGCAAGAATACGCCGCGCCCATTTGAATAAACAATGCTGCCGTCAGCACGCATATCATAAGCCGCCACATTGGTTGCCAGGATAGTTTCATTGCCCTGACGGTTACGGCTGACCAACTGCCACGAAGCTGGTACCAATGAAGGCACGCCATTGACCATGGCCTCTTTTTTCAGGGCTTTTTCAGCGTCAATGCGTTTGCCCTTG
This sequence comes from Undibacterium sp. TC9W, assembly GCF_049339865.1. Taxonomy (NCBI): domain Bacteria; kingdom Pseudomonadati; phylum Pseudomonadota; class Betaproteobacteria; order Burkholderiales; family Oxalobacteraceae; genus Undibacterium; species Undibacterium sp. TC9W. The sequence continues at coordinate 66,479 of NZ_JBMPPJ010000008.1, read as the reverse complement.
AGGATGATTTCTTTTAAATCTGCATTCAAGGCCGGGCCGGATGCGCTGGTCAAAGGCTTGCGGCTATACATCATGGAGAAAAAATTCAGGTAATGAAACACCGCGCGCAATAAACGGAAAGGGAAAAACAAGGTATCCAGCAGCGCATTGCTGGTGTCGTATCTGGGTACTTCATAAGGACGACGAATGAAATGCAGATTACCTTGCGGGCAGACACGTGGGTGCAGGAAGTCATATTGTGGATCATCCAGCACTGGTGTGACAGCCCCATTTTTTATATCCAGCATCTGTATGCTGGCATTGCCATAGGCCAGGGTAACGCCACTTTGGTTGCGGGCGATGCCGGTAGATTGATACAGGATTTGTTTTTCTGCATCCGGTATCCAACAGGGGCAGGTATCCAGCGTATCGCCACCCGTCAGTTCACGGAATTCTTCGCCTTCGCGATTGCACATGACCAGGTTGGCGACGCCGGTTTTATTCATCGATGAGGCCAGCAATTTGCCACTGCCCTGGTCCAGATGCATATCTGTCAGTGCCAGATTTTGCCTGTGCAGTATGCGCTTTTCGGTGCCAGTTTCCAGATCATAAGAAAACAGGCCACCCATGCCTGCATCCTGCAAAAAATACAGGATGCGGCCTTGCTCATCAAATTGCATGGCTGTTGCATTAATCTGCGCACTCTCGCCATCAAACTGGCGCCATGCACCTGAGGCAGAAACTCCAAAGCTGGTGCCTTGTTTCCATGCATGCCTTTCCCTGTGTTTCTCCATCTTGTCCAGCATCTCTTGCACATAAGGACTATGCAATTGCCTGGTTTCACCATGGGCAGCGCGATAAAACAATTTGCCTTCCGAGATAAAGGCAACTGCCTGCGCACTTGCCGCACGGTCGAGCTGGCTTTGATGTGCAGTATCACGGCCAGCGGCGGGCAAGGGCTTTCCGTCCTGCGCATGGTTGTTCTTTTGCATGACCTGATTCAGAAAATAAGCCAGGGCTAACAAGGCAATGATGATAATGAGTAAGTGCACTGAAGAATCTCCTGTCCTTGGCCGCCTGAGCGGGTCGCATTGCAAGCAAATGTGCCGACAATTACAAAAGCGATATTATGCATGTAAGTGACACCGATGATACTAATTCTGCTTTAGCACCTCATTAGTTCTCATTTTACAATCCATAGACAGTCCACTGAGACTCCACCAACACTACAGATTAGCAGGCATGACATTTGTCACTGGCACGTCCTGACACTTTGCTCTGATATTGCACGCTCTCTTTCGACATACTGGCAGCAATTCAACAAGGAGTGTCCATCATGTCCGCAATCAACGCTGCTGTATTTTCTTCCTACGCTGCCCGTGCCAAGGGGGCGATGTTCTTTGCTGTCTTTGGCGCTGCCTGGATGGTGTTATGGAATCAGCGTGCCAGGCAAGGCACAGGACTGGTTTATCTGCTCATCGGCATTGTGGGGTTGACGCTGGCCGGGCTGGCAGTCCAGCGTCACCAGCAATACAAGGCTTATGCCGACGACAATAGCCCGGCAGCACAAATGGCAGGGCGTCTGTTCCATGTCATTAATGCAGCTCAGTGGGTCATCATCCTGGTCGGCGGAAATGTGCTGGCGAATATGGGCCTGGCCGAGTGGGTCACACCATTCGCCATGTTGATCATTGGTCTGCATTTCCTGCCTTTGGCCAGCGTGTTCAAAGTGCCAGGTCATTTCCGGTTTGGGCTGGTGATGAGTGTGTTTGCCGTTGCCTATCCATTTGTGTTTTCTGAGGGAGCGGCGGACCCTTATGGCTGCCTGGGTGCGGGCTTGCTGTTGTGGGGCTATACCTGGTTGAAACTCATGGGTATCCCGGCAGCGCAGGATATGAAAGCAATTTGAAATAGACCCTCTAACTGCTTTGCTGCAGAATCGCTGGCGTACAAAAATATAAAATGGAGACACCATGTCAGCGAATTTCCTGCCGCCTGCACCTGCACAAGTCCTGCATCCTGATGGTCAGGTGCGATTTGGCAAATATGCTGGTGCACCAACAATCATAGACTGGACCAGTCTGGCCGCACCACACAGGCGCGGCAAGCTATGGCAAACCTTGCACCACAAGCATTGGCATTATGTGGCGCTGGCGACAGAAGAAATATTCTGTGGCATCGCGATTGTTGATGTGGGCTGGACCAACACGGCCTTTGCCTATGTGTTCGACAGGCTGGCAGGCAAGCTTATTGCCAGTTATTCCCAGGATGGTCTGCCAGGTCTGACAGCAACACTGAATGCGCACCCAGCAGAACGTGCCAGTTCCGCCTTCCGGCTTCTAGGTAAGCGCATACGCTTTCAGCAACTGTCAGTCAGCGGGGGCTATGAACTGCAATTGCAATGCGGTTCATTCAGTATCAATGCCATGCTGGATGCCAAACCGGCTGCGCCCTCCTTGCTGGCAGTGGGTGAAGTGCTGGGCGGTACTGTGCATGCAACCGTCAAATCTGCGGGCATGCCATTGAGTGGCGAAGTACGTGTGGGCAGCCGCAGTTTTAATTTGCAAAAAGGCGTCGGCAGCTACGATCATAGCAATGGGTTCCTGGCGCGTGAAACTGGCTGGCGCTGGGCATCAGCACATGCGCTGGACATAGGTTTCAACTTGCAGGCCGGGTATTTTTCCAGTCACGAAAATGCGCTATGGCTGGATGGACAACTCATTTCTCTGGGGACTGCGCAGTTCGACTTTGATCCCGGCCAGGCCATGGCTGACTGGCATATTTATACCGATGATGGTTTGCTGGACCTGCATTTTCATCCCGAAGGTTTTCGCGCAGAAAATAAAAACCTCATCATCGCCAGCAGCCGTTATCTGCAACCGATAGGTGTTTTCAGCGGCTGGGTAAGGGCAAGTCTGGATGCACCCAAGCGGCAGATAGAAAAACTGGTGGGTGTGACGGAAGACCATTTCTCCAAATGGTAATGAATGGTAATGACGTGGCGCTGGACTAAGTACTTAGACTAGCACCTATCTAAGTACCGGTACGCGCACAGGCCAGCCGCCCGCCACGGTCTGTATTGATGAGCATCTTCGCTTCTCCCAGTTGTTCTACCTGGGCAGATAAACTGATATCGCCAACAAAAGTCAGCGATCTTTCATTCAATGCGTAATTGCCGTAAAACCGTTTGCCATTCATGTTGCCACTGACTTGCGTATTCCTGCTAAAAGAGACTTCCATGCTATAGCCGGTCTGCACATTCATGCAGGCCCAGCTACCCCACAGGCTGGCTGAGGCAGGAGAGGGCTGAGACTGACTCTCTATGCTGCTCATGGTCAGCGCACCCACTCCCTGGTTGCTGGCGCGGCGTGAAGACATGGTATTGATCCAGTCAGCGGGAACTGCAAAATTCAGGTTCTGCCCCAGTTTGTGCTGAAAGGTCATGATGCCTACCAGTTTGCCTGCATCATCAAACAAGCCACCACCGCTCGACCCTGGGGAAATAGGGGCGGTAGTCTGAATCACCCTGCCACTTGCCAGAGTACGCAAGGAAGAAATAATGCCATCGCTGATGGTCAGATCCAGCCCTTGTGGCGCACCTATGGCAAATACTTTTTGTCCTGTGCGCAAATTGTCTGTACTGCCCAGTACGACTGGTGGCGCGCTTGATCCAGGTACACCAAGGCGACACAAATCAAATTCTTCATCTGCCATGATGACTGTGGCGGGCAATACTTCCTTACCTATCTTGGCCCGGTATTGCACGCCGCTGCGCACCACATGGCAATTCGTGATCAGCACTTGCGGTTCTATCATGACGCCGCTGCCTATCGCCACCTGCACGCCAGATGGAGAAAACACCGAGATCAGGGCAATGCTGGGTGAACGCAGGGCATAAATTTCTTCGGCACTCTTGCCGCTATCGGAATTGCCAGGCACAGACACGAGCTGTTGTGCCGGTAGCCTGCTTGCCGCGACTGTTGGGCTGATTTCGCTAGTGGCAGAAATTTCTTTGAGTTTATTACGTGCTTCTTTTTGTTTGACCGACCACCATACCGCGACTGTCGCCAATAGCAAGGCAATCAATATTGCAGGCGCAAGCCAGTTTTTAGGCTTTTGCCCAGGCGTCATTGTTACTTCTGGCTTGTCCTGGTTTGCTGCGGCTTGCGCCTGCAGGCTTGTCTGCCTGGCCAGCCTGGCATCGTAACTGGCTCTTTTTTGTGGGTGCAGCAGCAGTTCAAAGGCTTCACGCAGGATGACTTTTTTATTCGGGTCATGCTGCCCTTCATTATCGAGTTCAGCCGTGGCACGCTGGTAGGCCGCACTTATCTGTTCTGGCGTGGCGTCCGCTTCAACAGCGAGTATGTCGTAGAGAGTTTTTTTCATTACCTGCCCAGAATGGATGGCTTGCATGTCTGTCAATGGGACAGCAAGCTTTTTCTGCAGGATTGTAACTGAATAAGGGCAGGCAACGGCGCTCAGCCGCGCACAATGCACGGCTTATCAATCTCACGCGATAAAAATCTAACGCAAGCGCCCTATATAGGTTTGATCGACCATGGCATTATGATCGAGCACGGGCGTGGGTATTGTGGACATATCCGGCATGCTGCTCTCGTCCAGCTTGTTGCTGACCTGCTTCCTTACTGCCAGTCTGTTGAGTAAAGGAGTTGGTGGTGGTGGCGTGACGAACAAGCCATCTTCACCAAAATAAATCTCATCGAGCTTTTGGCAGATGTCGTGCAAATCAGGGTTGGGTAATTCCAGCGCCATGTCCAGTATGCTGCGGCAATAGCCGGGATTGACACGCATGTATTCTATGTCAGTGACACGGCCATTTTGCCGCCGTAAAATCACGTGCAGTCTTGCCATGAGGGAGAAGGCAAGATTATCTGACATGGCATTCTGTATCAGGCTGCTGGTACTCATAAGATATGCTCCCCGTGAAGTTCAAGATCAAGTCCTTCTCTTTCCTGCTCATTGGTGACGCGCAAGCCAATGCTCACTTTGACCAGCCACAAAATGACGGCAGTCACAGCTCCCGAATAAATCACGGTGACGATGACACCAAACGCCTGGGTCGCCAGGCTGCCATCAGCACCGCCTATGCTCTTAATTGCAAATACGCCCGTCAGCAAGGCCCCGACTATGCCACCGATGGCATGCACGCCAAATACATCCAGTGAATCATCATAGCCACCCATGGATTTGAGTGAAGTCGCCCCCCAGTAACATGCCACTCCAGCCACTGCACCTATGGCCATTGCACCTGTCAGATCAACAAAACCAGATGCGGGCGTGATCGCCACCAAACCTGCGACAGCGCCAGAGACTATGCCCAGCACCGATGGTTTGCCACGGCGCAGCCATTCCACCAGCATCCAGGCCAGTGCCGACATCGCAGTCGCCACCTGTGTCACCAGCATCGCCAGCCCGGCGCGGCCATCTGCGGCACCGGCAGAACCGGCATTGAAACCAAACCAGCCTACCCATAACAGCGCTGCGCCTATCGCAGTCAGTAATAAATTATGCGGTGGCATGGGTTCCTTGCCAAAACCCAGACGTGGTCCGACGATCAAAGCAGCCACCAGGCCAGATACACCGGCATTGATATGCACCACAGTACCACCGGCAAAATCCAGCACGCCACGCGCCGCCAGCCAGCCTGTCGGTTCCCACACCCAATGCGCGACCGGCACATACACCAGCAAGGACCACAGCGTGATGAACAGCAGCAGGGCAGAGAACTTCATGCGCTCGGCAAAGGCACCGGTGATCAGGGCAGGGGTGATAATCGCAAACGTCATCTGGAACATCAGGAACACGCTTTCCGGTATTGTCGGTGCCAGTTGATGCACGCTGAGCTGCCCGGCTTCTTTCAAGAAGCTCACGCCGTGCAGCATGAACCTGTCCATGCTGCCCAGATAAGGCGAACCTGCCGTGAATACCAGGCTGTAACCCAGCACCACCCACAAGACCGTGACGATGCAGGTAGTTGCCAAGCTATGCGCCATCGTGCCCAGGGCATTTTTCTTGCGCACCATGCCGGTATAGAACAGGGCCAGGCCGGGTATGGTCATCAGTAATACCAGTGCCGTTGAGGTCAGCATCCAGGCGGTGTCGCCAGCACTGATTTTGTCGGCGGCGATCATGCCCGGCTTGGTCATGGCTGGTGGGGTGGCTGCAGCCACTACAGGTGCTGTTGCGGCACTTGCTACAGAACTGGCTGGCGCAGTGTCTTGTGCGTAGCAGGTGCCGCCATACAGGAAAAGGCTGATGGAGAAGAAAAATGAGAAGAAAAATGAGACAGAAAGCAGGAAGCTGGAGAGAACGCGTATTTTCATCAGGCTGGCCTTTTCAAAAACATCGTCAATGACACACAAGCATGTGCTTTGCAGCATTTTTCATGCCAAGGCTGATACCAGTAAATTTGGTCTTGCTCGCAACTAATCAGGGAAAGAAATTGCTTGTGATATCAGTGCGGGCAGGTGCATGCACCAAAATGTAAGCAAATATTTCTGCATGGCATGAATTTGCACGCAGAGAGTGCCAAATCAGAATCGGTGATAATTATTCCATTTCAAGGAATAATGAATTCAATATTATGATTATTCTTTGCTTTGATGAACTGAATTAAAGTGCCTGTCATTCGCTGCGCATGAGCAAGGCGAATCTCAAACCCGCTTTCAACCATTTAAAGGAGCACGCCATGTCACTCACTTCCATATCACGCACTTCCAGCAGCCTGGTCAACAAAATCAAATTTATCTTCTTGTCAGCATTAGCCGCATTATCTCTGGCAGCAGTACCTGGCATCAGCGCCGCTGATACGGTCGCCAATAGCGTCATAGGTGCACGTGGCTACGATCTCACGACTTTTTTCACCAGTGAAAAACCTGCCCATGGCACCGGTCATCATGTGGCGACCGTGGATGGTGTTGATTACCTGTTCACCAGTGAAGAAAACAAAAAGACTTTCCAGGCTAACCCAGAGAAATATTTGCCAGCCTTTGGTGGCTACTGCGCATATGGCGCTTCCATAGGCAAGAAATTTGTTGCCGACCCGGATGTGTATGACATCGTCGATAACAAACTCTACTTTAATCTTGATACCAAGATCCGCGCGATCTGGGCAAAGGACATTGCAGGCAATATCGATCTTGCAAAAACCAACTGGAAAACCATCGCCAGCAAAAAACCATCTGAACTCTGATTGCTCGCACATATAAAAACGCCGCTTTGCCCAAGGGCTAAAGCGGCGTTTTGTTTTCAGCTTGTCAGATCAGACCGGCAGGGCAATCTGGTGATCTACACTGAATTGATAATCGCGGAATACATGTTCAGCACTCAGCAATTCATAAGTACCATCCGGCAGCTTGCGGGTCGTGTCTTTCAGGCGGTAAGTCATTTGCCCACAAGTCCAGCAATTAAAGTTGCGCATATGGGTGCACAGGCAAGTCTTGTCCATGACAGAGACTTTCTTGGCATCAGGGTGGGCTGCCACTTCGCGGTTATACGAAGTGATGTAAGCGCAGTTACCATTGCCATCAAGCAGGTAACCATAGGATTCACAACCAGGGCGTATGCCATCGCCTATGGCAGGCGTGTTCTTTAGCATGCGCATGGGGTAACCGGTAGGCGAGATATTATTGACTTCGATATCGCCTTCACTGGCCTTGAAGTATTCCTGCTTGACGTTGTCTGGAAGGCCGCATTCATGAGTAACCGTAAAGCGGGTTGCTACCTGCACCCCGGCAGCGCCGTTTTGCAAAAAGGATACGGCATCGCTGCCTGTGAAAATACCACCGGCTGCTATCAGCGGGATATCGAGGTTTTCTGCCTTCAGATACTGGACGATCTCAGTGACGATGGTTTGCAGGTCATATTCTGCCCAGTCCATACCAAAACCCAGATGGCCGCCAGCCAGTGGGCCTTCGACAATGACGTAATCCGGCAGGCGGTTCAGCCGGGAATTTTTGCGCAGGAATAATTGCAGCGCACGTACCGAAGAAACGATGATGCCCAGCTTGGCATCGCGGAAGCGCGGGTGATCGGCGATCAGGCCAAACGAGCCCAGGTGCAGACCAGCACTCATGGTAATGCCATCAATACCGGCATCGAGTGAAGACTCCAGGCGCACTTTCAGGGTTTCGCGTGGACCGTTCATGGTCAGCTTTTCCATACAATTGACAAAGATCATGCCCGAGCCCTGCTTGGCTTCCATGGTCTTGCCCACGTGCATACGGGTGGCTTCTGCCAGTTGATCAAGGTTGAACTTGATGTCAGTCTTGTCGGAATTGTTGATATTGTATTTGTAGAATTTGGTCTTTTCCTTGACAAAGCTGGTGTCAAAACGACGGTCAGAGACATCCTGCACCATGGCATCAGAGATATGGCCTATACCGCCCAGACGTGCAGCAACCAGAGCCAGTTCAGCAGTGGAAATATCGACGCCCATGCCACCGATCATGATAGGAACCAGCTCATCTTTGCCCAGCTTCAGGCGGAAATCATCTACACGTTTCATTGTTATCCTTGATACATTTTGCTCAAAAGTAAATCACGCGACGCTATATTCAGTACTCTCTCAATACCCTTAGTACTCTTACTCTACAGATACATATTGCATACTTCTTGTTATTTCTTGTTGGTTCCGGGCTGCAAACCGGCAGACGAACGAGATTGTAAGCCAGGGCTAGCCGCTATAGCTAAGATTATATTCTGTAAGGGAGGCAAATACCCAGGCGCAGGCTTTATCTCTTGCTATTTGACCAACGTAATTTGGCCCAGGCAGCCTGTTGACTTGCATTCAGGAAAGTCCAGGCAACCAGACGGCTCTCTTTATTGCCCTGGCTCATGATAATGGTTTTTTCATCAAGCACCTTGACCTGCTTCAATGCCGCATGGATTGCAGGCAAATTGGCAGATTTTGATACCAGGGTAGAAAACCATAAGATTTTTGTGGGTATAGCCGCACTTTCAGTGATCATTTTCTTGATAAACGCCAGTTCCCCGCCTTCGCACCAGAGTTCTGCAGCCTGGCCGCCAAAGTTCAATACGGGTACCGCCTGCTCTGCCTGGCCTGTTTGCTTCAGGTTTTCCCACTTGCGCTGGCTGCCAGCCCTTGCTTCTTCAGCAGAGGCGTGAAAAGGCGGGTTGCACAGGCTGACATCAAACCATTCATCATCGCCAACAATGCCATGGAACAGGGATAGCGCATTGGCCTGATGACGTAATTGTATCTGCTGGCCCAGGCCGGGATTGTGTTCCAGTATGGCCTGTGCATTAGCCAGCGAGGCCGGATTGATGTCGCTGGCACAGAATGACCAGCCATATTCGCTGGCACCAAGCAGGGGATAAATGCAACTGGCACCCGTACCAAGATCAAGGGCCAGTATCTGCCTGCCTTTGGGCACACGGCCCTGATTGCAGTCAGCCAGTAAATCAGCCAGATAATGCAGATAGTCTGCCCGGCCCGGCACTGGAGGGCAAAGATACTCAGAGGGGATATCCCAGCCACGCACGCCATAGCTGTTGTGCAGAAGAGCCTTGTTGAGCAGTTTGACTGCCAGCGGGTCGGCAAAATTGATGCTGGTTTCGCCTGTTGGGGTGCTGACAAGCAGAGATGCAAGTGCCGGCTCTGCCTTGGTCAGAGCCGCAAAATCATAGCGCCCCTGATGGCGGTTGCGTGCATGCAGTAATGAGCTGCCAGCGCGGTTTCTTGCATCCTTTTTGTTCTTGTTGCTCATCTGGCCTGATCCATCATCCTTGATGCCTGCTCATCTGCAGGCGAATCCCGCATTGTCCCACGAAGGCCCACAGCCTGCTGACCGAAAAAATTCAGGTCGCAGGCGGTTTTCGGCAATGCTGCTCATACTTTGTTCATACTTAAGTAGGGGGCTTGTTCACCTGACAAAGGATGTAAAATTCAGTAAGTGTTTTATTCGTTTTGAAACACCGTTGCTAAAATTTGGCGGCTCTAATTGAAAGGTATAAGAAATGAAAAAAATCGCTATCGCTGGCAGTATTGCTACTGCTGCCATCCTGTCAGCCTGCTCGACTGCGCCTGTTAAACACACAGCTGACCCAGTTGCACCTGCTGCCCAGGTCGTTAGCGTGCCAGCCAACCTCAAAGCACCTGCAGGTGAAGTACTGGCCTTCCAGATGGCAGCTACCGGCGTGCAGATTTATGATTGCCGCGCCAATAAATCCGGCCCTAAAAAGTTTGAATGGGTATTCCGCGCACCAGAAGCTGAGCTATATGCCAGCCATGACCCTAGCAGCCCCAAACTGGGCAAGCATTATGAAGGCCCAACCTGGGAAGCCGCAGATGGCAGCAAAGTAATCGCTGAAGTAGTCGCCAAGAGCGACAGCGTTGATACCAATGCCATCCCCTGGCTGTTGCTGAAAGCCAAGTCAAGTTCGGCGAATGGCACCTTTTCCAAAGTGACCAGCATACAGCGCGTGGTCACTGTTGGTGGCAAGGCACCTTTGACAGGTTGCTCGGATTTCCAGATAGGTGCAGAAACACGCACACCTTATAAAGCCACCTATTATTTCTTCAAGGCAAATTAATTGCCACTTTGTTGTTTCTAATTGCTTCAGAGTAAGCAATTGATTTCCATATGGGTTCATAATAGGCTTCCCCATCATGAACCCCTATTGCGATGATACTGGACGGTTTTGATCTTGCCATTTTGCGCTATCTGCAAAAGAACAGCCGCCATTCAGCCGAGCTGATAGGGGCAGATATAGGCCTGTCTGCCACTGCCGTGCAGCGCCGCATACGCAAGCTCAGGGATGAAGGCGTCATTCGTGCAGAGGTGGCGATAGTCAGCCCCCAGGCGGTTGGCTACCCTCTGACGGTGATGGTTGAGGTCGCTTTCAAAAAAGGCCTGGGCGATGTCATCGACAGCTTCAAGCAAGACATGCAGGCCCTGGCCGAAGTACAGCAATGTTTTTACCTCGCAGGTGATTTTGATTTCATGCTCATTGTGCAAACCACGGACATGGCAGCCTATGAACGTTTCACCCGCGCCGTGCTGTTCGTCAATGAGAATATTCTCAAGTTCCGCACCACCGTGGTCATGGATACCGTCAAACAGAGCTACTGTCTGCCGATTTAAGCTTAAGCATCCAGCGCAGCAAATACTTCTTTCGCCGCAAACAAGCCATTCAGCGCCGCAGGAAAGCCGGCATATACCGCCATCTGCATGATCACTTCTGTCACTTCTTCGCGTGTACAACCTACATTCAGGGCAGCCTCTATATGCACCTTGAGCTGGGGTGTTGCATTCCCAAGCGCCGTCAATGCTGCAACCACGGCGACTTCGCGTGACTTCAAGTCCAGTTGCGGGCGTGAGTAAATATCCCCGAAAGGGAATTCAATCAGGTAGCGCGCAAAATCGGGCGCAATATCTGCCAGCGCGGCGATGACCTTTTCTCCTGCTTCGCCATCGATTTCCCTGAGCTTTTCCCAACCGCGCTGATAGCGTTCATTGATGGATACATTACTGTTTTGATGCATGATCAGACTTTCTTTTTCCGGCCAGCCTTATCAACTATCATTTTTTGATAAATCCGGATCTTGTCATCCAGGGCGCTGGCATTAGCTGCAAGCTCAGACATGGTGGTGGCCAGGCGCTGACGATGGAGCTCAAGCATAGTCAACCGCTGTTGCAGACTCATTTCACCATCTGCCCTGAGCTGCGCATACTCACGTATGTCCGCTAGTGGCATGCCGGTTTGTTTCAGGCGCAAGACAAACTCCAGCCACAGGACGTCCTGACTGTTGTAACGTCTATGGCCGTTGTCCGCCCGTTTGGCTGCCTGCAAGACCCCGGCTTTTTCATAGAAACGCAGGGTATGCGCAGACAAGCCGGTCAGGGCAGCCATCTCGCCTATGGAAATGAATAATTTTCTGGTCACAGTATGATCTTAGAACTTAGAGTGGACTCTAAGTCAAGCATACAGCAGTTACTGTCTCAGGTCATGCAGGCAGAAGCGCACGTCTGTTTCACAAATCAAAAGGATCGCGGCAAAGTGACTGCAAATGCAGGCTGCTGTCATGAAAAATCCTGTGATGATCGCGGCACACCGTGATGCACAAATATTCTTCATCCAGGGTTTTGACGGCTTGTATATAAGCGGCTGAGCGGGCATCTGCATCAGCGATATGCCGGTATTCAGCCACCGTGGCATAAAAGCGTGCGTATGCTGCCTGTGCTTGCTGCTGCGGCGCCTGTTTTTGATAGACACCAACATATTCGTCGGCGTCATCAAAGTCCTGTATCCAGCCACGCGCAACGACATCAAATTCACCGCGTGCAACGTAGTCATAAACCTGCTCTGCATTTTTTGTCGGTATCAGTTCGCAATGTATGCCACAGGCTCGCAAAACGCTGATGGCAGCATCGAGTGCGATAGTCAGTGGCCCGCGTCCGGCGGCATACAAGATGCGCACTGCGGTGGTGGAAAAATGCCCGGCCCAGCGCTGGCGGAATTCTGCCAGCGTGAGCTTGCTGGCTGGCGTCGTGGGTACCGCCAGTACGTCCGCCGGAATAAAATCTGTGTGATATAGGGCTCCCAGTTTTTCCTGTGCCTCTTTTTGTACCAGTGTATGAAAATCCTTGCGCATGGCCAGTTCATCGAAGATACCTGCTGCATTCAGGATCAGCATGCCCGACCAACGGTCACGCAGCCTGGTTGTATGCATGCCTGGCAGGGCATCCAGACGCAACTGATGCTTGCGTTCCAGCAAGGCAGCATTTGCCCTGCCATCTTGTATGGCAAGACAGACGTCATCAAACTTGTCATGGAGTTGTATGTTGATTTTTTCTGGCAGCTTGCGCTGACCTGAATACACTGGATTGTGTGCCAGTTGTATTTCATTGTCATTGGCAGACCACACCCGCATGGGGCCAGAGCCCATCATGAGATTGCCCTGGGTTTGCACACAAATCCCCATCGCCGGATGAGCAATGACTTCCAGCAAAGGGCAATACGGCTGCCGCAAGTGCATGAAGACATGGCCTTGTGCATCATCTGCGTACAAGCCTGCCGGAATTTCACCCTCGCTGCATTCTGCCGCACCCACGATCAGTCCCCGTAATAGTCCGGCAAAGCTGGATGTGGAAGAAGGCCAGATGTGGCGCGCAAAGCTGTGTACCACATGTGAGGCCAGCAGCGGGCTGCCATCGTCGAAGAAGGTAGCGCCAATATCAAATGACCATTTGCTGTGGTCGGCAGAATACGTCCAGCTACTGGCCAGTTCAGCGACAGGCTGATCACCAGAACGGTTGATGCGTAACAGGGTCTGGTAGAGCAGTGAACTCAAGGGATGACATACGGCATCCGTCCTGAGCGGGTCGATGTGGAAGAGTTTCTTTAAGCTGGCGATATGCAGAGTCATGTTTTAACGAAGGAAGCAGTCAAAACATTATTCTCGCTTTTCCATCATGCGGGCAAGCGGCTTTTTGACCTGCATAAACGCCGCCTGGCCCCGTTTTCTTACACTAAGAAGGCAATTCGAAGCGATAACCTACGCCATACACAGAGTGCAGGCATTCATTGCCTGGCAGTTTTCCCTGTATCTTTTTACGTATGTTCTTGATGTGCGTATCCACCGTCCTGTCATTGATGTCGCGCTGATCCTCATGGGCAAAGTCCAGCAATTGCTGGCGTGAAAACACCCGTTCAGGATGGCTGATGAATTCTGCCAGCAAGCGATATTCTACCGGCGTCAGGTTCAGAGGTTGGGCATCAACCAGTATGCGCAGTTGCTCTTTATCGATAGCAAAACGTGATTGTTCAGAAGCTGGCTGCCTAATCAGACCAGTCAGACCAGCCATGCTGCGGCGCAAATGTACCTTCACACGCGCGACGACCTCACGCGGGCTGAAGGGCTTGCACACATAGTCGTCAGCCCCGGTTTCCAGTCCCAGCAAACGATCTACCTCTTCCACCCTGGCAGTCAGCATGATGATGGGCACTTCGCTGAACTTGCGTACTTCATTGCAGATACTGATGCCATCCAGTTCTGGCAGCATCAGGTCCAGCAAAATCAGGTTGGGTGTGCACAAGCGCAGTTGTTCCAGTGCCAGCCTGCCATTCGCTTCATGACTGACCTGGTAGCCTGCCGCGAGCAAATAGTCTTTTAGCAGGGCCGCAATTTTCAAGTCATCTTCAACAATGAATATGTGGGCGCTATTGTCCATGTGATGATTTATGGTGTCTTGATAAAAGGCAATTGCATGAGAATTTTCACGCCACCCAATTGTGAAGCAGATGCACTGATACGTCCACCATGGGCTTCAACGATGACCTTGCAAATCGCCAGGCCCAGGCCGCTGCCGCCACTGGCGCGGTTGCGTGCACTATCGGCCCGGTACAGACGGTCAAATAACAGCGCATGGCTGGCATCCGGCACACCAGGCGCACTGTCTTCGATACCGAGTTCAAGCAAGGCGCCATTACGTGTCAAGGTGCACAGGATGACCCCGCCGCTATCGGTATAGCGTATGCTGTTTTCCAGCAGGTTGCTGAGTACCTGGGTCAGGCGGCCACCATCGGCATTGATCCATGCTGGCATGTCGCCCAACTGGCTGTCGAGGTGCAGGCCAGCCTGCTGCATGCGCAGGCCAAAGCGTTGCAACAGGTCTGCCAGCATCGGGCGCAAGTCCATGGGCTGGAACTGGTAATGCAGCTCACCGGCATCGGCCAGGGTCAACTGACGCAAGTCATCGACGAGCTTGTTGATGTGGCGTACTTCAGCATGCAGGGACTCCAGCGCGGCGGGCGTGATGTGCCGTACACCGTCCATCAGGGCCTCTACTTCACCCTGTATGACAGTCAGCGGCGTACGCAATTCATGTGAGATATCAGCCAGCATTTTGCTTCTTTGCGCCTCGTTTCTCTCCAAGTTTTGCGCCATGCTGTTGATGTCACGGGCGAGGTCACCTAGTTCATCCTGGCTGATCATTTCTGCCCTGGCATCAAGCTGTCCCTTGGAAATTTTTGCCGTAACCTGATGCAGGGATTTTAATGGGCGCAATAAATGCCTGGCCAGCCACAGGGAAAATGCCAGCGATACCAGTATCAGTGTCAGCGCCAGCCATAAGGTATGACGTATTTGCACGCTGACAAAATCCATCGCACTGGCATTCGAGATTTGCCGCAGAGGGGCCAGCCGGAGCGTGCCTATACGCTCATTACCCAGCATGATGGGTACGATGCTGCCACCGGGCGCATCGCCGGGGCCTATCAGGGCGATGCCATTCTTGTCTATCAGGGAAAGTCTTTGTCCAAAGCCCATCGGGTCTATCGGTGGCCTCTGCTCAGGCGGTGCATCGCGTGGCGGTCTGTCCTGGCCTCTTGGAGGCGGGGGCGGTGGTCGCCTGTCATTTGGATCATCGGCACCGTCTTCACGCGGCCTTCTTCTGGGTGGTGGCGGTGGGGCATCTTCATTTTGTGGGCGTGGCAGGCTGCGTATCTGATCCAGTAAATCACGCATGGGGCGGCGGTTGGCCTGGAAACGGTCAAAATTGCCATACTGGCGATAGTCTTCTGCCAGCAGATTGCTGAGCCTGGCCAGGTCTTGCTTTTCCAGGTCGCTGAGGTAGGCGATGAAACCACTTTTGAGGTTTTGACTGGTGACCCAGGCCAGCGTGCCTATGCTGATAATCACAATTGCCGTAATGGCCAAAGCGAGCTTGCGGGCGATGGTCAGACGCATACTTCAGGGCTCCCGGATCATATTGAATAGTATTGATTTGCCATGGTGCCAGCCAATTATGGAGGAATCATGAAGTAAAGACGATACGCAACAAAAAAATATTTTTATAAAAACTATACAGATGGAATTTCAAAAAACCTGTTTTCTTCATTTTTTCTTCACATTCAGAAATCATCCTGTCTTCAGTCTCAGAACTTAGTGCAGAGAATGCCGGGCTTCTTGAGTAGAAAAATGGAAACTTCAAGGGGGCTAGAAATGAAATCACAAAGAGTATCGAATTTGCATGTTACGGCTGGTGTGCGTGCAAGAGTACAGATAGGTAGTGCCATGCTTATGCTGGCAAGCCTGGCTGCCTGCGGTGGCGACGCCAGTACGGCAGGAACAACGAATAATGTTAATAGCGCGCAAGCAGCACCACCGATAAGCACAGCTGCACTCCTTGCACCTGCGCCAGCTCCTGCAGACCCGCCTTCACTCGTGCCTATTGCCAATGGCGAGGGAGCTGCTCTGACAGTATTCACGACAGGCAGCATAGATAGAAACAATCCTTTCTTTAAAGCCTTTGGCAATGGCCGCAGTTGTGCCAGCTGCCATCAGGAAAGTCAGGGCTGGAGCATACGTCCTGACGACCTGCAACTGAGATTTACTGCCAGCAATGGCAATGACCCGGTGTTTGCCCTCATTGATGGAGCAAACTCGCCGACTGCCAAAGTGACTACGCTAGATCAAAAGCGTCAGGCTTATAACATGTTGCTGTCTAAGGGGCTCATCAGAGTGGGTTTGCCAATACCCGCTGATGCTGAATTTATACTGGATAAAGTAGATGACCCTTATGGGTACGCCAGCGCCAAAGAGGTATCGCTATTCCGTCGCCCAATGCCCACCACGAACCTGAAGTTCCTGAGTACGGTCATGTGGGATGGCCGGGAAACCTTCAGCGATACCAGGTCCAGTCTGTGCATACGCAATACCCGGCCACTGCAGTGTTTTTCAACCACTGATTTCGATTTGCTACATCAGTCAAATAGTGCAGTCACTGGGCATGCCCAGGCAGCACAGGGTCTGACAGCGGCAGAACAGCGCAGCATAGTCGATTTTGAAAAGACTTTATTCACAGCACAGATCAGCAGTCTCGCCGCAGGTAATCTGACAGACCTTGGCGTCAAAGGTGGTCCCGTTGAACTGGCAAAGAATAATTTTTATTTTGGTATCAATGACCTTGATGCTGGTGACTATATAACGGGTGCACCATTTGACCGTAACATCATGAACATGTTTGCCGCATGGCGCGGTCTTGACAGGCCCACCCCACCGAACCCACCAGCGCAGGGAAGGCCTCCTCAACCTCAGCAGCCACCACAGCCGCCAACTGCGATCAACATTGCCAGGGCATCGATAGCCAGGGGTGAGCAGATATTTAATAACAAGCCTTTCACGATCACACGCGTCGCCGGCTTCAATGATGAATTGCGTGTTGGCTTGCAGCGCGCAACCTGCGCCAGTTGCCATAGCGTAGGCAATGTCGGTACGCATTCTGTACCACGCCTGTTCAACACCGGCGTATCAGATGCCAGTCTGCGCACACCAGATATGCCCTTATATACGCTGAGGAATAAACTGACTGGTGAGTTGGTGCAAACCACGGACCCCGGCAGCGCCATGAACACAGGAAAATGGAAAGATATAGGCCGCTTCAAGGTACCCAGCCTGCGCGCCATAGAAGCGCGTTCACCTTACTTCCATAATGGTGGCATGGTGGAGATTACGGATGTCGTGAAATTCTATGACAAGCGTTTCAATATAGGATTTACGCCGCAGGAGATTATTGATCTGGCGGAGTTCTTGAAGGTATTGTAAAACTGGTTTGGATTAAGTGAAAAGAGCAGGCTCTAAGGCCTGCTCTTCTGTTTCAGGGGACTGCGTATTATTGTTAGCCAGCGTAAAAGCAGCGACCACATACATGTTGATAACGCTCGTTCCCACCGATATCAATTTGCTCCCCAGATTTCATGCGTCGGCCATTTTCATCAACGCGGATATTCATCGTGGCCTTCTTGCCGCAAGCGCAGATGTTTTTCAATTCTTCTATATCGTCTGCGAGCGCCAGCAAATATGCCGAGCCGGTAAATGGCTCGCCCAAAAAATCGCTGCGCAGACCATAGCAAATCACAGGTACGCCGCGTACTTGTGCCAGTTGATGCAGTTGACGTACCTGGTCAGCAGACAGAAATTGCGCTTCATCAACGAGTACGCAACTGACCTTGGGCGTTTCCGCCAGAAAATCGAAATTCGTATCGAAAACTTCAGCCTGCCTTTGTGGGCCCAGACGTGAAGTCACTTTACCTGCACCATAACGGTTGTCTATGGCAGCAGTATAGAGAAGGACTTTTTGCCCTTGTTCTTCATAATTGTGTGCCACCTGCAAAAGTGCGGTGGATTTTCCGGCGTTCATTGCTGAGTATCTGAAGTAAAGCTTGGCCATGCCTGTTTCCTGTTTGGTTCCTGGTGGACTGTTGTCAATCTTGTTCATGAAGACAGTCGATTCATTGTTAATTTTATTGAAGTAAAAATTTTTTATAAAATGCTCTTGAAACTCTTTGCACCAGTACCATTTTCTACTCAGCAGATGCTCAAATGCGAGGTTTGCTGAAGAAGTAAAGGTAGTAGTTTTAAAAAAAGTTTCTAAACATTTAATTTATATCGCTTCAATTTATAAGGATATTATCATGCGTAATTTTGACTTCGCTCCTCTGTACCGTTCCGCTATCGGTTTTGACCGTCTCGCACAATTGTTTGATGACGCACAACGTACAGAAAATGCACCCAGCTATCCCCCCTACAATATTGAGTTGATTGCAGAAGATAAATATGCAATCACCATGGCAGTTGCTGGCTTTGACCGCAGCGAACTCGATATCGAAACCGAGCGCGATACCCTGAAAATTGTCGGCCGCCGCCAAAAGGCAGAAGGCACACGTAACTTCCTGCACCGTGGCATTGCTTCACGTGATTTTGAACATCGTTTCCGCCTGGCTGACCATGTCAAAGTCGTCACCGCACGTCTCGATAATGGTTTGTTGAGTATCGAACTGGTACGTGAAATTCCAGAAGCACACAAACCACGTCGCATCCTGATCGATGCCGAGAATCTGCAACTGGTAGAACAGCAGGCCCAGGTGCAAAACCAATTGCAACGTCAGGTTGCCTAAGCAATATTAAGTAATATCAAGCAATAAATTGGGCCCATGTGTACACATGGGCCAGTCTCAAAAAATGAAGTAAAAAAGCATGGGCTTGCCCATGCTTTTTTACTATCTGCAACTTTAAAAAAAGCCTCAGCGAAAGTTTACAAAATTTTTACAGGCTAGTCAGTAAATTTTGGGTAGAATGGTGCCCAAAATCAGGGACTTAGCGTAATTTGATCAGAAATAAAAGACCATACTTTTGTTACCTGATCGTGACATCCGGCTTGGTGATGACACCCTGATGGCCTGAATAAATTTTATAGAGCTGCCTATGAGAAAGACCCTGAAGTCTGGCATTTTCTCGATGGGACTGCTGCTATGTCTGAACTGTGCCTTTCATATACCCGCTCATGCAGCGGAAGATGGCACCGACTTGAATCTGACTACCCTCACCGGCGACTGGAATGGCCGGCGCCAGGCCTGGCTGGACCAGGGTATCAGTCTGGATTTCACTCATCGTAGCGACATCGTGCACAACCAGAGTGGTGGCATTGCCACCGGCACTAAATGGCTATCGTATACCGATGCCAGGATACGCCTTGACCTGAACAAGCTGATGGGGTGGGAGGGCTGGACTGCCTATACCCAATACCATAGCGAACTGGGTGGCAAACCGAATATACAGAAAATCGGTAGTTTCATCGGTGTCGATAATATCGAAGTCAAAACCAATACTGCCCAGTTTTCTGAGCTGTGGCTCGAAAAAAGCATGCTGGACGACAGGCTGGCTGTGCTGGTCGGCCTGTTTGCGGTTGATTCCGAATTCTATGTAACTGAAAGCACTGGCGTCTTTTTACAACCTGCCATGGGCATGAATATTTCTTTCGGGCAGACTGGCAAGAATGGTCCACCTATCTACCCCATGGCATCCTTTGGCACGCGCCTGCGCTACAAGTCAGCGGATAAAAACAGCTATCTGCAAATTGCTTTACTCGATGGCGTGCCGGGTGACCCGGCCAATCCGCGTGGCAGCCACATCAAATTTGAGAAAGGCGATGGTGTCTTGCTCATGGCCGAGGCTGGACATTATGGCGAAAAACCGGGTGGCGATGAAAAAGCCCTCAACAAAACTGCCGTAGGCATGTGGCGTTACAGCGCTGGTTATGCTGATCTCAGCAGTCTTGATGCCAACGGCAAAGCTGTGCAGCGCAAAAATTTTGGCTGGTATGTTTTGACCGAGCGCACCCTGCTGCCCAAAGCCGGACATCCCGGCCAGGGTTTGCAAGGCTTTTTCCGTTTTGGTACGGCGCAAAAAGACATCAACCAGTCTGACTGGTCAGTGAATCTCGGTCTCAACTACGTCGGCCCTTTCGAGGGCAGGGGTGAAGATCAACTGGCGCTGGGCATGACCTATGCTCGCGCCAGTGAAAAATACCGCAAGCTCAACAAGGCTGACAATTTTGAATCCATACTGGAGGCGACTTACAAAATGCAAGTGCGACCCTGGTTGGTACTGCAACCTGTCGTGCAATGTGTCTTCAATCCAAATATGGATGCCAGGCTGAAAAATGCCTGGGTATTCAGCCTGAGGACAGAAATCGCATTTTGAGCTTTCATGGCAGGATGATATTCGATGCATTCACTTCGCGGATATCTTTGGTCCCCGTCAAGGCCATGCTGACATCCAGTTCTTTTTGCAGGATTTCCAGCATGGTCGTGACACCTGCCTCACCCATCGCACCCAGGCTATACAAAAAGGCGCGACCTATCATGCTGCCCTTGGCACCCAGGGCAGTGGCCTTGAGTATGTCTTGTCCTGTGCGTATGCCACCGTCAAACCAGACTTCGGTTTGATGACCCACCGCATCGACGATTGCTGGCAATGCCTGTATCGATGACATCGCGCCATCAAGCTGACGGCCACCGTGGTTGCTGACGACGATGGCATCAGCACCGGCGGCTACCGCCAGTCTGGCATCTTCGACATCAAGTATGCCTTTGAGTATCAGCTTGCCACCCCATTCTTTCTTGATCCAGGCGACGTCATCCCAGCTCAGCGTGGGGTCGAACTGGCTAGCCGTCCATTGACTCAGCGTGACTATGCCATCGCCACCTTTGACGTGTCCAACCAGGTTGCCAAAAGTCTTGCGGCCAGTCAGGGCACGCAAGGCCCAGGCTGGTTTGGTGGCGAGGTCGATGACGTTTGCCAATGTCAGCTTGGGTGGAACCGACATGCCGTTTTTCAAATCTTTATGGCGCTGCCCCAAGATCTGCAAATCCAGTGTCAGCACCAGCGCTGAGCATTTGGCATTCTTTGCCCTTTGTATGAGTTCTTTGACAAAGCCACGGTCACGCATGACATATAGCTGGAACCAGAAAGGCTTGGTGGTCACACTGGCTACGTCTTCTATTGAGCAGATGCTCATGGTCGATAGCGTGAAGGGTATGCCGAATTTTTCTGCCGCTACCGCTCCCAGCATTTCACCATTGGCCCATTGCATGCCTGTCAGCCCGGTCGGTGCTATCGCTACCGGCATGGCTACTTCCTGGCCGATCATGGTAGTGCGGGTAGTACGGTGTTCTACATTGATGGCAACCCGTTGCCTCAATCTGATGGCTGCCAGATCGCTGGTATTGGCCTTGTATGTCGATTCTGTGTAAGAACCGCTGTCTGCATAATCATAAAAAGCTTTTGGGACGCGCTTTTTGGCGAGCAGGCGCAGGTCTTCTACACAGGTAATGACGGGCATGGTTTACTCCAGCTGATTAATTATTTCTACAAGTGTAGGGGATAAGCTACATTGCATGGCAGAAAAGCTTTCAGAGTTTACATGAAGGATTTTCAGCATTGCCCTTGTCACACAGCTTCACTCAAGAAATTGATCAGATATAAGGCTGCGCATCCACTGATTGCCTGCATCCTGATTGTAGCGCCTGTGCCAGAACATATTGGTCTGCAGGGCAGGCAAGCGCAAGGGAGACTTGACATAGCGCAAGCCAAATGGCGCGGCTGCGCGCTCCGCCAGTTTCTGTGGCACGGTTACCAATAAGTCATTGCAACTGACTATGTACGGAACGGCAACGAAATGCGGCACGCGCAGATGGCTGGCGGCACTGATGCCAGCTTTCTCCAGGCTTTGGTTGACTTTGGCATAAGGATTTTCCCTCGATGCAACAATCAAGTGTCGCGCCGTCAGGAAATCCTTCATCTCCAGCCTGTCTGCCGCCAACGGATGGCTTTGCCGGAACATGCAAACATAGTTTTGCCTGAATAAACGGCGCTGATACCAGGCATCGGACAAATGGTCAAAAGCACCAATCGCCAGATCAACCCGGCCAGACTCCATTTCTGTTTTCAAATCAATATCACTGGCACGCACGGTGGATAACTGTAATTGCGGTGCCAGGCTATGCAGATGATCCGCCAGAATAGGCATGAAATACACTTCACCGACATCGGTCATGGCAATTGTGAAATGGCGCTTGCTGCTGGCAGGGTCAAAACTCTCTTGCCGGTTCAGTGCCTGTGTGATGTGGGTCAGTGCCATTGCCACAGGCTCGGCCAGTTGCTCTGCCAGTGCCGTTGGTTGCATGCCTGTTGCCGTACGTACAAATAATTCATCATCAAAACTGCGCCGCAGCCGTGCCAGGGCATTGCTGACCGCTGGTTGCGACAAGCCCAGCTTGCGCGCGACAGAGGATATCTGGCGGTCTTGATACACTTCCTGGAAGATCACCAGCAAGTTCAGGTCTATGTCTTTGGGTTCCAGCATGATATTCCAGTCTTATTGCCCAGCATCAGTGTTCCGTATCGTTGCTGAGTATTATTGATTCTATGAATGTAGTACATTTTTGTATTTATATCGTAAAACCCGCTGCTTTGCATTAAAGTTCAAGTCTGTTCAATCAAGAATGGCAGGATCAGCTATGAGCAAGCATGACGCAAGAGAAGTTCAACTGCAGTACCAGACCGGTTTTGCGAATGAATTCGCGACCGAGGCATTACCAGATGCCCTGCCCAAAAGCCAGAATTCCCCACAGAAATGCGCCTATGGCCTGTATGCCGAGCAAATCTCGGGCACGGCCTTTACTGCCCCGCGTCATGCGAACCGCCGTTCCTGGGCATACCGCATACGCCCGGCTGCCATGCACCAACCCTTCCAGCAAGTCAGCAATGGCCGTATGACGAATGATTTCGGCGCGACGCCAACAACGCCAAATCAATTGCGCTGGGACCCCATGCCTATACCGGCAGAAGCAACTGATTTCGTCGATGGCTGGATGACCATGGCAGGCAATGGCTCTGCCGATGCCCAGACCGGCTGTGCCATCCATATCTACACAGCCAACCGTGATATGACGTCACGTTTCTTTTATGACGCCGATGCTGAACTGCTCATTATTCCCCAGCAAGGCCGCCTGCATATCCGAACTGAAATGGGTTTGCTCGATATTGAGCCGCAAGAAATCGCGGTGATACCGCGTGGTGTACGCTTCCAGGTGCACCTTCCTGATGGCGAAGCCCGTGGTTATGTCTGCGAAAACTTTGGTTCCATCTTGAAGTTGCCTGACCTTGGTGTTATCGGCTCCAATGGGCTGGCCAATCCGCGTGATTTCCAGACGCCAGTCGCCTGGTATGAAGACAAAGAAGGTGATTTTGAATTGCTGGCCAAGTTCAGCGGTAATCTGTGGTCGGCAAAGATAGGCCATTCACCATTGGATGTGGTCGCCTGGCATGGCAATTTTGCGCCTTACAAATATGATTTACGTCACTTCAATACCATAGGCTCTATCAGCTACGATCATCCTGATCCATCTATCTTTTTGGTTTTGCAGGCAGCCAGTGATACGCCGGGTGTGGATACCATAGATTTCGTGATTTTCCCGCCACGCTGGCTGGCAGCTGAAGACACCTTCCGCCCGCCCTGGTTCCACCGCAATATTGCCAGTGAATTCATGGGCCTTATCCATGGGCAGTATGATGCCAAATCTACCGGCTTCCGCCCCGGTGGTGCCAGTCTGCACAATTGTATGAGCGGCCATGGCCCGGACGCGCCGACTTTCGATAAGGCATCCGCAGCAGATACCAGCAAGCCACATAAAGTCGATGATACGATGGCATTCATGATAGAAACGCGTAATATCATCAAACCTACCCGCGCCGCCATGGAAGCGCCGCAATTGCAGGCGGACTATTATCAGTGCTGGCAAGGTATCAAGAAAAATTTTAATCCGGAGCAAAAATAAATGACGGTACAACTTAATGAAACCCATGATGCAGGCTGGCGCAGCTGGGTAGCTTCAGCTAATCAGGCTGGCACGGATTTCCCTCTGCAGAATTTGCCATACGGCGTGTTTCGTCGCCAGGGTAGCAACCAGACATTTCGCATTGGTATTGCGATTGGTGACCAGATACTTGATCTGGCAGCCGCCCATGCCGCCCATGCTTTTGCCGGTTATACCGAGTTGCAGGGTGGCCATTTCACCAATGCCGTCAATGCCAGCAACCTCAATGCCCTGATGGGTTTGGGCGCCCCGGTATGGTCCGCATTGCGCCTGGCCCTGTCACGCGTCTTGCGTGAAGGTGCAAGCCTGCAAGGTGCATTGCAAGCCTGCCTGCTGGCACAAAGCGCAGCAGAATTTGCCTTGCCTGCGCAGATTGGTGACTACACTGACTTTTACACCTCCGTTCATCATGCAACGGCTGTTGGTAAATTATTCCGCCCTGATAATCCTTTACTGCCGAATTACAAATGGGTGCCGATTGGTTACCATGGCCGCGCCTCATCTATCGGTGTATCAGGCCAGCAATTTCGCCGCCCGGTAGGCCAGACCAAACCGCCGACTTCTGAAACACCGGTGTTTGGCCCTGCCAAACGCATGGATTATGAAATGGAAATCGGTATCTTCGTCGGCCCCGGCAATGCGCTGGGCGATGTCATCAATATGGACAAGGCAGAGTCGCATATCTTTGGCCTGTGCTTATTGAATGACTGGTCAGCGCGTGATGTACAGGCCTGGGAATACCAGCCGCTAGGCCCATTCCTTGCCAAAAATTTTGCTTCTACCATTTCCCCCTGGGTAGTGTCACTGGAAGCACTGGCACCCTACCGCCACGCCTGGACCCGCGATGCAGAAGACCCGCAACCCATGGCTTATCTGGATGCGCCAGATTTGCGTGACAGCGGTGCGTTTGATGTGCAGCTTGAAGTCTTGCTGCAGACGGAAAAAATGCGTGCAGCAGGCGCACCTGCCGAACGTTTATCCTTGTCGAATTTCCGCCATTCATACTGGACGATAGCGCAACTGATTACCCATCATACGGTAAACGGTTGCAACCTGAATCCTGGTGACTTGCTGGGCTCGGGTACGCAATCCGGTCCATTGGCAGATGAAGCTGGTTCCTTGCTGGAACTCACTGAAGGCGGCAAGAAGGCACTGACTTTCAGTAACGGTGAGCAGCGCATTTTTATGGAAGATGGTGACGCCATCATCATGCGCGGCTGGGCGCAAAAAGAGGGCTTTGCGCGGGTGGGCTTTGGCGAGGTTGTCGGGACATTGTTGCCAGCCAGGACGTAAATTTCCGATTGACTTTGACTTTCTGCAAGTAAAAAAAAACGGGACTTTTCAGTCCCGTTTTTATTCATGCCAATTTAGCCAGTCAATTGTGGTGTTAATTAAATCTGCACCCAATTACCTTTGAATATAATCGGTCCTGATGGTTTCTCAGGATTACCCGATCCACCTTTGGGCTCCAGTGTCACTGCCAGCAAAGGTACGCTGTCTGCGGTCATGTCTTTAGGCATGGGCAGGGTGATAATGCCTTTGTCGGCCACCAGGCCCAGTGATTTGACCTTGCCATCCTTGCCCACTGCCCACAATTCCAGGCTCTTGTCGGCAGCGATGTTTTGCGCGGTCACCATGCGTATCTGTAACTGGCCGCGTTTGCTGTCGCCTGTAATTACCGCGATAGCCTGTGCCTTGTCATCCGACAAAGTGGCGACGTAATTGGTTTGCGGTGTTGCCTGCTGTTGATCCGCCTGTTTGCTCAGCAAGACAGATACCAGCACCACGGCGGCGGTGGTCGAGAACATGCCCAGGCCGCGCCAGAAAGCCAGGTCTTCACGCAATTTGCCCCAGTTGCGCCAGTAGGCAAACGGGTCTTTGCTGGTGCTCAGGTTCAAGCGTTTTTCCAGTGCAGGCCAGACTGTTGCCGGTGCCGTTACTGCAGGAGTAAATTCTGCCATGGGTACGAGGTGTGCTTCCCATTGGCCGACGACCTGGCGCAGGGCTGCATCCTGTTTTAGCCAGGCTTCAAAGCGGCGGCGTGCGCCACCGCGCAGGGTGCCCAGCACATATTCAGACGCCAGTTTTTCTTGCAGGGCCGGATTATTTTTTATCTGGTGCAAATTCATCATGCCTCCAGACGTGTGAGGCAGGTGCGCAATTTGTCGAGTCCGCGCCTGATCCAGGTTTTTACCGTGCCTATCGGCAGTTTCATGTGTTCTGCCACTTCGCTGTGTGACAGATCATGGAAAAATGCCATCGCCATTGCCTGCCTGTGCAAGCCTTCCAGACGTGACATGCAAGACGCCAGTGCTTTGGCATCCTGTGTCAATTCCAGCGTCTGTGCTGGTGTCGGTTCAGTGCTTTCCATGGCTTGCATGATTCCCATATCAAAATTATCAGCATCGATTTCTACGTCGTGATCAACACGGCGCAGCAGATCGAAAGCGCGATTGCGCACTATCGTTGTCATCCAGGTCATTGGTGCTGCCAGACCGGCCTGATAACTGCCCGCGTTATTCCAGATGTTGACAAAACTCTCTTGTAAAACCTCTTCTGCCAACTCACGCTTAACTAATATACGCAGCGCGAAGCCAAACAGTTTCGCTGAAGTGGCGTCATATAGTAATTTAAATGCCTGAGCGTCTTTGCGGGCGACGGCGGCTAGCCAGTTTTGTAACTGGCTGGTATCCAGAGCGGCAGTGGGCAATTGCTTATCCAATCTTGGCTGGCCTTATAAGTGATAAGGCTGACGTGGGTAGTGATGCGCTGATTTTAGTCGATTTCCAATTTGTACACAGTGCGTGTATCAGGATTTGTTGCTTTCCGTATGCATAAACAGGGATGGATGTTGTTCTGCATATTCGCGCAACAGGTTCCAGACCACCCGCACCCTCTGCAAGCGATACAGGTCGCTGGGCGCGGCCAGCCAGTAAGAGCGCTCGGTAAAGAAGCTGTCTTGCAAAACCGGCACCAGGGTACCGCTAGAAGGGATGGCATAAGGCGGTGCCATGATCAGGCCCATGCCAGCCGCTGCAGCCTCACATTGCGCCATCATGCCGGTGCAGCATAAGCGTCGTTTGGGGGTAAAACCCAGTTTGTCGAGGAAGTTGAGTTCATTGCTGGCCAGGCGGTCTTGTACGTAATCGACAAATTCATGCTCAGCCAGGTCTGCTTCGCTGCGTATCGGTGGGTGGCGTGCCAGATAATCAGGCGAGGCATACAGGTTCAGGCGGAAAGTCGCCAAGCGGGTAAACACATAGCGCCCGGTATTGGGTGGATCAAGCATGACGCCGAGGTCGGCCTCACGGGTTGCCAGATTAGCAAAGCGTGGTTGTACCAATAAATCCACACTCAATTCGGGATGGTCTTTCAGCAAATGCACCAGCAAGGGGGCGATCACCAGCGTGCCAAACATTTCCGGCACCCCCAGGCGTACGACGCCATGGGCAGAGACACTGGCTGCGCCTAACTGATCAGTCGCTGTCAGGGCGGCGCTCTCCATGGCTTCGGCATGGGGGAGCAGGGCATGTCCCATCTCGGTCAGTTCATAGCCTTCGCGGCTGCGGTCAAACAGGGTGGAGCCTAGCTGGCTCTCCAGCCGGTCTATACGGCGCGCTACTGTCGTATGTTCAACGCCCAGACGACGGGATGCACCAGATAGCGTGCCAGCGCGGGCAAGCTCCAGAAAGTAACGCAGGTCAGTCCATTCAGGCATGCTATTCATGCCCTGATTGTGCACCAATTGTGCGGCAAAGCACATACTGCAACAGCTCATTCTCCATTTCTGCTTTGCAAGAAACCAAGAAATGCGGGTTTTGCACAACAACTGGGCAGTTTTAATTGCTCTATCTTCACTCTGATGTGCATTTATGCACAAACGGTGGGCGTGCATACGCTTTCTGGGTTTTTTCTTTCCGTGCACACTGCCTGCCATGCGACATACAACAATGTATACGGCGCACATAAAAAATACAGGAGACAGAAATGAATCAGAGCAAGAGAAGGCAGAAATTCTTACGTCGGTCCGCTGCAGCATTGTTGGTCGCATCAGGAACAGTCACAGGCAGTGGCATCAGCCAGGCCCAGACTACGACACCGCCAGCAACGACTGAAACAGCCAATGCCGAGCCGACCACGGTAGTAGTGACCGCCCGTCGCCGCGAAGAATCCCTGCAAGACGTGCCCGTTTCGGTCACGGCTTTCTCTGCCGATCAGCTCTCCAAAACAGCAATACCCGACATCGTCGGCCTGGTGCAAAGCTTGCCGAATACCACGATGAAGGCATCGCGCGCCACCAATTCCACGCTGACCGCCTTTATCCGTGGCGTTGGCCAGCAAGACCCGCTGGCTGGCTTTGAAGCTGGCGTCGGCATTTATCTCGATGATGTGTATATCGCCCGCCCACAGGGTGCAGTCGCTGATATCTATGATGTAGAACGCATAGAAGTCTTGCGTGGCCCTCAGGGTACTTTGTATGGCCGCAATACCATAGGTGGTGCCGTCAAATATGTGACACGAAAACTGCAGCCAGAAACCGATGTACGCCTGAAAGCAACAATAGGCACCTATGGCCAGACCGATGCCGTACTGACAGCTAGCACGCCGGTGTCAGATACCCTGCGGGTAGGGGCCAGTCTGGCAAAATTCAAGCGCAACGGCTTTGGCAAGAACCTGCTGACCGGGGCAGAAAATTATGACAAGGACGTTGCTGCTGCACGCCTCAGTGCAGAATTCACGCCTAATTCCAACCTGTTCATCCGCGTCTCGGCAGATACCAGCCAGGATGATTCCAGCCCCAAAAATGGCTACCGGCTGACCGTGGGCAATCTCAGCAAGGCACCGATACTCGACAATGTCTTTGATACTCGTGCCAATCTGACCTCGGCACTCGGCCATCTCCAGCAAGTCAAGCAAACCGGCGCTTCTGCGCTGGTGGAATGGCAGATCAATAATGAGCTGACACTGAAATCGATTACTGCCAGCCGCCGTGATACTTCCTATGCACCTATCGATTTTGATTCTCTGCCGACGATCGATCTGGAAGCTCCCGCACTGTACAAGAACCGCCAGTTCAGCCAGGAATTACAACTCAGCTATAGCGGCAAGACCATACAGGGTGTGGCCGGTGTGTATTACATTGATGCAAATGCCTATAATAAATTCGACACCCTGCTCAATGGTGCATTGCCGCTGTCCGTGTATACCATGGGCGATGTCGATACCAAGGCCTGGGCTGTGTTTGCCGATGGCAGCATGAATTTGTCAGACACGATCAGCGTATCAGCCGGTGGCCGTTATACCTCGGATAATCGTCAGGCTACTATCCTGCGACAACTGTATCTGGGCACCAAGGGATCACCAGAGTTAGGCAATCCTGGCGCAGTGCTGTTCCGCACAGACACCAATCTGACCAAAGCTGACCTTGACCGCACTGACACGAAGTTCACCCCGCGCCTGTCTTTGAATTGGAAAGCCAATGCTGATAACAATGTCTATGCATCCTGGTCGCAAGGTTTCAAGGGGGGCGGTTTTGATCCACGCCTGAATGTGATCGGTACCAAGATCAGCCTGGCTAAAGCAAAAAGTGGTTATGAACCAGAAGAAATCGAAACCGTGGAACTGGGCCTGAAGTCACAATTCGACAAGGGCCGCATCATGACCAATGCTGCCCTGTTCTTCAGTAACTACAAGAACGTGCAGATACCTGGCTCAGTCGCGGTGGATACCGATGGTGACGGCAAGGATGATAATTTTGCTGGTGTCACCACCAATGCAGGCAAGGCTCGCATCAGGGGTTTTGAGCTGGAAGCGACAGCGCGTGTTACTGACGCCTTCCGCCTGTCAGGCATGTTCAGCTATATCGATGCCAAGTACACGCAATTCATTGTCGCCGGTGTCGATGTCGCCAGCCAGAAGGTATTCCAGAACACGCCGAAGCAATCAGCCAACCTGACTGCCAGCTATGACTGGCCGCTGAATATGATAGGCAAGAACGGTACGCTGTCGCTGATTTCCAGCTATTCCTACCGCGGTGCGACCAATCAGTTTGAGACACCAAATGCCCTGCTGGATCAGGATGCGTATTCTCTGTGGGATGCGAGCCTGGTCTGGACCAGCACAGACAAGCGCCTGCGTGCTGGCCTTCATGGCAAGAACCTCAGCAATACCAAGTATAAGGTAGCAGGCTATTTGTTCCCGACCCTGGGTCTGGAAGGCAGTACGACTGCTTTCTATGGTAATCCAAGGACAGTCTCGGCCACGGTGGAATACCGTTTCTAGTCCGGTGACAGCGAGAGGATAATGCGTGACTACTTTCACTGACATCAGCTTTACCAGTAACGATGGCCTGCAACTGTATGCGCGGGATTATCCATCGCAAGGCGGGCAGGCCAAATGTGCAGTCATCTGCATACACGGCCTGACCCGCAATTCTGGTGATTTTGAAGAGCTGGCACCGTGGATAGCAGAACAGGGCAGGCGCGTGATTGCGGTCGATGTCCGGGGGCGAGGACGTTCCCAGCATGACGCCGACCCCGAGCACTACAATACTGTCACGTATGCCAATGATGTCATCAAACTCGCCCGTGACCTGGGTATAGGCCGGGCGGTATTTATAGGTACTTCCATGGGTGGGCTTATCACCATGACAGTGGCAGCGCGTAAATTGAATCTGATTGCGGCTGCTGTCCTTAATGATGTTGGGCCTGCCTTGTCCGCGAAGGGCCTGGGAAGGATAGCCGGATTTGCTGGCAAGGCTGTGGAAGTGCAAGACTGGGATGAGGCCACACAATACATACGCCAGGTGAATGTATCTGCTTTTCCTGATAACAGCATGGAAGAATGGAGCAAGTGGGCCAGGCGGGCTTTTGCTCAGAATATCGATGGCAAGCTCGTGCTGCAATATGATCCTAACATTGCCCGCCCTTTGCAAACTGGTCAGTTAAAAAGTAAATCCTGGGTCGCCAATTTTGCTTTCCGTCGCCTTGCCAGAAACCGGCCTGTGCTGCTGATACGCGGTGATCTGTCAGACCTGGTCGAGCCTGAACAGCTCGCCTATATGCGAGACCTGGCACCCGACATGCAATATGCAGAAGTCAATGGCGTGGGCCATGCGCCCATGCTCATGGAAGCGCAGGCGCAAAAAGCCATCAGGGAATTTTTAGCCACAGTAGATTAAGCGAATTGCAGTATGCTTATGCGCACAGTCAAAAAAGAGCATGGAAAAAGCCGCTGACAAAATGCATGCAGTTCCACAACGTAAAATTAGCAGGAGACAAAATGCAACAGAAAAACCGCTTTAAACTCGTCTGTCTGAGCCTGGCACTGAGTAGTGCATTCGCCTCAGCCAGCAGCCTGGCACAGGATCTGAAAATCGCCCTCATCGCTGGAAAGACCGGCGCACTCGAAGCCTATGCCAAGGAAACTGAAACCGGCTTCATGATGGGCCTGGAATACCTGACCGGCGGCAAGATGGAAATCAATGGCCGCAAGATCAAAGTCATCGTCAAAGACGACCAAAGCAAACCTGACCTGGGTCGTACTGCCCTCGCCGAAGCTTTTGGGGATGACAAGGCCGATATCGCAGTCGGCACCAGTTCTTCCGGCTCTGCGATTGCCATGCTGCCTGTGGCAGAAGAATACAAAAAAGTACTGATCGTTGAGCCTGCCGTAGCTGACGCTATCACTGGCGAAAAATGGAATCGTTATATCTTCCGTACCAGCCGTAATTCCATGCAGGATGGCCTGGCTGCTGCCAGCACCATCAAGTCCGGTGGCAGTATCGCCTTCCTGGCGCAGGATTATGCCTTTGGCCGTGATGGCGTCAAAGCAGCGAAGGATGCATTGAGTGCCGTTGGTGCCAAGGCCAAGATTGTTCACGAAGAATACGCGGCACAAAATACAACAGACTTTACTGCAGCGGCTCAGCGCATTTTTGAGGTACTCAAAGACAAGCCTGAGCCACGTGTATTGCAAATTATCTGGGCTGGCCCCAACCCCATGAACAAGCTGGCCGACATGAAGCCAGAACGCTTCGGTATTACGTTAGCCCCTGGCGGCAATATCCTGCCCGTCATGAAAAACTGGAAGACTTACGTAGGTACTCAGGGCACGATTTACTATTACTACGATTTTCCAAAAAACAAAATGAACGACTGGCTGGTGGCTGAGCATACCAAGCGTTTCAAAGCACCTCCAGACTTCTTCACTGCTGGCGGCTTTGCCGCTGCCAGTGCAGTCTATACAGCCATCAGCAAAGCCAAATCCACGGATACTGAAAAACTCATCACGTCCATGGAAGGCATGGAGTTTGACACACCCAAAGGCAAGATGAATTTCCGCAAGGAAGATCACCAGGCCATGCAAGCCATGTACCATTTCAAGATCAAAAAAGACCAGAAGAATGAATGGGATTTGCTGGAACTGGTCAGGGAAATTCCCGCCAGCGAGTTGCCAGTCCCGGTCAAGAACAAGCGCTGATGATGGCAGGAGTACAGATGAGTGGTACGCCTTCGCTATCAACACGTGACATCAGTATACGGTTTGGCGGCCATGTGGCCGTCAACCAGGTCACGGCAGACTTTTATCCCGGCACACTGACTGTCATCGTCGGCCCTAACGGCGCGGGTAAAACCACTTACTTCAACCTGATGTCGGGTCAGTTGCCTGCCAGCTCAGGTAGTGTGCATTTATTCGGTGTGGATATCACCAGCAAGGGCGCTGCTGAGCGCACACGCAGAGGCATAGGCCGGGCTTTTCAACTGACCAATCTCTTCCCGAATTTGTCTGTCATGGAAAATGTCAGGCTGGCAGTGCAAAGCAGGGCAGGACTGGGTTTGAATATTTTTTCTCTTTGGTCTTCCCATGCCAGCCTGTTGAAACGGGCAGAACATTACCTCGATAAGGTTGCGTTGGCTGACCGCAAGTCAGACAAGGTCTCTGCTCTGTCGCACGGCGACAAACGCAAGCTTGAAGTAGCGATCTTGCTGGCACTGGAGCCAGAAATCATGATGTTCGATGAACCCACCGCAGGCATGAGTGTTGATGAAGTGCCGGTGGTGCTGGACCTGATCCATCAGGTCAAGGCTGAACGCAAGAAAACCATTTTGCTGGTTGAGCACAAGATGGATGTCGTGCGTTCACTGGCTGACCGTATCATCGTTCTGCATAATGGGGCGCTGGTAGCAGACGGTGAACCAGTCAGCGTCATGGCATCTGCCATCGTGCAAGAGGCCTATCTGGGCGTAGCCCCGGAAACCAGGGAAGAGCAATATGTCTGAAGCCATACTGACACTGGCGGGTGTGCATACCCATATCGGTGAATACCATATCCTGCAAGGTGTAGACATGCAGGTGCCACGCGGTGGCCTCTCGGTTTTACTGGGCCGTAATGGTGCAGGCAAGACCACGACTCTGCGTACCATCATGGGTCTGTGGAAAGCCAGCCAGGGCAAGATACATTTCGATGGCCGCGATATCACTGCCATGGCAACGCCGGACATTGCCCAGTTAGGTATCGCCTATGTACCAGAAAGCATGGCGATATTTTCTGATTTGACAGTCAAGGAAAACCTGCTGCTGGCTGCACGCAATGGTCCGCTTGATCATAGTCGTGTTGATTGGATATGCGGCTTCTTCCCTGCTTTAAAAAAATTCTGGAACTACCCGGCCGGTAATTTGTCTGGTGGCCAAAAGCAAATGGTTGCGATTGCCCGGGCCATTGTTGAACCGCGCAAACTGATACTGGTGGATGAACCGACCAAGGGTCTGGCACCCGCCATCATCCTTAGCCTGATGGCCGCCTTCAATGAATTGAAAGCCAGCGACACCACCATTTTGCTGGTTGAGCAGAATTTCAATTTCGTGCGCAAGCTGGGGGATACGGTGGCCGTCATGGATGATGGTCGTGTCGTACATACCGGCGGCATGCAGGCACTGGCTGAAGACAATGATTTGCAACAGCATTTGCTGGGCCTGTCACTGGCTGCGCATCAATAAAGCAAGAGGAAGAATAATGACAGATACTGTTCTGGATACGACAGCCAAGCCAGAAGTCGCCAGCCTGCCGACAGCGTCACGCGATATCTGGCCGCTGGTACTGGTGCCAGCCTTGGCCTTGCTGATGTTGCCGCTGGTGGGCAGCTTCCCAACCTGGATTACCCTGACCGTCGCAGGGCTTGCCATGGGCATGATGATCTTTATCATGGCCAGCGGCCTGACCCTGATTTTTGGTTTAATGGATGTATTGAATTTTGGCCACGGTGCGTTTGTGTCTGTCGGTGCCTTCGTCGCTACCTTGGTTTTGCTGCCCATGCACGGCTGGATGGAGGCAGATTCCTTGCTCATGAACCTGACAGCGCTTGGCCTGGCTATTCTGCTGGCCATGCTGGCAACTGCCTTGCTGGGCTGGGCTTTCGAGCGCGTCATTATCATGCCCGTATATGGCCAGCATCTGAAACAAATCCTCATCACCATGGGTGGGATGATCGTTGCTGAACAGATGATCAATGTCATCTGGGGTGCAGAACAAATCCCGCTGCCCTTGCCGACCAGCTTGCGCGGCTCCATCCTGCTGGGTGATGCCGCCATAGAGAAATACCGCCTGATTGCCGTCGTGGTTGGCTTGTTGGTATTTGTTGCCATGTTCCTGGTGCTGAACCGCAGCAAACTGGGTTTGCTGATACGCGCAGGGGTAGAAAATGGCGAGATGGTAGAGGCACTCGGTTACCGCATACGCCGCCTGTTCGTGCTGGTATTTGCTGCCGGTTCAGCCTTGGCTGGCCTCGGTGGTGTCATGTGGGGCTTATATAAAGAAAGCCTGACTGCAGCCATGGGCGGCGACATCATGGTCATGGTGTTTATCGTCATCATTATCGGTGGCCTGGGTTCGGTCGGTGGCTGTTTTATCGGTGCCTTGTTGATGGCGCTGGTCGCCAATTACGCCGGTTTCCTGGTGCCCAAGCTGGCACTGGTGTCGAATATCTTGCTGATGATCGCCGTGCTGCTATGGCGCCCGACTGGCTTATATACCGTGGTAAGACGTTAGGACATGAATGCAATGAAACAAATCCTGTCGGATGATTTTCCGCGTAACCGCTGGCTGGGGCTTATCCTGGTGGCGATTTTTTTCGGGCTGGCTTTTGCCCCCTTCATCACCAGTGGTGCGCGACCTTTGAGCACTGCTGCCACCATTTGTGTGTATATCGTGCTGGTTGCTTCGTACGATTTGTTGCTCGGTTATACCGGCATAGTCTCATTTGCCCACACTATGTTTTTTGGTATAGGCGCATACGGTATAGGTCTGGCACTGGCCAGTGGCACGCCATCATGGGGACTGGCTGCATTCGGCTTGCTGGCAGCATTGCTGGTGACGCTGGTACTGGCTCTGATCGTCGGCTTGTTTGCCTTGCGTGTGCGGGCGATTTTCTACGCCATGATCACGCTGGCGGTGGCCTCATCCTTTGCTGTGCTGGCATCGCAATTGTCGGATTTTACCGGCGGTGAAGACGGCAAGACTTTCAGCGTGCCTGCTTTGCTGTCGCCTGCTTATCGCCTGTTCGAAGACGAGATATTTGGCCGTGTGGTGGATGGCAAGGTGATTACCTACTACATCGTATTCATAGGCTGCGCCCTGTTATTTCTGTTCTTGCTGCGCATCGTCAATTCCCCTTTTGGCCGGGTCTTGCAGGCCATACGCGAAAATGATTTCCGTGCCGAGGCACTGGGTTACCGTACCGTGTATTACCGCATCCTGGCGAATTGCATTGCCGCTCTGGTTGCGGCAATGGCGGGTGCCTTGATGGCCTTGTGGTTGCGTTATGTCGGCCCCAAGACCATGCTGAGTTTTGAAGTCATGACAGACATTTTATTGATCGTCGTGATAGGTGGCATGGGGACCATGTATGGGGCAGTGGTTGGTGCGACCTTGTTCATACTGGCGCAGAATTATTTGAAAAGTTTGATGGGCGTGGCATCCTCGTCTCTGGTTGATGTGCCGCTGCTGGCGAATGCCTTGCATCCGGATCGATGGATGTTGTGGTTGGGGGTATTGTTTGTGGTGTCGATTTATTTTTTCCCGGCGGGGATAGTGGGGAAATTGAGGGGTAGTGGGCTTAAAAATTGATTCCTTCCCCTTCAAGGGGAAGGTTAGGATGGGGATGGGGTTCTGTCGATAAACGGCAGTCATATATTCGTCGCTCCAGCGCAGGCTGGAGCCCAGTGGCGTTCGTTGCATACTTGAGCTTTTAATAAAGCGATTGTCCTTCGTGGATGCAAGCCGGGTCTCGGCCCGGCGGCCGAATCCCTTTCTTTGCTTCGCCAAAGAAAGGAATCAAAGAAAGGCGACCGCAGACTTGCCCTTCGGGTGCTTGCGCTACGCTCCAGCACAATTTGCGCATCACAAAAAATGGGAAAGCTTCGAAACTCGCTACGCTCAAACAACGAAGCTTTCTGATCCATTTTCTGTGACGCACAAATTGCAGCGTCCCAAGCGGTTGAAGGTCAAAAGCAACGACAACCCCAACGTCAAACCCAACAGCAACACCAACGATTCACGTAATTTTATCCCTTAGCTTTTTGCAAGCGGCAGGCCATCTGCGTACTCCCCATACAAAGCTGGCCTGCCGTCCTTGCAAATCAGCGGCTATCCTGTTTCGAAACGAACTCCCTGTCCAGCAAGGAATAGCATTTAAGATCAACATAGCGTCCATGCTTGTATTCACACTCACGTAATACACCTTCGAGCCGGAAACCCAGTTTTTCTATCAAGCGCCAACTGGCAATATTCTCTGGCTCTACCATGGCTTGCAAGCGGTGCAGGCCGAGGTGTTCAAAGCAGTGGGTGATGATGACGTGCATGCATTCAGGTATCACGGCCTTGCCCCAGTGGTCGGGCGAAAGCCAGAAGCCGGTTTCTGCGCAATGGTGTTCTTGTTCCCACTCATGCAGGCCGCAAGTGCCTATCAATTGTTCAGGGTCCTCTTTGCTGCATATACCCCACCACAGGCCTGAGCCGTCCAGCCAGACCTGTTCATACCAGTCCATCTGTTCCTGGCTTGACGCCAGGGTGTCATAGCTGATGCCATAATATTCAGTGACACGCGGGTCGGATAATCCACGAAAAATGGCGGGCATATCAGTGGCGACGATGCGGCGCAGTTGATAGTTTGCGGTCTGTAATACGGGGAAAGGTTTGGTTTCAGACATATAAGCTTTGCAATAACAGGTAACAATCAGACATTCTAATGCCTGTAGATGCATGGAGTTGCGCTGTTCTGTCACTCCTTAACAGAGCAAAATCTGGGATAATCCGTCTGCTCGTTATCAGCGAGTGAATTGATTAACAATATTGAAGAAATAATGAGCCCAGAGCAACGCAAAGAAGCTTCCGAACTGGAATTGCATAAACGTGGTATCCGCATCAATGTGCAATTGCATGTGATTGAGTCTGATGAAGAAGTGGAGCTGCGCACGCCTGAAGAATTGATGCAGCGCATGCTGGCCTTGTGGGCGGTGACTGCAGTAGCTACCGGTGGTGATGTTGCACACTATCGCTCGTATCTGGACGCGCATGGTCTGAAGACCTGTTTGTCAGCGCAGGAAAACGCATTCCTGTTTGCGGATGACACCACTGAAGAATTACGTACTCAATTTCTGCAAAGGCAGGAAGCCCTGTATTTCCTGGCCTGGGCCGCAGGTTTGACAGACAAACTGGCGGTCCCTACGCAAGCCGCAAACCTCAAGCAAATTCTGAAATTATTTCCGCATGCGATGGAAGCTCCAGAGCGTTTGCAGGCAGCCCTGAAGCTGCGTCGCAAGGGGCAGGTGCTGGACTGGTCTGATTTGTTATATCGCCTGCATTGGGCGGTTCGCCATGCACACATCACTGGCCGCGATGCACCAGGTAATCTGAATGCAGATGCGGTGCGCGAATGGCATCAGGCGGCCAACTGGCTATGTCAGTATGAAGAAGAAAATGACTGGGACAAGGTCAGTACCGAAACCTGAAGTAAGCGCCGTGAAAAAGATAGTCAGTAAGACTTGATGCTTATACGTCCAGTTTTGCAATCATTGACTTCTTCCAGCATCTTCTGGCAGCGCGGGCCTGAAAATTCAGCCTGCAGGGCGTCGAGAAAAACCCGGGTGCGGGCAGGCATCAGGCGGCGGCCAGGAAATACCGCCCAGACAGTGACTTCAGGCAGTTTCCAGTCTTCCAGCAAGGGTACCAGTTCACCCTTATGCACATGCTGACCGGCAAAGTGATCCGCCAGCATGGTGATGCCTTTGCCACGCACAGCAAGGCGCGTCAGCAGTTCTGGCGAGTTGGCACTGGCCCGGCCAGGGGGTATGCCTTCCCAGACTGCGCCATCTTTTTCCATGCGCCAGATCGAAGGTTCGCCATTACGCGTCGTCAGGCGCAGGCAATCATGTTCCATCAGGGCCTCAGGTTCTGCTGGAGCACCATGCAGTTTCAAATAGGCGGGTGAGGCATACAGGCCTATGCTGAAGCGCACCAGTCCCCGTGCCGCAAGTGAAGCGTCATCGGGCAGGTCACCAACGCGTATGGCCACATCAAAATTCTCTCCTATCAAATCCACCCGGCGTGGTGACAAATCCAGCTCCAGGTTGACGGAAGGGTATTTGCTGATGAAATCAGATAACAATTCACCCATCTGATGATTCGCAAAATCTCCAGGCATCGATACTTTCAGTCTGCCATTCGGCTCTGCCTGCCTGTGCTGGGTCAGGGCCAGCGTGGCATCTACTTCTTCCTGCACATGTTGTGCATGCAGTAAAACATTTTGCCCCAGGTCAGTCACCGTCAGCTTGCGCGTAGTGCGCAAGATGAGGCGCTCGCCTAGCTGGGCTTCAAGTGCAGATATACGGCGTGACAAGGTCGATTTGGGTACGCCCAGCTTCTCTGCCGCCTTGCTGAAGCTGCCTTCTTCAACTACGCGGGCAAATAGCAAAAGGTCATTGGCCTCCAGGGTCATGATCGCATCCTCATACTAATCCTCTATTTTCCTATTTTTGGAACAATGATATCCATTTTAATGCCTTCCGGAATATTTTTGGAACGATTAAAGTACGTCCATCAACTCTTTATCTGAAAGGAACACAAAATGAACATCCTGCAAATCAACTCCAGCGCCCGTGCCCAAGCTTCTCATTCCACGCAACTGGCAAATAGCCTGGTTGAGGCTTTACTGGAAACATCTTCTGGTGCTACCGTGAATGTACGTGACCTCGGCAGTAATCCCCATCCCATACTTGACGAAACAGCATTGCAAGCCCTGTTCACACCGGCAGATCAGCGCACGACAGAACAGCAAGCTCGCGTTGCTCTGGACGATGCCCTGATTGCTGAAATCCAGGCAGCAGACGTATTGGTACTCGGCGCACCGATGTATAACTTTGGTATCTCTGCTCAATTGAAAAACTGGATAGATGCGATTTCCCGCGCACAGGTGACTTTCCGTTATACCGCCAATGGCCCTGAAGGTCTGTTGACTGGCAAGAAAGTGTATGTGGTACTGACACGTGGTGGTCTGTATCGCAATACGCCAAACGACACGCAAATGCCTTACCTGAAAACCTTCTTTGGCTTCCTGGGCATGACCGATGTAGAGTTTGTCTATGCAGAAGGTCTGGCCATGGGCCCGGATGCAGAAAAAGCATCTCTGGCTTC
Source organism: Undibacterium sp. TC9W (assembly GCF_049339865.1). NCBI lineage: Bacteria > Pseudomonadati > Pseudomonadota > Betaproteobacteria > Burkholderiales > Oxalobacteraceae > Undibacterium > Undibacterium sp. TC9W. The sequence continues at coordinate 26,608 of NZ_JBMPPJ010000008.1, read as the reverse complement.
AGCACACCAGCAAATTAATGATTTACTGCCTGCTTAATAATTTACCGGCAATTTATCAGGACTTATGCAAAATTGTCCCAACAAGGCGTCAGCGACGAAGACAGTACTTTAGTACGGCTAGGAGCTGCAACGCAGTTGGGGCGGTTTTGCGTAAGTCCTATTTACAAGGATTATGGATCATGGAAACGAAAGATGTAGTTGTACGCAACACAGTTCAACAGGCTGAAAGCGTCAGCACTTCACGCACGGTAGAACAACTGGTCGCCGGGCAGCCTACTTCAGATGGTGCCGGTGTCAAGCTGACGCGGGTATTGACACAGCCACTGCAATACCGGCTGGACCCCTTCCTCATGCTGGATGCTTTCGGCAGTGATGAGGCAGGTGACTACATCGCCGGTTTCCCCAGCCATCCGCACCGTGGTTTTGAAACGGTTACTTATATGCTGGCTGGCCGCATGCGCCACCGCGACAGTGCAGGTAATGAAGGCTTGCTGCAAAACGGCGGTGTGCAATGGATGACAGCAGGTCGTGGCGTGATTCACTCGGAAATGCCGGAACAGGAAGAAGGCCGCATGGCAGGCTTCCAGTTATGGCTGAACCTTCCAGCAAAAGACAAGATGATCGCACCCTGGTATCGCGATATCCAGAGCGACACCATCCCTGAATTGCTGACCGCCGCCGGTGTCAAAGTGCGCATCATTGCTGGCAGCAGCCATGGTGTGGCAGGTGCCGTGCAGCGTGAAGTGACCCAGCCTTTGTACCTGGATATACATATGCCAGCCGGTAGCACTTTTAGCCACAGCCTGCCTGCCAGTTTCAATGCCTTTGTGTATGTCTATGAAGGTGAAGTGCAGATAGGCGAGCGTGAAGTGCCGGTACAGCGCATGGCGATATTGAAAAAATCACCGGATGCGGATGGGGTGGTGATTGATGCCAAAGTTGATAGCCGCTTGTTGTTGATTGCCGGTCAGCCCTTGGGGGAAACCATTGTTCAGTATGGGCCGTTTGTGATGAATAGTCAGGCGGAGATATTCAAGGCGATCAGTGATTTTCGTGAGGGTAAGTTGGTGAGTGGTGGTTGAAGGGAAAATTACGGAACTCCCTCCCCTTAAAGGGGAGGGCGGGGGTGGGGATGGGTTTCGGTTGATTAACCTTTATTCAAATTGCGTTAGAACCCCATCCCCATCCCGACCTTCCCCTTGAAGGGGAAGGAGGGGCAACTACGAATGAAATCAAAATCTACATGTAAGGAAAACAAAATGAAACAAACAGAAACCATAGGGCCCGTTTTCGGTTCCTTCGTCGCCCGCGTTTTGATCGCCCTGATCTTTGTGGCCTCCGGTGCCAGCAAGATATCCGGCTTTGAGCAAACTGTAGGCTACATCGCCAGCAAGGGCTTGCCTTTGCCAGCACTGGGTGCGTTCGCTGCCATCGTGGTGGAACTGGGCGGCGGTCTCATGGTCATCATAGGCTGGCGTGCACGCTGGGCTGCAACTGCGATGATCTTGTTTACATTGGTAGCGGCTTTCATCTTCCATAATTTCTGGGGAGTACCAGCAGATGCAGCGCAAAACCAGATGATACACTTCATGAAGAATATCTCCATGGCAGGTGGCCTGCTGTATATCCTGATACATGGCAGCGGTGGCTGGAGTCTGGATGGGCGTAAAGCCTGATAGGGAATATCTTACTCAGCTTCAATAGTTAATATGGCGGATTTGTCTGACGGCAAATCCGCTGTTTTTTTGCGTGAGAATGTAGCCGTTTCATCGTCTTGTAATCTTGCCTTCATACGCCTGACATATTCTTGTCCAATACTCCCGTGGATTAGCTCAATTGTCCAGGCGGGGTAAATGCGATGAAGATAGAAATCAACGGGATTTCCAAAACCTTTAAAGGTGGTTACCAAGCGCTGGATAATATTGCACTGACTTTTGCGCCTGGTGAAATGGTTGCACTCATCGGTGCATCCGGTTCTGGCAAGTCAACTTTATTGCGCCATATCTCTGGCCTGATCACCGCCAATGCCGACCAGAATGATATCCGTCTCGGTGAGCAGGTCTTGCAGGCGAATGGTGTAGTCGGCAAACAGATACGCCATCTGCGTTCGCAAATCGGTTTTGTCTTCCAGCAATTCAATCTGGTCGGGCGTTTGCCTGTGCTGACCAATGTTCTCACCGGTGGCATCGCCCGCATCCCGCTGTGGCGTAGTTGTTTCCGTATTTTCACCAAAGAAGAAAAAGCCCTGGGCCTGGCAGCGCTGGCGCGCGTGGGTATTGCTGAACATGCTTATAAACGTGCGTCTGCCCTGTCTGGCGGCCAGCAACAGCGTGCAGCGATTGCCCGCACTATCGTACAACAAGCCAAGGTCATTCTGGCAGATGAACCGATAGCCTCGCTGGACCCAGAGTCTGCACGCCGTGTCATGCAGACTCTGGCTGATTTAAATCGCCAGGATGGTACGACCGTATTGGTATCCCTGCACCAGGTTGATGTGGCTTTTCGTTTTTGCCCGCGTACAGTAGCGCTGTCGCGTGGCCGTGTCGTCTATGACGGCCCATCCAGCGAATTGACGGTGGCCATGTTGCGCGACCTGTATGGTGCAGAGGCAGAAGAATTGCTCAATCCCGTATCAGTTAACACGGCAAGTGCTGCACCCGATACCGACGCACTCTCTTTACCCACTCTCGCGGCTGCCGCCTGAGTTTCTTTTTTTCTTCAGGAGTATTTCCATGTTTCGTCAATTCGTGCGCAGTCTGACCCTGGGCCTGGTGATGGCCGCAACTGCTAGTGCCGTCATGGCAGAAGATGCAGTCAAGGCTTTAAACTTTGGCATCATTTCTACCGAGTCTTCACAAAACCTGAAGCAGGACTGGCAGCCAGTGCTGGATGATATGAGCAAAAAGCTGGGTATCAAGATCAATGCCTTTTTTGCTCCTGACTATGCAGGTGTGATCGAAGGCATGCGTTTCAATAAGGTGCAATTTGCCTGGGTGGGCAATAAATCGGCTATTGAAGCCGTTGATCGTGCCAATTCTGAAGTGTTTGCACAAACCGTGAACGCTGATGGCACTCTCGGTTATTACAGCATGATCAGTGTGCACAAAGACAGCCCTTATCAAACGGTGGAAGATGTCTTGAAAAATGCCAAGAACATGAATTTCGGCATAGGTGATCCAAACTCAACTTCCGGGTTCCTGGTGCCCAGTTATTATGTTTTTGCACAAAACAATGTCAATCCCAAGACAGCTTTCAAGACTGTACGTGGCGCCAATCATGAAACCAATATTCTGGCAGTTGCCAACAAACAGGTAGATGCTGCCGTACACAGTTCTGATACGCTGGACCGTATCAAGGCACGTCAGCCAGAAACGGCTAGCCAGTTGCGCCAGGTCTGGAAATCTCCCCTGATTGCTGCTGATCCTCTGGTATGGCGCAAGGATTTACCAGCAGACATGAAAATCAAAATCAAGGATTTCTTCGTTGGCTATGGCAAGACTGGCCCTGATGCAGCGCGTGAAAAGGCACAGTTGAACAAGTTGACTTTGGGCGGTTTCCAGGACTCCAGCAATGCGCAATTGAAGCCTATCCGCCAACTTGAATTGTTCAAGGAAAAAGTCAAGATAGAAGCAGACGTCGCCCTGAACGTAGAGGAAAAGAAAGCCAAGCTCGACGACATCAACCGCAAACTGAACGACATCGCCAAGTCTTGATAGCATGAACAGCACACCAACAGCCCGCCCGCAAGCCGTCATGAATTTACCGGAAGCGCCGAAGCGCGATACCGGTAAATTACTGGTCTGGGGCATAGTCCTCGCCCTACTTGCCATGTCTTGGCAGGGCGCTGACATGCGCCCCTTGGAATTGCTGCGTGATAGTGGAAATATGCTGACCTATGCCGCCAGCTTTTTTCCACCAGACTTTCACGAATGGCGCATTTATCTGCAAGAGCTGTTGGTGACTTTACAGATTGCTGCCTGGGGCACTGCCCTGGCCGTAGTCTGTGCGATTCCATTGGGTTTGCTGAGTTCTTCGAATATTGCACCAGCCTGGGTTAGTCAACCTGTGCGTCGTTTGATGGATGCAGCGCGCGCCATCAATGAGATGGTGTTTGCCATGTTGTTTGTCGTGGCGGTTGGTCTTGGCCCTTTTGCTGGTGTACTGGCCTTGTTCGTGCATACCACGGGCATCTTGTCCAAGTTGTTTTCTGAAGCGGTTGAGGCGATAGACCCACAGCCGGTAGAAGGTATACGTGCAACCGGCGCACATGCGCTGGAAGAGATAGTCTATGGCGTCTTGCCGCAGGTCATGCCGCTATGGGTGTCATTTGCCCTGTACCGTTTTGAATCAAATGTGCGCTCTGCCACTGTCGTTGGCATGGTCGGTGCCGGTGGCATAGGCGTGATCCTGTGGGAAGTTATACGCGCTTTCCAGTACGCACAAACCTGTGCTGTCTTATTGATGATTGTGCTGACCGTCAGCATTATTGATGTGATTTCTTCCCGTCTCAGAAAAGTTTTTATCTGATGTATGGTGTATATAGCGGATATAGCCGATATGCAAACACAAAATCGCCAAATCGTTCAGGGGATCAATCTCCTGCAAGTCATAGACTGGCTGCAAAACCGCGCCGGTGGTTTGTATGGTGGTGAAGCCATTACCCAACTGGAGCATGCCCTGCAATGCGCCAGCCTGGCCATGCAAGAAGGCGCAAGTGATGCCCTGATCATCGCGGCCCTCTTGCATGACCTGGCGCACATGGCGGATGATGAAACCGATGAGACTTTCCCTCATGGCGAGTTGGCGGCGCTCTTGTTGGCGGAGTTGTTTGACAAGGATGTGACTGAACCCATACGCATGCATGTCGATGCCAAGCGATACCTGTGTGCTGCAGATCCCCTTTACTGGTCAGGTTTGTCCCATGCCTCACAACGCAGCCTGATCTGGCAGGGTGGCCCGTTCTCCGTGACGCAAGCGACTGAATTCATAGATCAGGACTATGCCGAAGACGCAGTCAGATTGCGTCAGTGGGATGATATGGCAAAAGTAGTTGGTGCAGAGACTATAGATTTGCGGATTTTCATCAGCATGATGGAAAAACTGAATTTGCAATTCACGAGACAGGCTGAAACTGTGTGAGGAGGTAGGTAATGCTGGTTGCACCAGCTTTCCGAAGCTGTACTACTCTTTAGCAAATATCTTTAACAGCTTTTGCCCGGCAATATGTATAGGCCCGCTGTTGTCTATGCAGATAATATCCTGGTCATCAGGCACAGCAAATTTCAACCCCCGGTCGAGGCGGTTCAACAAGGCTGCACCAGACTCACGCTGGCGTTTTTCCATACGCTGCCTGATTTGCTCAGGGTCAGCCATGACCCAGATGATGCGTGCATCCGGGAATAACTGGCGCAGTTGTGGCAGGTATTCACGCGAGCCATTGACGATGACATCCTGGCCGCATTTGAGCTTGGCCTCGATATTCCTGCGTATGCCATAACACAGGCCATTGGCTTGCCACTGCATGCAAAAGTGACCGGCGGCAGCGGCTTGCCAGTAAGCTTCCTGGTTCAATACTTCATGTGCTTCGCTATCATGGGCAGGGCGGGTAATGGCCCGCTGTGCAAGCTCCAGTGCGGCATTGGCGGGCAGGTTTTCTTTGACCCAGTGCAGCAGGGTATCTTTGCCAGCGCCTGAAGGGCCGACGACAAAATACAGGCGGCCTGTCGCAGGCAGGGATTTTTGTTGCACCCTGGCCTGGAAAGGAAAGCGCATCCAGAAGTTAAAAGGCGCACCGGGACGCTCTTCACGGAATATCGTCAGTGCATCAATGTCCAGCGGGGTATTTTCCAGCAGGCGCGAGAATTGTTGTTCTGCTGCCTTGCGCAAGACATATTGTGCATCGGCATCCACGTCCAGCAAGTCATCGCTGAGTGTCAGGTGGAAGCGATATTCTTCTTCAGTATATGGGTAACCCCATTGTTGCAATAGCGCTTCCTGCCTGGCACTGAGACCGGCATGACGGCGCTTCGCCAGATAAGCCGCATCAGGGGCGCGGCGTAACAAGTCAAAGTAACTGACGCAGCGCATGGCCAGGGCATTAATTTCGGCTTCATCGCCCTGTGGCCGCAATGCCAGGAAATTGCCCATCATGCGCACCTGCATTTCCCTGATGCTGATGACAGGCTGCACCTTGGCAAAGGCGCTGGCCATCTGTATCAGGTCTGCTTCCTGGAAACCTTCCAGCAAATTGAACGGCGCTTTCAGTGTCGCATGAAAACCATAGCGTCGGGCTTCACTGGTGAGCTGGCTGAGCAGGATATCTGGTACGCCAGCAATATGCGTCTGCTGTATTTTCCCTGCGTGCATGGGGTCGCGCCCCAGCCAGCTGGCACCGGCCTGCCACCATGGGCTGTCCGGTGCCGGGGAAAAGTAGAGAGCATAGCGCATCAGGCTGCCAGTTCCAGGGTTTGCTGATATTGCAGGCGTTGCGGCTCGGCGCAAAATACCAGCTTGCCGGCGGCAATGGTGGCAATCAGGCGTGGGCTGCCGTCAGCCTGTTTTTCTATCATGATAAGATCAGCACGCTGGCCAGCAGCGATATTGCCCCTGTCATGCAAGCCCAGCACGCGGGCAGGATTCAGCGACACCAGTTGCCATGCCTGCGCCAGGTTGCAAACATCTTCCTGCTCCAGGCGGAAAGGTGCATGCAACAGAGCCGGATAGTAATAATCAGATGCCAGTGTGTCACACAGGCCACGGCGCACCGCATCGCTGGCAGATAAACCGCCGCAATGGCTGCCACCAAGCAAGACATTTGGCGCACCCATGACAACATGGTTGCCCAGGGCTTTCGCTGCCTGCAAGGCTTCTTCCGTCTTGGGGAATTCACTGACATCAACGCCCAGTTCCTGGAAGCGCTCCCTGTCCATGCGGGTTTCATCATCATGCGATGCCATGGCGATGCCGCGCTGGCGGCAAGCTGCAGCCAACTGGTTGATAGCCTGCGCTACTTTGGGTGAACGCGACTGTGCCTTGTGCAGACGTTCCAGAAAACCCGCAACATCGCAACGCGCACGTTCAGCATAAGCCACCAGCTTTTCAGGAGACGCACTTTTTTTCAGGATGGATGGCAGATGTTCATTGAAGGCAAAGAAGGCAATCAGGCCAGACTCTATCCAGTTCAATGCATCATGCAAGCCATCGAGATGGTGGTTTTCAAAACGCAGATGTATCAGATGATCGGCATGCACACGGGATTTTTGCGCGGCCACCTGCTCCAGTGTTGCCAGTGCTGCCTCACGTCCGCGCAAGCCACCTTCCCATGAAAAGGTCAGACCGTGGCAGGCTGTGGTAATACCATTGCTGATCAGTTGTCTGTCGGTATCGGCAAAGGCGATGTCGTAGGCAAAGCTGGTGGCCGGGCGCGGTTGTAATTGACGTTCAAAAGCATCACCATGAATATCAACCAGACCGGGCAGTGTCAGCAAACCTGTGGCATCAAAAAATTGTGGTTTGTTATGCTGCTGGAAGTGATTGCTGTCTGTACTTGCAATGTGTAAACCGTGCAAATAGATGCTGTCTTCAGACCAGGCAGTGTGACCGTTCTGGTCTTGATGCAGATACTTGCCACCCTGTATTGCGATATGCGTTTCCATGCTGATCCCCTTGCTCGCGATGACAAATCATAAACCCGAAATATGACTGGAAATTGACAAGAAAATTCCAGGCCAGATGTCATCAAGACTTCATCTAAGCCTGCTGTAATGTGGGACTATGAATGCTGACCAAACCCCAAACTCTGCCCAGCAAGAGCGTGCCCGCTGGATGTCCATACTGGCGAAAGCGCCTGTACCAGAACTGGCTGCCAGTGTGCGCAAGTTCGGTGAACTGCCTTCCTATTTATGGTTAAGAAAACCCGAGACTGGTCTGGCGATGGTGCGTGCCAGAACCGGCGGCAGTGGCAGCCAGTTCAATCTCGGTGAGATGTCCGTGACGCGTTGTGCCTTGCGCCTGGCGACGGGTGAAACCGGTGTGGCGTATGTGGCTGGTCGCGATCAGCACCATGCAGAATGGGCAGCGATTTTTGATGCGCTGATGCAAGGTGAGCACAGATCAGTGGTCGAAGAAAATATCATCAAGCCACTGGAGTTATTGTTGCAGCAGAAGCGTGAACAATTACAGGCTGAAGCGCAAGCAACCAGAGTGGAATTCATGACCATGGTCAGAGGAGAAGATGCATGACATATTCACCGGACACTAGTGAGAAAACTGCGTCATCCATGCAGCAACTTTTGCCCGCATGGGAAGACACCGTGCATGATGCGCAAACAGTTTTCCGCAGTTTGCTGAAAGCCTTGTCCGAGCCTGGCACTATCCAGCGTCTCATGGTGAACCTGCAGGCGCCTGCACCCTTGCATATGGCGACAGCCGCAGCTAGCCTGGCCCTGATGGATTACGAAACCACAGCCTGGCTGGCAGATGAACTCGATAATGATGCAGTGCGCACTTATCTGCGTTTCCATTGCGGCCTGCCACTGGTACATGAAAAATCCTCAGCGAATTTTGCAGTATTGGGCAGCTCATTGCAGCAACTGGATTTGCAGGGCTTTGCCCAGGGTAGCATGACTTATCCTGACAAATCTGCGACCTTGCTGATACAAGTTGGTGATTTTTCTAGTGGCACTGAATATCAACTTTCAGGTCCTGGCATCAAGGACACTCGCAACATACATATCAGTGGTTTGCCTGCAGACTTTGTTAGCAAATGGCAAGCCAATCACGCCACTTTCCCGCAAGGTGTGGATGTGATTTTTTGCAGCGGCGATGCAGTACTGGGTTTGCCACGCACCAGCAAGATAGCTGCAGTGCAGTCTGAGGAGTTGCCATGTACGTAGCCGTCAAAGGTGGCGAAAAAGCCATTGCGCAGTCCTATGAAGCGCTGGCAAAAATGCGCCGTGGTGATACTGCTGTACCAGAACTCAGCATAGCCCAGATACGCGAGCAATTGTCGCTGGCCGTGGCCCGCGTCATGGGCGAAGCTTCGCTGTACGACAAAGACCTGGCAGCACTCGCCATCAAGCAAGCCAGTGGCGATTTGATAGAAGCCATCTTCCTGCTGCGCGCCTACCGCACGACCTTGCCGCGCCTGATGGCGACCGTCCCTGTTGATACCGCTAATATGCTGATACAAAGACGCATCTCGGCAACCTTCAAGGATGTGCCAGGTGGCCAGGTATTGGGGGCGACTTATGACTATACCCAGCGCTTGCTGGATTTTTCACTGGCGGCGGAAGCGATGAGTAATGGTGCTACTGAAGCAGTTGCTCATGAAAATACTGAGGCAGAAACTTGCCCGCGTGTACTCGATTTTTTGAATGCAGAAGGTTTGATCGAACCTGAATTGATACCTGAAGGTGACCCCGAGCCTTTCGACCTGACACGTGAGCCTCTGCAATTCCCCGCCAGCCGCGCCCTGCGCCTGCAAAGTCTGGCACGTGGTGATGAGGGTTTCCTGCTGGCATTGGCCTATTCCACCCAGCGCGGTTATGCCCGCAACCATCCCTTCGCAGGTGAGATACGTTATGGCAAGGTCAGCGTGCAAGTCGTGCCTGAAGAACTGGGTTTTGCCATAGACATAGGCGAGATCGATATCACCGAATGCCAGATGGTGAATCAGTTTGTCGGTTCACAAAACGAAGCGCCGAAATTTACCCGCGGTTATGGCCTGGGTTTTGGTCATTGCGAACGTAAGGCCATGGCCATGGGTGTGGTAGATCGCGCCTTACGCGCCAGCGAGCTAAAAGAAGAAATCACCGCACCAGCACAGATGGAAGAATTCGTACTCTACCATGCTGACAATGTAGAAGCATCCGGTTTCTTGCAGCATCTTAAGCTGCCGCATTATGTGGATTTCCAGGCTGAACTCAGCCTCTTGCGTGGCATACGCGCAAGCATTGATGCCAAGGTTGATGAAGCTGGCAAGCTTGAAACAGCAGATGAGCAAGCCGCTGAAAAATCCGGCAAGAAGGCAGCATGATGATGGAGATGGAAACCATGGAAACTCAGGAATATCCAAAGACGCCAGAGCAAGCCGCGCCTGCCAGGACTGAGCCTGAAGCTGGCTATAACTTTGCCTATCTCGATGAGCAAACCAAGCGCATGATCAGGCGTGCCATTTTGAAAGCTGTTGCCATACCTGGTTACCAGGTACCGTTCGGCGGGCGTGAAATGCCCCTGCCTTATGGCTGGGGCACAGGCGGCATACAAGTCACTGCTGCCATCATAGGCCAGGATGATGTCTTGAAAGTCATCGACCAGGGTTCTGACGATACCACCAATGCGGTCAATATCCGCCGCTTCTTCCGCCGTACCACTGGTGTTGCCACTACCGAAAAAACCACGGCGGCAACTGTCATACAAACCCGCCATCGCATCCCAGAAACACCTTTGGCTGAAGACCAGATCATGGTGTATCAGGTGCCTATCCCTGAACCCCTGCGCTGGCTGGAACCCAGCGAAACTGAAACACGTAAATACCATGCGATGGCTGACTATGGCCTCATGAGCGTCAAACTGTATGAAGATATCGCCAGGTTGGGCAAGATAGAAACTGCTTATGATTATCCTGTCATCGTCAACGAGCGCTATCTGATGCGTCCTTCTCCGATCCCCAAGTTTGATAATCCCAAGATGGATAAGAATCCAGCCCTGCAATTGTTTGGTGCCGGTCGTGAAAAACGCATCTATGCCGTGCCGCCTTACACCCCTGTTAAGAGCCTGGATTTTGAAGATTATCCTTTCGAGATAGAACACTGGGATCACCGCTGCGCCATGTGCGATGCGAATGACAGCTTCCTTGACGAAGTCATCGTCGATGACCAGGGTTCACGCATGTTTGTCTGCAGCGATACTGATTATTGCCGCACGCGCAGGGAAGAGCAGGCATGAGCAATTTGAATACCGATAGCATGCTACCCCTTCTGCAAGCGCGCAATGTCAGCAAATTCTATGGTGGCAAGACGGCTTGTGAACAAGTCAACCTCAGCCTGTATCCGGGAGAAGTGCTGGGCATAGTCGGTGAATCCGGCTCTGGAAAATCCACGCTGTTGAATTGCCTGGCAGGTCAGTTGCAGCCAGAGCAGGGTGAAGTCTTGTTCAATACCCGCGATGAAGGCATGGTCGAGTTGTTCACCATCAGCGAGGCACGCCGTCGCTTGCTGGCACGTACAGACTGGGGCTTTGTCCACCAAAGTGCCAGGGATGGCCTGCGGGTAGAAGTCTCTGCCGGTGCCAATGTCGGTGAACGCCTGATGGCTGTCGGTGCCCGCCATTATGGCCAGATACGCGCCGAGGCGCATGACTGGTTGCACAGGGTGGAAATTGATGCTGCCCGCATAGATGATTTGCCGCGTGATTTCTCGGGCGGCATGCAACAGCGCTTGCAAATCGCCCGTAACCTGGTGACCAAACCACGCCTGATTTTCATGGATGAGCCTACCGCCAGCCTCGACGTTTCCGTGCAGGCCCGTCTGCTGGATTTATTGCGCCAACTGGTGTCGCAATTGCAGGTGGCTGCTGTCATCGTTACCCATGATCTGGCAGTGGCGCGTTTGCTGGCTCACCGCCTCATGGTCATGCGCCAGGGGCAGGTAGTTGAGGAGGGTTTGACTGATCAGGTGCTCGATGATCCGCAACATCCCTATACCCAGTTGCTGGTGTCATCCGTTTTACAGGCTTGAGGAACACATGTTGAAACGTATCGTAGTTGAAGGTCTTTCCAAGGACTTTACCCTGCATCTGCAAGGTGGGCAGGAAATGTCCATCCTGTCAAAAATAGACATGCAGGTAGATGCCGGTGAATGCGTGGTCATCCATGCGCCTTCAGGTGCAGGCAAGAGTACCCTGCTGCGCTGTCTGTATGCCAATTACCGTGCCAGCAGTGGCAGCGTGAGTATCTGGCACAAGGGTGACTCGGACGAAGGCGGCTGGGTGGATGTGCAATCGGCACCTGCACAACAGGTGCTGGCAGTCAGGCATAGTACCCTGGGTTTCGTTACCCAGTTCTTGCGCGTGATACCCCGCATCAGCACTCTGGATCTGGTGGCAGAACCCTTGCTCATGCGCGGCGTGGAAAAGCAGGCTGCTTATGAACAGGCAGAAGAATTATTGTCACGCCTGCGCATACCCAAACGTTTGTGGCAAATCCCGCCTGCGACTTTTTCTGGCGGTGAACAACAGCGCGTCAATATCGCCCGCACCATGATTTGCGATTACCCCATACTTTTGCTTGATGAACCCACTGCCTCACTGGATGAAGCCAATCGCGCCACCGTCATCGACATGATCAATGCCGCACGTGAACGCGGTGCGGCTGTCGTCGGCATCTTCCATGATGAAGTGGTGCGCCAGGCGCTGGCAACTAGAATTTTCTCCATCCCCGCAGCAGTCTCTTTGGTGGCAGCATGATGAACAGAATAGAAAATGCACAAATTGTTTTGGCCGATGAAATCATCAACGGCTCCATGCTGGTAGAACAGGGCAGGATAGCTGATCTGACTGAAGCCGCCCGTGCTTCCAGTGTCACAGGTACAGATGACTGGCAGGGTGATTATCTCTTGCCCGGCATGGTAGAGCTGCATACTGACAATCTGGAAAAACACCTGATGCCACGTCCCAAGGTAGTCTGGCCCACGCTGCCAGCGATACTGGCGCATGATGTCCAGATCGCTGCATCCGGCATCACGACAGTGCTTGATGCGATTTCCGTCGGCGATATTGATTCAGACAGCCTGCGCAATGACAGCCTCGACTCATGTACCCAAGGTTTGCGCATGGCCGCAGACTCAGGCATCTTGCGTGCAGATCACTTCCTGCACATGCGCCTGGAGCTGGCAGAAGAAGGCTTGCTGGATATGTTCGCCCCTTATCTGCATGACGAACGTCTGAAGCTGGTGTCCCTGATGGACCATACGCCCGGCCAAAGGCAATGGACAGACCTGACGCATTACCGCGTCTATGTATCCGGCAAGCGCGGCTGGAGTGAGGAGAAAGTCGATTCCATGCTGGAGCGTTTGCTGCTCAGGCAAGTGGCTTATGCCGCCTCCAACCGCCGCGCCATCGTCGCCAGTTGCCGTGAACTGGATGTGCCTGTACCGCTGGCTACCCATGACGATACAACGGTGGAACATGTGGCCGAAGGTGTTGATGACGGCGTGACGATATCTGAATTTCCCACCACCGTTGCTGCTGCCAGGGCTGCCCGTGAACAAGGCCTGGGCATCATCATGGGTGCACCGAATATGGTACGTGGTGGTTCGCATTCCGGCAATGTATCTGCAGCAGAACTGGCGCGCCTGGATTTGCTGGATGTATTGTCTTCAGACTATGTACCAGCCAGTCTCTTGCATGCGGCTTTTCTGCTGCAAAACGAAGGCTTTGGCTTGCCCAAGGCTGTGGCGACTGTGACGCGTAATCCAGCACGCATGATAGGTTTGCACGACAGAGGTGAGATTGCCGTGGGATTGCGGGCTGACTATATGCGCGTGCGCGTTGTGAGCGGTATCCCTGTAGTCATGGGTGTGTGGAAAGCGGGTAGTCGAATAGCGTGACAGTTTTGAATAAAACAAAGGCTGCCCGCAAGCAGCCTTTGTTTTGATACGCAAGGATTTAATCCTGATCCAGATGCAAAGAAATCACACCTGCAGCAGGCGTCGCACAAGGCTCATCATCAAAGGCGATATCGCCATTTGGATTTACTTCGCCATCAACTTTCAAATCCCTGAAATTGAACAGGTTCTTGTCCATCAGATGTGAAGGTGCGACGGTCGATAAGGATGCAAAGATATTATCTACACGGCCAGGGAATTTCTTGTCCCATTCACGCATCAGGCCCTTGATTTGCTTGCGTTGCAGATTCTCTTGTGAACCGCATAGATCGCAGGGGATGATGGGGAAGTTTTTGACTTCGGCATAGCGTTCTGTATCAGACTCTTTGACATAGGCCAGAGGGCGGATGACGATGTGTTTGCCATCGTCAGATTGCAGCTTGGCGGGCATGCCTTTGAGTTTTCCGCCGAAGAACATATTCAGGAAAAAAGTTTCCAGGATGTCGTCACGGTGATGGCCAAGCGCTATCTTGGTGGCGCCCAGTTCATCGGCCACTCGGTACAAAATACCACGGCGCAGGCGTGAGCACAGCGAGCAAGTCGTCTTGCCCTCAGGGATCAGGCGCTTGACGATGCTATAGGTATCCTGGTTTTCTATATGGTAGGGTATGCCCAGTTTTTCCAGATAGGATGGCAGGATGTGATCAGGGAAGTTCGGCTGCTTCTGGTCGAGATTAACTGCAACGATATCGAAATTGATGGGCGCACGTTCACGCAGGGTCATCAAGATATCCAGCAGGGCATAACTGTCTTTGCCGCCAGACAGGCAAACCATGACCTTGTCGCCTTCTTCTATCATATTGAAATCACCTATCGCCTGGCCAACCAGGCGGCACAAGCGCTTGTGCAGCTTATTGTTTTCGTAGGTGATTTTTTCCTGTGATTTGGCGGTAGTGGTGGCCGTGGCTTTTACTTCTGCCGGGGTGTCCATTAATGTTTCATTAAGAGCATGCATGATAATGTTCAGATTTCAGTTTTGATCTTGAATACTTCTACGCCTACGCCTTCGCAATCTGGATAGACATCCGGCTTCATGGTAGAGATGCGCACTGCGCGTACTTTAGGATGCGCCAGCATGATAGTCGCGACATCATCACACAGGGTTTCCTGCAGGTGCACGTGGCCCTTGGAAATGCGGTCAGCTATTGTACCTCGCATGAAATCATAATCGACGACTTCTTCCAGTTGGTCATCCTTGGGCGTAGATAACGCCAGCGGGATATACAAGTCCACATTGAAGAGCACGCGTTGCTCGCCCTTTTTCTCGAACTCATGCACGCCAATGTTGATGGAGATTTCATAATTGCGCAAGAACAGGCGGCGGCAGTCTGAGAGCTGGGGGTGATGCAGGATGGATAACATGGTGGTCCCGGGATTAAGGTGAAATAGGGTGGTTTGCAGTCGCGAGGAACATGACATCGCGCTGCAAGGGAATAAGGTGCTGGCCGCCATCAACGAGGATGGTGGTACCTGTCATGGCAGGGCTGTCAGCCAGAAAACAGACGGTACGGGCAATATCTTCAGGCGTGCTGGACTTGCCCAGCGGCGTAACCTGGTGTGCCTGCTGGAAATCTGCCGTGCTTTGATGGCCTGATTCCATCGTGATGCCGGGCGCAACGCCAACTACCCGTACTTTAGGGGCCAGCGCCTGCGCCAGTGTCGTCGTCGCACATTGCAGTGCTGCCTTGGACAGGGTATAAGACAAAAAATCGGGATTCAGGTTGTACAGCTTTTGATCCAGCAGATTGATGACGCAAGTCTGTTCGCCATCTGCTGTTACGGCATACAGGGCTTGCGCCAATATGACGGGTGCCGCCAGGTTGGCATGCATATGCCTGTCCAGGCTGGCTTGGCTGAAACTGTGTACATCATCTTCTGCAAACAGCGAGGCATTGTTGACGATGCAATCTATCTTGCCCATGGCGGCTATCGCTGCCGGCAGCAATGCATGCGTTGCCGTTTCATTTGCCAGGTCGGCCTGCAAGGCATGGGCACGGCGGCCCAGTGCCTGGATTTCTGTCACCAGGGTCTGCGCTTCAGCCGCCGAATTGCCATAATGAACAAGAATATCCCAACCCTGCTGCGCCAGATGCAGGGCGATATGCCGTCCTATGCGCTTGGCGGCACCGGTGATCAGCGCTGTGCGGTTTGTGGTTTGCTTACTTGTCATGTCGCTCATGGAAATTCTTAACAAGGATTACTGCGTTTTCAATACAATGCGGCTATGCATAAATTATCTCTACCTGTGCCTGGCGATGATGCGCTAGCCGCTTCATCTGCCTTGCAACAACTGATTATCGACGACATCCATCTACATCAGGGCTGGATACCGTTTTCGCGCTACATGGAACTTGCGCTATATGCGCCTGACCTTGGCTATTACAGCGGTGGTGCCACAAAATTAGGCAAAGACGGTGATTTTACAACCGCACCGGAAATGTCGCCGCTATTTGGGGCTACCCTGGCCAGGCTGGCAAGTCAGTTATTCAGTCAAACAGCCGCCGAAGTCATGGAGTTCGGCGCAGGCACGGGCAAGCTTGCCCTGGATTTTTTGTCGGAATGTCAATTGTCTGGAATCGTGATAGAGCGCTATTTTATCGTGGAATTGTCCGGCGAACTGCGTGCACGTCAGGAAGAATTGCTGAAAGGCTTTTCACAAGTACAATGGTTGCAAAAAATGCCAGACTCTTTTTCTGGCATTGTACTGGGGAATGAGGTACTGGATGCCATGCCTGTCGATCTTGTCATCAAGACTGCGGAAGGCTGGCATGAAGTTGGTGTGGCAGTGGTGGATGAAGACAGCGTGCCAAGACTGATATTCCGTGAACAGCCACAGGCTTGCAGTCCTGGCAAGATTGCACAAATCCCTTATGCAGATGAATTGCCGGTCGGTTATCTGACTGAAGTCCATGCAATCGCCAGTGGTTTCATGCACAGCCTTGCCGCGATGTTGCTCACCAGCGGCAAGCCAGCGGCAGCGATACTGATAGATTATGGTTTCCCGGCTGCCGAGTATTATCACCCGCAGCGTCACCAAGGCAGTCTGATGTGTCATTACCGCCATCATGCCCATCCTGATCCCTTTTATTTACTGGGTTTGCAGGACATCACCGCCCATGTCGATTTTACTGCCATGGCCAGGGCAGGCCTGGCTGCGGGACTGGACTTATTGAATTACGCCAGCCAGGCTGGTTTTTTGACAGCAGCCGGTATAGCCGATGTGCTGGCGCGCACCTCACCAGAACAAGTCATGGACTACCTGCCACAGGCCAATGCCCTGCAAAAGCTGGTGTCGCCAGCGGAAATGGGGGAGTTGTTCAAAGTGCTGGTCATGGGACATGGCGTGGAATTACCAGAAAATTTATTGCGCCTGGACCGCAGTCACCGCTTATGATGGCTATTGAATTGATATAAATTATAGCCAATTGCTATTTGGCAATTAAACAGGAGCAGGCTTTGCTACGCTGGGTACTCACTATTTTTATCGCTGTCGTGGTTTTTTCCAGCCTCTTACCCTGGCTGGAAAAGCTGGGTATAGGTCGTTTACCAGGTGATGTACGTTTTAAATTGTTTGGCCGCAATTTTTCCTTTCCCTTCGCTTCTACGATATTGATTTCCCTGTTTGTTCTTTTGTTGGCGCGGATATTCAAGTAAATGCGTTAAATATGTTAAAGCCTTGCAACATTGTTGCCGCATAGGGGTAAAGTTTCCATATTAATGCGCCGTCACTTTAATATAATGAAATGATCATGTAAGCCAATTCAGGCTTAACGGGGTTTGCCGATCAAGGACGACAGGTCGGTACGCGCTGTAGCGAGATCAACAATAAATTACGCTAAAGGTTGAAATGAGCGAACTCAGCGACATCAGGGCACTGCTCATCGAGCCGCATTCAGGTATGCGGGTCAGTTTGCACAATATGCTGAATCTGTGCGGTATCACCAAGATAGAGCACGGGCTTTCTGCCGGTATAGCCGTACGCACCATACAGTCCAAGGTGTTTGACCTGATATTGTGCGAATATGACCTGGGTGTCGGCCAGGATGGCCAGCAACTGCTGGAAGACATGCGTCACCACAAGCTGGCACCTTTATCGACCATCTTCATCATGGTGACGGCAGAGCGCTCCTATGCCAAGGTTGTCAGCGCTGCTGAACTTGCGCCTTCTGACTACCTGCTCAAACCGTTTACTGCCGATATGCTGCTGGAGCGCGTTATCCGCGCCCTGGAAAAGCGCAAGGCCTTTGTCGACGTCTATAACTTGATGGAACAGGGCTCCATCCCGGAAGCGATCATGGCCTGCCACCATGGTGAGCGTGATTATCCCAAATACGCGATAGATTTCATGCGCCTGCGTGCTGAATTGCATGTGATACAGGGAGAGGCGGCTGAGGCCGAAGAATTATATAAATATTTATTTGAATTAAAGGCCGTGGCCTGGGCGCGCCTGGGCCTGGCCAAGACCCTGTTCATGCAGGGTAAATACCAGGAAGCTGAAGACATCCTGAAAAACCTGGTAGCAGAAAACAATAAATACATGGATGCCTATGACTGGCTGGCCAAGACCCATGAAATGGTCGGTGAGCTGCCTGCGGCAAAAGAGGTGCTTGATGTCGCCGTTGGCGTTTCCCCGCATGCCGTCAGGCGTTTGCGCAAGCTGGGCAAGATATCCCTTGAGACCGGTGATATAGAAACCGCTGAAAATGTCTTCAAAAAAGTCGTCAGCAAAGCCAAGTTCTCCGAGTTCCGTGACCCTGAAGATCATATGAACCTGGTCGATGCCCTGGTCAAGAAGGGGGATACCGAACAGGCCAAATCCGTTATCCGTGATCTCGAAAAGAACATGGTGGGCATGAAAAAAACGGCGGCCGTACGGGCGATTTCTGCCGCCATGGTGCATGCCAAGACGGGTGACGCCCGCTTGAGTGAAGAACTTGACAATGCCGTGGCCGCGACGCGTGAAGACATAGGTCTTTCGACAGAAGCCAAACTGGGCCTGGCAAAAAGTTGTCTTGAAAATAATCAGGAAGGCAATGCTTCCGAGATTATTCTCGACGTCATGAAAAACGCCAGCAATCAGCAAGTCATGAGCAAGGCCATGGGCGTGTTTGAAAGTGCAGGTAAAGGACATCTTGCCAAGGAGCTGGCACAGCGCAGCCAGAAAGAAGTCATGGACCTGGTTGCTATGGGTGTGCAAAAAGCCAAACAGGGCGATTTCCGTGGCTCTGTGGAAATGATGGCAGCTGCCGCACGCAAGTCACCTGACAACCCGCAAGTGGTCTTGAATGCCGCACTGGCAGCCTTGAAATGTCTGGAAAACATGGGCTGGGATCATGCCACTGGCGAACTTGCGCGCAATCTGATTGAGTCAGCGCGTCGCCTTGATCCCATGAATCCGCGCCTGAAAGCGATACGCGGCCTGTATGATGAATTGCAGAAAAAATACGGTATCAATGCTGCCCGGGTTGCCAAATAAAGATTAATGATAAAAATCAAATATAAAAATTAAGCTACCAGACTTCAGAATGGTTTTGTTAAGAAAATAAGTAGTTGCGGAGACCATGACTATCCAAGCTTCTGTACATCTGGAGCAGCACGCACCAGAATTACCGCGTGACCGGTTGATCAGGCAAATCAATGAAGAGAGTAGTTTGCCAACCTTGGGTGTGTCGATTACCAAGGTCGTTGAAATTACTTCATCCAGTGAAGACCCGGTCGCCAAGCTTGCGCATTTTGTGCTGGCCGATGTCGCCCTGACGCAAAAAATACTCAGGCTGTCGAATACCATTCATTACCGCACCAGTACAGGCGCGCCTGTCACCACCATCTCACGGGCGATTTTCCTGCTAGGCTTTAACAGCATCAAGACCAGTGCCATGGCGATGTTGCTGGTCGATTGCTTCAAGGATAAAAGCCATGCCAACAGCGTCAGACGTGAGCTGGTGCAGGCCTTGTGCGCCAGCATAGTAGGACGTGAAATGGCCGCGCGCGGGCGCTTCCAGGATGGCGAAGAAGCGGCAGTGGCAGCCTTGTTCAAAAATGTCGGCAAGATCCTGGTGGCTTCTTACGACCATACCCTGTATAGCCGCATACAAGCCATGTTGCAGACCGGGCATACTACCTCACAGGAAGCTGCCTCCACATTGCTGGGGTGCAGCTATGAGCGCTTTGGCGAGATGGCCCTGCAAGAGTGGAAGATACCTGACACTATCGTGCAATCGCTGTTGCCTTTGCCAGGCGGTGAATTGAAGAAAGTGAATACTCGTGCTGAATGGTTGCGCCAGGTTGCCAGCTTCAGTGATGCGCTGGCATCAACCATCATGAACGCCGGTGTCGGCACCCTCAGTGAAAAAGCCAAACCCTTATTACAAAAATACGGCAAGGCACTGGATTTTGACCAGGCCGTACTCGATGAGATGCTCGTCAAGGTAGAGACTGAAACCAGGCAACTGGCCAAGAGTATGGATATTGCCATGGGCGATATCCATATCGGGGAAGCCGATGACAACACCACCAATGGTGTACCAAATGATCTCTTGCTGCAAAATTATGAAGCTGGCGAAATCCAGAATGATGAGCGTCACCCCAGCGGCAAGCCCAAGCAGGCCCGCGATCTCTTGCTGGCCGGCGTGCAGGATGTTACGCAAATGCTGGCATCTGACAATTTCAAACTGAATGACCTGATCCTGCTGGTGCTGGAAACCTTGTATAGCAGCATGGGTTTTCGTTTTGCCGCAGTCTGCCTGCGTGACCTGCAGACAGTGCGTTATGTGGCGCGACTGGCGATAGGCGAGAATTATCAGGAAAGGCAAAGAGGTTTTGCCTTCAGCGGCAAGCCAGACCAGAACCTGTTCCATCTGGCGATGAGCAATAATGTTGATCTGATGATCTCTGATGCATCGGTACCCAAGATACAAAACCTGTTGCCTGATTGGCACAAACAATTGCTGCCAGATGCACGCAGCTTCATCATCCTGCCTTTGGTGATACAGAAAAAACCGCTGGGCCTGTTCTACGCAGACCGTAATGTGAACGCCGATGAAGGTGTACCGCCAGACGAGACTGCACTCATCAAAACCCTGAAGAGCCAGTTACTCGCTGCCATGATGCGTGGTTAGGCGCATGCATAATAAGCGCTAAGTGCTTGTACTGACTGCAAGGTTAAAGCCTTGGCGTTACAATGTCCTGACACCATTCATCATCTTAGCGGGACAAATCTCATGCACTTCACTACCTGGCTTACTTTCTTCTTTGCAGCCTGCGTTATCGCAGTATCTCCCGGCTCAGGCGCTGTCTTGTCGATGTCGCATGGCCTGAATTATGGCGTCAAAAAAGCCAGTGGCACCATCATGGGCTTGCAGGCAGGTTTATTGTTGATACTGGCAATTGCCGGTGCTGGTGTTGGTTCTATCCTGATGGCTTCAGAGTTTGCTTTCAGCGTTGTCAAAACTATAGGTGCGCTCTACCTGATTTATCTGGGTATCAGTCAATGGCGTGCCAAAATTGATGTCCCTGCTGCGAATGATGGCGGCGCGGATCAAGCCACCACTACGCAGGTGCCAGCCATGTCCAGGCGCTTCTTGACGGGTTTTTTGACGAATGCGACCAATCCCAAGGGCATCATTTTCATGGTGGCGGTATTGCCCCAATTTATTTCTCACGATGCGCCATTGTTGCCGCAGTTACTGATACTGGGCGTGACCATGTGCGCGATTGACCTGGTGGTTATGCATG
The DNA here is from genome assembly GCF_049339865.1 of Undibacterium sp. TC9W. Classification (NCBI taxonomy): domain Bacteria; kingdom Pseudomonadati; phylum Pseudomonadota; class Betaproteobacteria; order Burkholderiales; family Oxalobacteraceae; genus Undibacterium; species Undibacterium sp. TC9W. The sequence continues at coordinate 5,210 of NZ_JBMPPJ010000008.1, read as the reverse complement.
GCTATGCATTTGCCGCATCCACGATGCAGCGATACTTTCGCGATCCTAAATGGCTGAAGAGCCAGAACCGGTTTTTTGGCGGGATACTGATGGCGATAGGTACGGCCCTGTTCTTCGTCAAGCGGAGTCCTTCCAGTTAAAAAAATCCCGCCAGTGACTGAATTCACGGCGGGATTTTCTTATTCTGGTCGTTCAAGTCAGAGGAATTTCCTGCTTCTTGGCGAGGGCATCAATGTCTTGCCATATCGTCATTTGATTCAATAGACGGGTGGCAGGGTCCAGCATGGGGTTCAGGTTGAAAAAGCGCTCCAGGGCAGTTTCATCAAAACTGCTGTGCTGAGAGAAATTGATTCTGCCATATTGCTTGCGAAAAGCATGCAATAGATCTGCCGGCGTATCCTTGTGCCAGGATTGCATGAGACCGCCTACCATTAAGGCGGTATCCGTGGTTTGTTCCAGCGAGCGCGGGCTGCGTGAGCTGGCGACATCGCGATAATCGAGCAGGCGCGGGAAAAAAAATTTCTTGATCCAGGATGCCGGGATGCCGCCCTCGCGTTGCAAGATGCCACTCCGCCACAGCTTCCAGCTTTTCTCTGCTTCATTGTCAGAGACAAAGTGTGTGTCAGCCTTGAGTACGCAGTCTTCCCCCAATTCTATTTCCAGTATCACTGGCAAGCCTGCGGCAACCGCAATGTTTTCCAGTTCCGGCATCTGGGGTTTTTCACCATGCTGGCTTTGCAACGCATTGACGAATTCTCCCAATACCTGCTGGTGCTCATGATGCAGGTTACTGGTGGCTTTGCAGAAGGCGGCGCAGGCGGCAAAATAAGCCATCAGTTCACCAACCATGATGCCGCCTGCGGGCGTAGCTGCTTCTTCCTGGAAACCCTGGCGTGGCATGTCTGCTGCCAGGCCCTGGCGCAGGATGGGGTACAACTGGGTGGAGATAGCCCCAAATTTGACGTGGCTGCCAGCGGCAAGTTTAAATTCTGACATGGCGGCTCAGGCTTTCTTGAACAGGGAGAGGACGTGTTCCGGCGGACGTCCTATGGCCGCTTTATTCTGGTAAGTGACTATCGGTCTTTGCAACAAGTGCGGGTGTGCTGCAATGGCTGACAAGGCTGTTGCCGAATCTGCAGTTGCCAGACTCAGGCTGACATATTCAGGCTCGTTGTTGCGTAGCATAACTTGCACATCGTCGGCGCCCAGAGCTGTGAGCAGACTTTGCAATTCAGCAAAATTCAAAGCTGCTTTTTGATAATCAATGACTTGCAAGGCTAACTGGTTTTCATCCGCGTATGCCTGTACCAGCGCCAGTGTTTCGCGCGACTTTGAACAACGTGGATTGTGGTAAATCGTAATCATGTCTGTATCATCATTCTATGGTCTTGCCATGTCAACATGGCTATTTACATTTGCATTCAAAACTTGAATTCCATACCCAGTAAAACCAGCAGACCCAGCACCGCAAAAACTGCCGCAGCACACCACCGCACGTACTTGAAAGGGAAATTCGGTGCAGCAATCTTGCCCAGGAATACCGCTGGTACATCAGCAATCAGCATGCCCAGTGTGGTCCCGGCGATCACCATCGTCAGGTCAGAATATTTGGCGGCCAGCGCGACTGTCGCCAACTGGGTTTTGTCACCAATTTCAGCGATGAAGAAAGTCACGCAAGTCAGCATGAAAACGCCATAACGGCTTTCATTGATACCCCCATCATCCATTTCATCTGGTTTTAACGTCCAGGCAGCGATTGCTAGAAAAGACAGGCCCAGCAGATAGCGCATGACAGTAGCATCAATATGCGTGGCAACCAGTTGTCCGACCAGGCCGGCGAGGGTGTGGTTGGCCAGTGTAGCGACCAGGATGCCCAGCACGATAGGGCCAGGTTTTTTATAGCGCGCAGCCAATAGCAGTGCGAGCAATTGTGTTTTGTCACCAATTTCACCAACGGTGACAGCGAGTACTGAGACGAGGAAAGCTTCCATGAGAATAGGCGGGATGGGGCAATTTTGTCCGATGACAGTTACATCCCGCCCCATCCCTGGTCAGCAGAAACATAACTATCAAAGGTCTTGCCCAATACAATCGGCGCACTTGCGGCAAATCGTATCAAACGCACCATGACCAGATGGCCAAGTATGTTGATGCGTTTTCCCCGGATTTAACCGGAGCAGGCTACTCCCCAATGAAAGAGAAAGACGATTATAACGCATAGCTGACACTAGGTCAGCTATTGCTTTGATTTGACGATGTTTTACTGGTCCGTCAGATACCTGCTTGCTACACTGACAGATATATAATTTAGCTCATTTCGAGGCCAACTGATGACAGTATCTCTCTCCAGTTATTTCATGAGTTTCTGGTCCGCCTCTGAATTGCATGCCAATGTCATTATCTTCCTGAATCTGACTGGCGCCATGCTATTGGGTTTTGTGGTTGGCTATGAGCGTTCTTATCATGGGCGTGCTGCTGGCATGCGGACTTATGGCCTGGTATGCATGGCATCGGCAGCCCTGGTAGTGATCGCTGGTTACCCTGATTTCTGGTTTGGCGGGCGGGCGCTTTCTCCGGTTAATCTTGACCCTTCACGTACCATACAAGGCATAGTCACCGGCATAGGTTTTCTCGGTGCTGGCGTCATCATGCGCGAAGGTTTTACCATCAGTGGTCTGACAACGGCAGCATCTTTATGGGCGTCGTCAGCCATAGGCGTGATGGTTGGCGTCGGCTTTTATGCCGCTGCGATCCTGCTGGCGTTTTTGTCGGCAGCTTGCATGATCTGGGTGTCCAGAATTGAGGCCTGGCTGCCCTCCCGGCCAGCGGTGGCGATCACCATGCAATTCCGCCGGGGCTATATCCCGCGCGAAGATGTCCTGCGCAAAATGGCCCTTGCGCGTGGCTATGAAATTGCGACAGGAACCCTGAACATCAGTTGCAAGGAAGGGCGCTCTGAATGGCGTTTCGTGGCAGTCGGCCTGAGCCGCAAACTGGCAACGCGCATCAGTGAACTTTCGCTGGAACTGGGCGCTTTTGAGGGACTGGAGTTTTACCAGATTGCCCACGCCAGAAACTAAATTGCAGTGATCATGCAGGCCAAACAACTCAGTAACTTAGGCCTTCGTTTTTTCTGGTGCCAGTACAGGCACGCCAAGCATACCCTGCATGAAAATCTGCGTCACCAGCACGGCAAAGTCGGCATATGAGATCTTGTCGGCATCCTGATGCGGTTTCAGCCAGGTAAAGGTCCAGTTGATCATGCCAAACAGGAGCATGGTGATGGCACTGCGGTTTTGTGCTGTGGTGCGGTCTGGAAAGCTGCGTTGTATCGCGCCAGCAAACAATTCGACGATTTTCCTTTGCGCATCAAGTATCAGCTTGCGCTGCGGTTCTTCCAGGAATTTCACATCATTTAGTAAGGCGATATGACGGGTCTGTGAATGCTCATATTCCGCCAGGAAGGCCGCAATCAGCGTCGGCAAGTCATGATGACTCTCCGCCAGGCGTATCAGCACTTGTGTATAACGGTTCAGCAAATCAAACAAAATGGCTTCTTTGCTGGGATAGTAGTGGTAGAGCCTGGCTTTTGAGGTACCGCAGGTCTGCGCCAGTGCGCTCATGGAGGTGCCGGGGTAGCTATAGTTGGCAAAGGCAGTCGCCGCCTTTTCCAGGATATCGTCGCGCTGCAATTGATAATCGGATGCGAGGGTGCGGGCCATGGCTAGCGTGTGTAGTAGGGTGTCAACATCATACCTTGAGCTTGCACGCAATGGTGATTGTAGGAAAGTTGCAACAAAGGCATGGCGGAGCAAGATGTCTCATCTGATGCGGATTTTTGCCGTATCTTTTTAATACATATGATTTTATAAATAATGAATAAAATCAATTATTTAGAGAATTTTCCGGTAAATCCCACTTCTGTTTGAGTAAGAAATTCTCAAAAGGGTGTTGACAGTTGGGGCGAGTATCTCCATAATTCGGGGTTCCCTGCGGAGAGGTGGCCGAGTGGTTAAAGGCGACAGACTGTAAATCTGTTCTCTTACGAGTACGCTGGTTCGAATCCAGCCCTCTCCACCACAGGTAAAGAATTGAATTTAGAAATTAGCGGCTGAAGTGGTGGCCTTTGCGGGTGTAGCTCAATGGTAGAGCTGAAGCCTTCCAAGCTTATGACGAGGGTTCGATTCCCTTCACCCGCTCCAGTTTTACTTGCGCGGGGTTTTGCGCAGCAAGCTGCCCTTGTAGCTCAGTGGTAGAGCACTCCCTTGGTAAGGGAGAGGCCACGTGTTCAATCCACGTCAAGGGCACCAAGGTTGTCTGGTGTTTTCAAGTCTGATTTGTCGGGCGCGTGCCTGAGCATTCTCATCAAAATCGTTAGGAGTCCAAAATGGCAAAAGGTAAGTTCGAGCGCACCAAGCCGCACGTCAACGTCGGTACAATTGGTCACGTTGATCACGGTAAAACCACACTGACAGCAGCGATTGCAACAGTATTGTCGAAAAAATTCGGCGGCGAAGCTAAAGCATACGACCAGATCGATGCAGCACCAGAAGAAAAAGCGCGCGGTATTACTATTAATACAGCCCACGTTGAGTACGAAACAGCTGGTCGTCACTACGCCCACGTCGATTGCCCAGGCCATGCTGACTATGTTAAAAACATGATCACAGGCGCGGCTCAAATGGATGGCGCGATCCTGGTTTGCTCCGCAGCAGACGGCCCAATGCCGCAAACTCGTGAACACATCCTGTTGGCACGTCAAGTTGGCGTTCCATACATCATCGTATTCCTGAACAAATGCGACATGGTTGATGACGCTGAGTTGCTGGAACTGGTTGAAATGGAAGTTCGTGAATTGCTGTCCAAATACGAATTCCCAGGCGACGACCTGCCTATCATTCAAGGTTCCGCTAAACTGGCCCTCGAAGGCGACAAAGGTCCTCTGGGCGAAGAAGCCATCATGAAACTGGCTGATGCACTCGATTCCTACATCCCAACACCAGAACGCGCAGTTGACGGCGCCTTCCTGTTGCCAGTAGAAGACGTATTCTCCATCTCCGGTCGCGGTACAGTCGTTACTGGTCGTATCGAACGCGGTATCGTCAAAGTTGGCGAAGAGATCGAAATCGTCGGTATCAAAGACACAGTCAAAACAACATGTACTGGCGTTGAAATGTTCCGCAAACTGCTCGACCAAGGTCAAGCAGGCG